>JAFNAB010000108.1 GCA_017859955.1 Holophagaceae bacterium
GGTTTCTCCACCCTTGACACCCCAAGATCTTGGGGTGAATCTTGTATCTCGACACTACCCATTGAGGTTTGACGAGACCGCCCCTGATCCCCTGGGCGAGTGTCGTATTCCACTCCCCCTCCCGCCTCTCCGTCTCCCACCGGCGGAGGGCACGTTTCGCGTCCGAGGCATCCATGCAGATCTCCCGCCACTTCACCAAACAGGGTCGCGATCCCCTGGAGGGTATTCCCTTCGTGCCCCGAACCAGCCGCATCACCAAGCTGGATGGCGCGGTGGTGTTCGAGGCCAAGGATGTGATGGTGCCTGAGAGCTGGTCCCAGGTGGCGGTGGACATCCTGGCCCAGAAATACTTCCGGCGGAAGGGCATCGACGCCCTGAACGGCGGCGAAACGGATTCCCGTCAGGTCTTCCACCGTCTGGCGGGCTGCTGGCGGCACTGGGGCGAAAGCTTCGGCTACTTCGACACTCCTGCTGACGCCCAGGCCTTCTACGACGAGCTGGTCTACATGCTCGCCAACCAGATGTGCGCCCCCAACTCTCCCCAGTGGTTCAACACGGGCCTGCACTTCGCCTACGGCATTTCCGGACCCGCCCAGGGACACAGCTATGTGGATCCCAAGACCGGGGAGATGCGCCAGTCCACCAGTGCCTACGAGCGGCCCCAGCCCCACGCCTGCTTCATTCAGAGCGTGAACGACGACTTGGTGAACCCCGGCGGCATCATGGACCTCTGGGAGCGGGAGGCCCGCATCTTCAAGTACGGCTCGGGCACCGGCTCCAACTACTCCAAGATCCGTGGCGCCGAAGAGCCCCTGTCGGGCGGCGGACGGTCCTCCGGTCTCATGAGCTTCCTCCAGGTGGGCGACAAGGCCGCCGGGGCCATCAAGTCCGGGGGCACCACCCGCCGGGCCGCAAAGATGGTCTGCCTCGACCTCGACCACCCGGACATCGAGCCCTTCATCCTCTGGAAGGTCAACGAAGAGCGCAAGGTGGCCATGCTGGCCGCCGGCAGCCAGCTGCTGGTAAGGCACTGGAACGCCCTCTGCGAGGCCGTGGAAGGCAGCGTGGATCGCGATGCCGATCCCAAGACCAACGAGAAGCTGCGCAAGGCCCTGGCCAAGGCAAAACGGGACGGCGCCGCCCCGGCCTTCCTCTCCCAGAGCCTGTACCGCCTCTCCCAGGGGGACTTCGAGCGGGACATCCACACCTATGACACCGGCTGGGACGGCGAAGGCTACGCCACCGTGGCCGGGATGAATTCCAACAACTCCATCCGGGTGCCCGACGCCTTCATGCGCGCCGTGGAGGCCGACGGCGACTGGCAGCTCACCCGCCGGGTGGATGGCAAGGTCAGCAAGACCCTCAAGGCCCAGGACCTGTGGCGCAAGGTGAACTACGCCGCCTGGGCCTGCGCGGACCCCGGGGTGCAGTTCAACACCACCATCAACGACTGGCACACCTGCCCCGAGGATGGCCCCATCAACGCGAGCAACCCCTGCTCCGAGTACATGTTCCTGGATGACACGGCCTGCAACCTGGCCTCCCTGAACCTGTGCGCCTTCCTGACCCCTGACGGTGGCTTTGATCTGGAGGGCTACCGCCACGGCATCCGCCTCTGGACCATGGTCCTGGAGATCTCGGTGCTCATGGCCCAGTTCCCCAGCGAGACCATCGCCCGCCTGAGCTACGAATACCGGACCCTGGGCCTGGGCTACGCCAACCTGGGCGCCATGCTGATGCGCCTGGGCATTCCCTATGACAGCCCCGAAGGCACCCAGTGGTGCGCCGCCCTCACGGCCATCCTCACCGGTGACGCCTATGCCACCAGCGCCGAGATGGCCAAAGAGCACGGACCTTTCCCCGGCTACGCCAAGAACAGCGCCCACATGCTGCGGGTGATCCGCAACCATCGCCGGGCCGCCTACAACGCCGCCACCTCCGAATACGAGAACCTTTCCATCACGCCCCAGGGCCTCACGGGGGAGGGCATCCCCAAGAGCATCCTGAGCGCGGCCCGTCAGAGCTGGGACAAGGCCCTGGAGCTGGGCGAAGCCCACGGATTCCGCAACGCCCAGGTCTCCGTGCTGGCCCCCACGGGCACCATCGGTCTCCTCATGGATTGCGACACCACGGGCGTCGAGCCTGACTTCGCCCTGGTGAAGTTCAAGAAGCTCTCCGGCGGCGGCTACTTCAAGCTGGTGAACCGTGCCATCCCTGAAGCCCTGGCCCGCCTGGGCTACACCACCACCCAGATCCAGGACATCGAACGCTACGTGGTGGGTTGGGTTGAGATCACGGACCAGACCCCCGGTATCACCCGCAAGGAGCTCCTGGCCAAGGGCTGGACGGAAGAAGAGCTGGCCGTCATCGAGGCCAAGCTCCCCACCGCCTTCGACCCCGCCTTCACCATGGATGTGGAACGCCTGAAGAAGGACTTCCCCGAAGCCGCCGTCAGCACCTTCCTGGAAGCCCTGGCCGGTGCCATGACGGTGGAGGGGGCTCCCCACCTCAAGGCTGAGCATCTTCCCATCTTCGACTGCGCCAACCGTTGCGGCCGCAAGGGACAGCGCCTGATCGCCCCCCTGGGCCACATCCGCATGATGGGTGCCGCCCAGCCCTTCCTCTCCGGAGCCATCAGCAAGACCATCAACCTGGCCATCGAGAGCACCGTCGAGGAGGTGGGCGAGATCTACAAGGCCTCCTGGCAGCTCATGCTGAAGGCCGTGGCCCTCTACCGCGACGGCTCCAAGATGAGCCAGGCCCTGGCCACCAACCTGGAGCAGCTCGAAGGCCTCGAAGCCCTGGCGGACGAGGAGGCCACGGTGGTCGAGAAGACCCAGGTGATGGCTGAAGCCCTCTCCCATCAGGTGGTGCGGACCTACCGCAAGAAGCTGCCCAACCGTCGGGGCGGCTACACCCAGTCGGCTTCCGTGGGTGGCACCAAGCTCTATCTCCGCACCGGGGAATACGAGGATGGCACCCTTGGAGAAATCTTCCTGGACATCCACAAGGAGGGCGCAGCCTTCCGCTCCCTGCTCAACTCCTTTGCCATCGCCGTTTCCATGGGGCTCCAGTACGGGGTGCCCCTGGAGGAATACTGCGACGCCTTCCTCTTCACCAAGTTCGAGCCCAATGGCATGGTCTCGGGCCACGATGCGGTGAAGCTCAGCACCTCCATCATCGACTTCGTCTTCCGGGATCTGGCCATCAGCTACCTAGGCCGTTTCGAACTGGCCCAGGTGGACCCCGAGCGCCTCATGAACCTGGTGGATAGCCGCAAGCCCGAGAGCCCTGCCCAGGACTTCCAGGCTGCCAATGCTGGCATGGTGCCCCTCTTCTCCGCCGCGGAAGTGGCGGGGGTGGCGGCTCCCGCTCCGACCATGGCCACGGTGGGCGCCCAGCGCGCCAGTGCCGCCCAGTCCGCCCGCGAGAAGGGCTACACCGGCGATCCCTGCCCCGAGTGCGGCCACCTGACCCTGGTGCGCAACGGTGCCTGCCTGAAGTGCCAGACCTGCGGCGCTACCACGGGCTGCAGCTAGAAAATAAGCGTTCCACCCCCAAAGGCACCAAGAGGCTGAGTGCAGGCCAGGAAAGGATCCCCCTTCTTTCCTGGCCTGTGTTTCCTCTCGGTGCCCTTATCGCTTTTGGGGGCGGCCCGGTGGCATACTCGGAGGCAAGAACCATCAGCAGCCGAGGCATTCCATGGACAAGGCCTTCCTTGAGCACCTGAAGCAGGAGATCCGCCACCTCAAGGCGCAGGGGCTGTACAAGATCGAGCGGACCATCACCTCGCCCCAGCACCCCAGGCTGAAGGCCCACGGCAAGGAACTGCTCTGCCTGTGTGCCAACAACTACCTCGGGCTGGCGAACCATCCTGAGGTCATCAAGGCCGCCGCCGGAGCCATGGAGGCCCGGGGCTTCGGCATGGCCTCGGTGCGCTTTATCTGCGGCACCCAGGATCTCCACCGTGAATTGGAGGAGAAGCTGGCCCACTTCCTGGGCATGGAAGACGCCCAGCTCTACTCAAGCTGCTTCGACGCCAACGGGGCCATCTTCGAGTCCCTTTTCACGGAAGAGGACGCCATCATCTCGGACGCCCTGAACCACGCCTCCATCATCGATGGCATCCGCCTCAGCAAGGCCCAGCGCTTCCGCTACGCCAACTCCGACATGGCCGATCTGGAAAAGCAGCTGAAGGCGGCGGCGAAAGCCCGCTTCAAGGTGGTGGTGACCGATGGGGTCTTCAGCATGGATGGCTATATCGCCAAGCTCCCGGAGATCTGCGACCTGGCGGAGCGGTATGGCGCCCTGGTGATGGTGGATGATAGCCATGCCGTGGGCTTCATGGGGGAGAACGGCCGGGGGACCCACGAGCATTGCGGGGTCATGGGTCGGGTGGATCTCCTTACGGGCACCTTCGGCAAGGCCCTGGGGGGCGCCAGCGGGGGCTATATCGCTGGCAAGCGGACGGTGATCGAGTGGCTCCGCCAACGGTCCCGGCCCTACCTCTTCTCCAACAGTGTGGCCCCGCCCATCGTGGCGGCCACCTTGAAGGTGCTTGATATTCTTGCTGCAAGTGGTGATCTCATAGAACGTGTGAAAGCCAACGGGCGCTATTTTCGGGCAGGGATGGAGGCCGCTGGCTTCGAAATCCCGCCTGGCGAACATCCCATCGTGCCAGTGATGCTTCACGACGCCCCCCTGGCCCAGGAATTCGCCCGGCGGCTGCTGGATGAAGGGGTCTACGTCATCGGCTTCTTCTACCCGGTGGTGCCCAAGGGCAAGGCCCGCATCCGCACCCAGATGTCCGCCGCCCATACCCAGGCGGATCTGGATCATGCCATTGCGGCGTTTACCAAGGTGGGCAGGGATTTGTGCGTTATTGTTTAATTAATTGGATTTTAGTCCCGGAACAGAAGGCGGCAAGCATCCCGATTTTTCGCTGTCCATCGCTGCTTATCGCTGGCTTTGATTCCCTTTTTTGCTTTTAAGATGGTGATAATGAATTGAAATAAAATAAAACAAATTCGGCCAACGATGAACAGCGGTAAAAAAGAACTCGTAGACAAGGGCATCTTTGCCCCCCAAGCCAATCTACCGGAGTACCCATGCGCGCCCTCGTGAAGACTGAACCCGGCATCGGTCTGGTCCTGACGGATGTTCCCAAGCCCGAACCCGGCCCCAACGATGTGCGGATCAAAATCAAGAAGACCGCCATCTGTGGCACCGATATGCACATCTGGAACTGGGATCCCTGGTCCCAGCGCACCATTCCCGTTCCCATGCATGTGGGTCACGAATTCATGGGCGTCATTGACGCCGTGGGTTCCGCCGTCACCTCCTACAAGGGCGGAGAACGGGTCACCGGGGAAGGGCACATTGTGTGTGGCCACTGCCGCCACTGCCGGGCGGGGATGCGCCACCTCTGCCCCCACACGGTCGGGGTCGGCGTGGATCGTCCCGGCGCCTTCGCTGACTACCTGGTGATTCCGGTTCACAATGTCTTCCCGGTGCCGGACGCCATCCCTGACGAGATCGTCTCCATCCTGGATCCCTTCGGCAACGCGACCCATACGGCCCTGTCCTTCAATATGGTGGGCGAGGATGTCCTCATCACCGGAGCGGGTCCCATCGGCACCCTCGCAGCCCGGATCGCCCGGCACGTGGGGGCCCGGAACATCGTCATCACGGACGTAAATGACTACCGTCTGCAATTGGCCAGCCGCTTTGGAGTCACCCGGACCGTCAACACCAGTCGCCAGGACCTCCGGAGCGTCATGGCGGAACTGGGAATGACCGAGGGCTTTGATATCGGTCTGGAGATGAGTGGTCACCCCGGCGCCTTCCGCAGCCTGCTGGACACCATGGCCCACGGTGGCCGGGTGGCGCTCCTGGGGATCTTCGGGGAAGAGGCGGCCATCGATTGGGGCAAGGTGATCTTCAAAGGCCTTCGGCTGAAGGGCATCTACGGCCGCGAGATGTACGAAACCTGGTACAAGATGACCGCCATGATCCAGAGCGGGCTGGACATCAGCGACATCATCACCCATCGCTTCCCCATCGCCGATTACCGCCAGGCCTTCGAGGTCATGGGCTCCGGGAACAGCGGCAAAGTTATCCTGGACTGGGAGGAATAGTATCAAATTATTGTCAATAAACTAAAGCACAAAAGCGACTTCCACCACGAAGGCACCAAGGAGTCACTAAGAGTTACCAGTGGCCAAGGATTGCGCCCTGGGAGATGTGAGAACCAACGCCCGCAAAGTGCTGTAGGCTGGACACTCAGGCCGCCCCGCTGTGCGGGGGCGCGCGGCGGCGCCGCACGCGTTCCGGGAGGGGCAGGTGGCTATGGCACGCTTGCGTGCCTCCGCCGCCTGTCCCTCCCGGAACCAAGCCTGAGCGTCCTGGTCGACACATCTTGCTTTTCTTCGTGAAACTTGGGGCCCTTGGTGTCTTTGTGGTTGAATTTATGGTTTTATGTCGGCTGAAGATACAAGAAGGGCACTGAGTCTGGCGATCTCAGTGCCCTTCTTTCCGGTGAACCGCTAGGGTTCAGTTCTTCCCGACGGTGGCGACGTCCACCACGCCCATGCCCTCTTCGATGGCCTGGATGAGGGCTGGACGAAGCTCGTTGGGGTCGATGATGCCATCCAGGGAGCCCACCTGCTTGGCCCGCTGGACGGTGTGGATGGCGTCGAACTGCTCGGCCACCTCCCGGGTCTTTTCCGCCATGACCGTAGCCAGGATGGTCTGGAGATCCTTCCGGGCCTTGTGAGCCGTGGGATCGGCCTTCAGGCGCTTCTCGGCCCGCACCACCCGGGGGTCCTGAAGGGCCAGGGATCTGGCCTCTTCGGGGAATACCACGGCGGCGGCGGGGGCACCACCGATGACGGAGGCGAAGGAGCCGGAGAGGGCCAGGGCCTTCAGGTTCGGGTTGAGGGACTTGGAGAAGACCACGTAGGCTCCGCCGTGGTAGCGGGCCACAACACAGAAGACGATGGGACCCTTGAAGTTCACGATGGCGCGCCCGATCTCGGCACCGTACTCCAGCTGGAGACGCCGCAGCGATTCCGGAGAGCCATCGAAGCCCGACAGGTTGGCCACCACGATGAGGGGGCGATTGCCGGAGGCCGCGTTGATGGCCCGGGCAATCTTCTTCGAGGCCTGAGGGAACAGGGTGCCGCCGGACCAGGCATCGGGACCATCGGAGGGGACATAGCCCATGCGGGGCAGGGGCTTGGACTCGATGCCCACCATGCAGGCGGGCCAGCCGCCGATATGGGCGTCCCAGATGACAGCCACGTCGGCGTCGGTCTGGATGGGCCAGCGCTCCAGAGGCTCGCAATCCTTGTCGATGACCGCCCTGAGGGTGGCCCTGATGTCGAAGGGCTTCTTGCGTCCGGGGTTGGTCTCTTCCTTGAAGATCTCGCCCAGGGTCTCGAAGCCCTCTGGACCGGTGTAGGGCTCCAGGCAGACATTGCGGTTGATCTCATCGGTGGTCGACCGACGACGGGGACCGGCCTCGCCCGGAACCCGGTAGGTGTGCTCGTAGTAGCGCATGAGGATCTGGCAGGCCTCGCCCAGGTCGTGGGCGTGATACTGGGCCTGGCCGTTGGGACCCATGATGCGCTCGAAGCCGCCGATGCCCAGGTTGTCTTCCGCGGAGACGCTGCCGGAGTAGTCCAGGGCCCGCTTGCCCGTCAGGAGCATGGAGCCCGTGGGGGTCATGATCAGGCAGCCACGGGTGTGCATGAGCATGGTGGATTCGGCGTTCCAGTAGGACTGGGCACCCACATTGATGCCATCCACCACGATGTTGATCTCGCCACCCTTCTGGGTGAAATGGATGATGCGCCGGAGAACCGAGGCGGTCCAATCCAGGTTCTCGGTGCCGGAGTCCATGGCGATCTTGGCGCCGCTGGAGACCGGGAACCACTCGAGGGGCACTTCCATCTCTTCGGCCAGGTTGAGGGCGGCGATGACGCGGCGGCACTCCGGCTCGGAGAGGGCGCCCAGTTCGCGGATGGCGTCGCCCAGCACCAGGACACGGGTGATGCCGTCGGGGTATTTTTCCGTGAAGTTCCGGACCACGCCCACCACCACATTGGCGGCGTTCTCGCCATAGGGCCGTCCCTTGACCGAGATCAGGCGATCGTTGTTCTCGGGGTCCAGGTCGTATTCCTCGAATTCGCCCGCCGCGAACTTGGCGGAGGCTTCCGCCGGGGCGATCATCTTGACGATCTCGTAGACGTAGGGAACCCGACGCTGCCGCGCCCGCACCAGCTTGAGGGTGTAGTCGTCCAGGGCCCGCAGGGGCTCGGAGTGGGGGGTGTTCAGCGTCATCTCGTGACGGGGCCCCGTCCGGTCGGAGATGGAGAGGACGATGTCCTGGGGCTCCTGGGTCTTGTCCTCCTGCAGCATCATGCGCAGGGAGATCTTCTCCAGGCCCAGGTTGTGGGCAGAGGGGAAGAGGCGGTCCACGATCCGGAAGATGTCCTCCCTACGGGCCTGGAGGGTAGGCCAGAAGAGGATCGTGACGCGGTTCCAGGGGAGCCGTGTCTTGGGACCGCGCCCCAGCTGCTGTCCACGGATGGCATGGAAGGACTCGAGAAGGGTGTATTCCAGCTCGGGAAGGGCGATGACGTGGCCCTCGGCATCCCGCACGGGGTGGAGTTCCCGTACTTCCGCTGTGGCAAAGAATCGCTCGTCCCGGGGGTTCTTCTGGGCCCGGGCGTGGAAGAGATGGAGGTCGTCGGAGCTGAAGACCCGGCGGGCATCGAAGTCCCGCATCCGCCAGAGTTCCAGGCGCTCGGCGACGGCCGGATGGAAGCCCCGCTGGACAGTGATCTCTTCCCATCCCTTCTTCTTCTTGGCGAAGGTGTAGTACTGGATCACGGTCTCAGGATGGATGAGCATGACGCAGACCCGCTGGATACGCGCATCCAACTCGCAGTGGGCGAGGGCTTCCGTGAGACGACCCTGATCCGTCTCCTCACTGGGGGCTTCGGGCACGGAGACAAAGAGGTCCACCACGGCCTTTGCACCGACTGGGATCTGGGCCGCCAGATGGTTCATGCCGCTGATGGCCTCCTTGAGGTCAGCGATTTCAGCGAAGGTGGCCAGGATACGGATGGGCTTGCCATCCTTCTCGATCCGCGCCAGCAGCTGAAGGCGGCCATCCACCCGGAGTGCGCAGGGTTCGCTCACCGGCCTGGGGCGGTAGAGGCGTCTCAGCATCACTTCCATGACCAGGCCCGTAAGGCACTCCTCGCCCTGAAGGAGCATGGGGGCGAAGTGGGACATGAGTGAGAAGGGGAAGCGGGTCAGCTCGGCCATAAGGGCCGCCCGTTCCTCGGAATCATGTTGATCGAAGGTGGGACCCAGGCAGGAGTGTTCTTCCCGCAGCTTCTGGAGTGCCACCCGGACCTTGACCAGGGCGTCTTCCTTGCGCTGGACCTGATCCTGGGCCTCGAAGAGCTGATAGCGGGCCTGGAGAGCCGTCTCGCAGACGGCGGGGCTGGCATCCTGCGTCAGGGCCACCACCATGTCCAGGATCTTCCGGAAGGCCGGGCGGCGAGCGGAATTCTGCCAAGTGGGGAGATCCAGACAGGCCTGCACGAGAGCCGTCATGACCCGGTTCTTGGTGGCGAGGTTCTGGTGGGATCGGAAGATCCGCACCAGAGCGCTATTGAGGGCAGCGCAGGGGGTAAGAGACGTGACACCGTAGTGCTTCAGGGCCTTGCGGAGGGCCCAGGTGAAGTCCTCGGGCAAGCCCTTGCCCTCGGAGCGGTATTCCCGGAGGTAGAGATGGAAACTCTGCTCATGGGAGGTCCAGGGCATGGAACTGGAACTTCCCGAATACTGCCGGGAGAAGAGCCCCTCGATGTCCATGTAGACCGCCAACAGACGGGGCACCATATCGAAATCGATCTGGGGTGCGGAGGTCTCGGGATCGGCGACCACCAGCCCGGCCAGGAACTCCCGCAGGGCATCATCTCCCAGATCGAAGCCCAGGAGCAGGCGGCGCAGTTCCCGGTGCACGAAGGTGGACAGGGAGCGATGATCCGTATCCACGTTCTGCAGGGAAAGACCGGTGGTGTTGGTGGGGAAGTCGAGGCGGGCGCTCTCCTTCACCGAAGCTCCGGCTTCCACCAGGGGCTCCAGCACCAGTAGGGGTTCGCCGGCGGAAACCTGGACGCCCTGGCGCACCAGGACCTTGCGGACCCGACCATCGATGGAAGCCGTCACGGGCATTTCCATCTTCATGGCCTCCAGGGCCAGGAGACGGTCTCCGGCCTTGACCTGGCTGCCCTCCTTGACATGGAGCTTGAGCACCAGGCCCGGGGCAGGGGCCCGCAGCAGGCCGCCGGGGTCCCGGGAGATGTCGTAGCGCCAGCCGTCGATTTCCACAAGATGATCCAAGCCCGTGGCTACGGTGATGACGCGGTGCTGCCGGGAACCTTCCCCTGGGACTTCATAGGAAACCCGGGACTCGTAGGGGCCGTCGTGGCTGAGGCAGAGGTCGATCTGGGCCTCGTCCACCCGGATTCGGTAGAAGTCGGGTTCCAGGGTGGAGACGTGGAACTGGTAGGTGCCGCCCCCATAGCGCAGCTCGATGGGACGGCGCTGCTTGGGGGCCATCACCGGCCGTCCCCGGGAAGCGGAGGCGAAGAAGTTCATTTCTTCTTCGTGGTGCTGCTTCCGGTGGAGTTCGATGGCCGTGGTGAGGAGGGCCACCCAGGCATCGGGCCCGGTGGCGCCGCCGAAGCCCTTGCGCATCAGTGAGTCGATCCAGCCAGTATCGATGGCGGATTCCGCGAACTCGGGACGCTGCAGGAGCTGGAGTAGGAAGGCCTTATTGGTGTTGCCACCCTCGACCACGAGCAGGGATTCGAGCAGGGCCCGCACCAGTCGTGCCCGGGCCTGTTCCCGGGTGGCGCCGGTCACGATGATCTTGGCGATCATTGAGTCGAACTCGACGGGGATCTGGTCCCCTTCCCGGATGCCCGAGTCCGTGCGGACACCGGGGCCCAGGGCGGGGCG
>JAFNAB010000109.1 GCA_017859955.1 Holophagaceae bacterium
GCGCCGTGGTCGTCGTGGCCGTGGGCCGCCGCGTGGTCGTCATGGCCGTGGCCATGCGCGCCGCTCGTATCGAAGCGCTCCTTGCCGTGGAATACCAAGGTCAGACTGACCAGGGCCAGGGCCCAGACTGCATTCCAGACCAGGGCCTGAGCCAGGCCTCTGGGAAAGGGCGCCAGGGGACGATCATCGCTGCTCCACTGCCAGGGCATGGGGAAGATCATCAGGATGACCAGGCTTCCATACAGGGGGGACAGAACCATGTGGAGATGGGCATCGCCCAGGCCGAAGGTCCATGGGACCACGGTCCAGATGGCGCAGACGGCCAGGATGACCCCCCAGTAAAGGGGGTTCCTAAGACGTTTCAAGGTTGCCTGGAGGACGGCGGGTGCTCGCATGCAGCCAGTCTAGCGGAGAGGCTTCCGGGACCACGAACCGTTCGATCCCCCTTTTCTGTCATTCGATCCCGCCTGGGTGCATTCCGGTCCGGAGCACCCGTGGACCAGCCTCGGAGAGGCCACGATGGATGGGTGGACCGATGGATCCCACCAAGGAGAACACCATGACCCTGCGCACCATTGCTACCCCCCTGACGATCGGCAGTTTCATCGTGGTCTGCCTCACCGGCATCTTCATGCTGTGCGGGATCCGAGGCCTGAGCGGCCCGGTGCATGAAGTCACCAGCATCCTCTTCGTGGTGGGAAGCATCCTCCACATCGCCATCAACTGGAAACCGACCCTGAACCATCTGAAGAAGCCCCTGGGGGCCACGTTGGCCATTGCCTTTACGCTTATTTCCCTGGCGGCTCTGCTCCCCGTGGGGGGGAAGGGCCAGAATCCCAAGCAGGTTTTTGGACAGGCCGGTGAGGTGATCCTGGACCAGAACCTCCAGGGGGCCGCAGGGATCACCAAGCAGTCGGAACAGGAACTGTTGGGCAAGCTCAGCCAGGCCGGCTTCAATGCCATTGACGCCAAGGCGACCCTCCGGGACATCGCCAAGGCCAATGGGAAAAGCGCCCTGGAAACCCTGGCAGCCATCCTCCCAGCAAAGGCTTCCGGGTCCCACTGATCAATAGATCAGGATGAAGGCGGGGAAGGGGGAGAGGCACCTATGGAGCCTCTCCCCCTTCCTCGTCTATTCGTAGGTCAGCACTTCCTTTTCTTCCCGGTAGGCGAAGATCTCGGCGAAGCGGCCCCAGGCCACGATGGTCTCGAAGGTGTGCTCCGGATCCTCCATCGGAAGGCGGGTGGAGAGTTCCTGGATGAGCTCCTCTTTGGGGAGTTCGCCTTCCCGAAGATCGAGCATTTCGCGGACTACCCGGAAGAGCTTCAGCTCCAGGAGCTGGTCGCGCCAGATGAGCTTGCGCTCGTCCATGCCTGCTTCGACGAAGCGGTGTCCCAGGGGGGTCAGGTGGACACTGCGCTTGGGGGTTTCCACCAGCTCCAGCATTTCCAGGCCCTTTACGGCGGTCAGTACCTTCTCGAAGGGCACGTGGGTCTGGGCGACAACCTGGAAGATGTCGCAGCTCCCTCCCTGTGTGGCCAGGTATTCGAGGGTTCCCAGGAGATCGGCATTCAGGGCGTAGGGGAGTGATTCCACGATGTCCTGCTCGACGCTGGGTTCCACCGTGGTGACGGCAATGTCCGGAAGCTCCGTGCTGGTGATGATGTCGTGGAGCTGGTCCACCAGGCGGAGAAATTCGGGGGAGCGCATGCCCCGGGGCCGGGGCAGGGGGTTCTCCACGATGGTTCGGATGCGGCCTGGGTTGGCGGAGAGCACCACAATACGGTCGGCCATGTAGGCGACCTCCTTGATGTCGTGGCTCACCATGAGGATGGAGGAGGGGTTCTGCTCCCGGTCATCCCAGATGTCCAGGATCTCGGCCCGGAGACCCTCAGCGGTGAGTGCATCCACTTGGCTGAAGGGCTCGTCCATGAAGAGCAGCTCGGGGTCCACGGAAAGGGCCCTGGCCATACCCACCCGCTGTTTCATGCCGCCGGAGAGCTCCCGGGGGTAGGCCTCCTCGAAGCCCTCCAGACCCACCATCCGGATGGCGCGATTGGTCTTCTCCTTGACGGCGGCCGGGGCCATGCCTTTGGCCCGGAGGACGGCCTCGACATTCTGCTCCACGGTCATCCAGGGGTAGAGGGCAAAGCCCTGGAAGACGATGGCCACGTTGGGGTTCAAGCCCTCCTGCTTTTCGCCCTGGTAGCGCACCTGGCCCTTGGTGGGCTCGATGAGTCCGGCGAAGATCCGGAGGATCGTGGATTTGCCGCATCCGCTGGGGCCGATGAGGGCAATGACCTCATTGGGGCGGATGTCCAGGTTGACATCCTCCAGGACCCGGAGGAGCTTGCCATTGCCGCGGTCAAAGGACTTCTGGATGCCGCGGATTTCCAGGATGGGGGTTTCGTTCTTCATGGGGGACTCGACTTATTTCGTCAGGGAGAACTTGGTGTAGGCCAACTGGTAACAGGGTTTCCATACTAGGCGGTTGAAGATCACCACGATGGCTGACATGAGCAGAACCCCCGCCGCCAGGAGGGCAAGTTCTTTGTGGTAGGCGGCCTTGCTGACCTCCGAGCCCAGCCCGAAGGTGCTGAGGGCAACGCCCTTCAGGGTGTAGTACTCGGCAACGATGCTGGCATTCCAGGCCCCGCCCGCTGCGGTCACCCAGCCAGTGACCAGGTAAGGAAAGATGGCGGGGAGGTAGAGCACCTTCATGCGATGCCAGGGGGGAAGGCGGAAGCTGGTCGCGGCCTCCTTGAGATCCCCGGGGATGGCCATGGCTCCGGCAATGACATTGAAGAGGATGTACCACTGGGTCCCCAGAAGCATCAGGACCACGCAGCCGTACCCGAGGCTCACGCCCAGGTGGAGGAGCACCGCCAGTACCACAGGGAAGAGCATGGGGGCGGGGAAACTGGCGGCCACTTGGACCACGGGTTGGAGGAGTTTGGAGAGCCTGGGGGAAAGACCGATGGCGAGACCGGCCGGTACGGCCCAGAGGGTGCCCAGGATGGTGGAGACCAGGACCCTGGAGAGGGTCAGCAGCCCGGCCTTGAAGAGCATCCACCACTGGGGGGCCTGGACCTTGGCAAGGAATCTCAGCAGTTCAATAGTCGTGAAGGCGACTAGGAGCAGAAGGGCTGCCAGGGCCGCATTGGCGAACCAGCGGTGCAGGCTCCATCGGTGAAGGGCCCAGGAGCTTCTCCCCTTGGGAGTTTCCTGCGCTGGCTTGGGGTGGTAGCGACGCTGCGCACGACGATGTTCCACCCAGCGCAGGAGGCGGGAACGGCGCATGAGCTTGAGGAGCCAGCTGTGGGCATTGTCGGCCTGGGCTGTCTCCTCCACCCGGAATCGCTGGGCCCAGACCACCACGGGGCGCCAGAGAATCTGGTCCAGGAAGATGATCATGACCACCATGGCGATGACGGCTGCGAACATGGCCCAGCCATTCCCGCGCTCCACCGCCACGCTCATGTACGAACCCAGACCCGGGAGCCGGAAGTCCTGATCCCCCAGCTTGAAGGCCTCCGTAATCATCAGGAAGAACCAGCCCCCCGCCATGCTCATCATGCTGTTCCAGACCAGGCCGGAGGTTCCGTAGGGGAGTTCCACCCACTTGAAACGCTGCCACCAGTTGAAGCCGAAAACGGTGGCGGCCTCATGCATCTCGTTGGGCACCGACTTCAGGGAATGGTAGAGACTGAAGGTCATGTTCCAGGCCTGTCCGGTGAAGATCATGACCACTGCCGCCAGTTCCAGGCCGAAGTTGCTGCCGGGGAAGAGAGCGGCCAGGCCGAGGACCAGACCGGGCATGAATCCCAGGACCGGGATGCTCTGCAGGATGTCGAGAATGGGCACCAGGAGTTTCTCGGCCCGATTGTCCTTGGCCGCCCAGAAGGCGTAGGCAAGGGTGAAGAGCAGCGAAAGAACGTAGGCCGCCAGGCCCCGCATCATCGAGAAGAAGGTGTACTTGGGGAGAGCCCAGACGGAGAGGTTGACCTCCACCACGGGGCGCTTGGCTCCAGTCCACTGGTGGCCCAGTTGCACGAGGCCATAGAGCAGGGCGCATCCCAGGAGGATGACAAATAGGTCTACGTACCGTCGGCGCCGGAAGGGGTAGAATAGGGCATTGGTCTGGCCCCAGACAGTATCGAGCAGCTGGTTGAGCATCGTGGTCCGCGATGGTTGATGGTGTACGTGCAGGATGTGTGGAAAGAACAAAATCCCCACATAGAAGGGTAGCCTCCAAAAGCCTTCAATGGTGGAAAAGGGGTGTGACGCGCAACAAGGAGTCCGGAGGCCCTGTTTGCAACGTAACACTATGTAAATAACACACTAAAGATTATATTTTGACGGTCCTTTCTGGGTAGAATGCTGAAAACAGGAGCAGGCTTGATCGGTCAGCACCCAGCACAGATTCTCGGGTTGGCGCTCATGCGTGGCCTGGTGACTTGTGACGACCTTGGACGCGCCATGGCCTCTTGGGCCGGGGAGGGCGCTGCTGAACTCCTGCTGCGCCTGGATGCCATGGGCATCCTGGACATGGGACAGCAGGGCATGCTCGCCGAAGAGGTCTCCTCGCCTGAGGCCTCAGGTGGGCGGGCCGCCGTGGCCTGGCAGACCTCCTCTGTCGAGTCCCGTGCGAAGCAGTTCAAGACGGCCACCATGCTCCCCTCCTGGGGCCCCTATCGCAACCTTCGTTTCATCGGCGAGGGCGGCATGGGGCGCATCTTTCAGGCCTATGATCCCAGTCTGCGGAGGGTCGTGGCCCTGAAGATCCTGCGGGGGGACTCGCCGGAGCTGGTCATGCGCTTCCTGCTGGAGGCCCAGAACCAGGCTGCCGTCGAACACCCCAATATCTGCCGTGTGTACGAAGTGGGGGAATGGCAGGGGTACTCCTTTATCGCCATGCAGTTCATCGTGGGAGAGGGTCTGGATCTGCTCGCTCCCCGTCTCACCATCCAGCAGAAGGTGGGGATCATGAGGACCGTGGCGGAGGCCATCCATGCCGCCCATGGCCAGGGGCTGATCCACCGGGATATCAAGCCCGCCAACATCATGGTGGAGCGGGAGGCCAACGGCCGGCTGCGGCCTTACGTCCTGGATTTCGGGCTTTCCCGGGGACCCGACGCTTCAGGCTTCACGGTTACGGGTCTGGTGTTGGGGACCACTTACTACATGGCCCCCGAACAGGCGCGAGGGGACAATCGCCTCCTGGATCGACGGACCGATGTGTACTCCCTGGGGGCAACCTTCTATCGGACACTCTGCGGTCGGCCGCCCTTCGCGGACTCTGCCGAGACGGAAGAGATCAACCACACCCAGTATTCTGAACCCATCAGCCTGCGGCGCATGATGCCGAGCCTCCCCAGGGATCTGTGCACGATCGCCCAGAAATGCATGGAGCGGGATCCAGCAGACCGCTACCCCACCGCCGAGGCCATGGCGGAAGACCTCCGTCGATTCCAAGAGGGGGAGCCCATCCTGGCTGCGACGCCCTCCCTGGCATACCGGAGCTTGAAATTCATTCGCAAGCGGAAGTCGCAATTCTTCCTCGCCTCCACAGCGCTTGGGGCGATGCTCATCTTTGGTGGGATGGCGGTGAGCGCGCGGCTGCGCGCTGAGGAGCAGGTCCAACTAGCCCAGCAGTTGGCCCTGGAGGCCGCAGGTCTGGAATCCCAGATCCGCTACGTCCACCGCCTCCCTCTGCATAACATCCGATCGGACCAGCGCCAGATCCGCAAGCAGGTGGACGCGATCCGTATGCGAGGGGCAAACCCGGGTCAGGCGGCCAAGGGGCCCATCGCATACGCCTTGGGTCGGGCCTGCCTGGCAGGGGATGACCCGGAGCTTGCCAAGGTTCATCTGGAGGAGGCCTGGGAAAGGGGCTATCGCAAACCCGAAGTGGCCTATCTCCTGGCTTTATCGATAATCCGTCTGCATCGGAGCCAGCTTGGCGACCGGAAGATCTGGGTTCCGAAGCTCCTGGCGGCCCTGAAGGCGAGCCAGGGAGCCACCACGGAATCGCCACTCTTCATCCAGGCCCAGCTGGCCTTCTATGAATCCCGATTTGACCGGGCCACTGAGTTGGCGGAACAGGCCATGGTCGAAACCCCGTGGTTATATGAAGCCCGGGCCCTCCAGGCTGAAATCCATCTGGCCAGAGCTGAGGATCTTCAAGAGCCAAGCCGCGTGATTCAGGAGCTGGAGATGGCCTCGGACGATCTTCGGACCGCCCAAAGCATGGCGCCCTGCGATCCCTCTCTGAGGGAGCTGGAATGCCGCCGATGGGAGCAGGAACTGGCCTGGCGAAGGACCCAAGGGCTGGAACTCAGTTCCACCCGCCGGGCCCTGTTGAATGCCGGTGAGGTCAAGGCAATGCTGTGCCCAAGCTGAGGGGCCGTGGGTTTACTCCTGCCAGGGGCATTCGGGCCAGGCCCAGGTGATGGTGCCCCTCTTGCCTCCCTCTTTGCGTAGCAGGCGGACCGGCCCCAGGATCATCTCGTGGTTCACGGCCTTGAGCATGTCATAGAGGACCAGTAGGCCGGTGGATACACCTGCGATGGCCTCCATCTCGATGCCAGTCCTGCCTTCGACGGAGACTTCAACCCGTAGCCAGGCCCTACGGGTCTGGGGATCCCAATGGTGGGCGACCGTCACGCCGTCCACCGTCAGCGGGTGGGCCAGGGGAATGAGGTCGGCAGTGCGCTTGACCCCGCCGATGGCGCCGATCCGGGCCACGGACCAGGGATCCCCCTTGGGGCCGCCGCCATGGGCGAGGGCTTCGGCGCAGTCTTCACTCAGCTCAAGGCAGCCGACGGCAACGGCTCGCCGTCGCGTGATGGCCTTGTCCGAGACATCGACCATGGTGGGACGGCCCTCGGCGTCCAGATGGGTCAAGGGGTTCATGGGGCCTCCTGGGAAGGGAATAGGTCAAACAGAATGGTTGCCAGGGCCTGGGTATCAGGGGCGAAGGCGATGGGGGCGTAATCCACCATGCTCGCCTGATCATAGAACCCATGTCCAACGGACACCCTGGGGACGCCCGCCCGTTGGGCCATTTCCATGTCGAAAGGGGTGTCTCCCACCATGATGGCCTCGCCGGGCGGGAGGCCATGCGCCGCTAGGCACTGCTCCAGGCTCTCTGGGTGGGGTTTGCCGTGGGTGACTTGGTCCGGTGTGACGACGGGGGCGAATCGACCTGTCCACCCCAGGCGCTCCAATTGGCGGTTGAGGGCCTGGGTGCGCTTGGAGGTCGCAATGGCCATGGGGATGCCCCGGCGAGCGAGCTCATCCAGGAGTTCCTCCATGCCCGGGTAGGCGCGCAGGAGATGCTCGTGCTCAGAGTGACCAAAGCCCCGGTAGGCCGCCAGAACCTCGTCAAAATTCAATCCCAGGGGACCAAAGGTGCGCTGGATCCCGGTTTCGACGGGGAGCCCTACGTATTTGAGCCATTCGGCCATAAGGGTTCGTGGCAGCCCGAGGGCGTCCAGGGCATGGGCCATGCCTGCCTCAATGAGGGGGCGGCTATCCACCAAGGTTCCATCAAAATCCCAGACGATAAGCTTCAAAAGAGCCTCCCACCCTTTCATCCTATCAACGGGACCCCATTCGGGGCGGATCCCTGAGACAATGGCCTCCGAAGGACGGAGCCCCAATGTCAAATCCCATGTCTCCCACCGATCGCCTTGTGGTGGCCCTTGATGTGCCCAGTGCCTCTGAAGCCCTTAAGTTGGCGGAGGTCCTGAAGGGGCGTGTCGGGATGCTCAAGATCGGCCTTGAGCTCTTCTGCGCGGAAGGTCCTGCCTTCGTGAAGTCTGTCCAGCGTTATGCGCCGGTCTTCCTGGACCTGAAGCTGCACGATATCCCTACGACCGTCAAGCGGGCCCTGGAGACGCTCCTGCCCATGGACCTCCGGCTCATCAACATCCACGCCCAAGGTGGGCCCAGCATGATCCAGGCTGCCTCGGAGGCGGTTCGGGCCCACCGGAGCAGGGGGGGGCAGACCGAGCTCCTGGCGGTGACCGTGCTCACCAGCCTCGATCGGGAGGCGCTGGCCGCCTACGGCCTCGCCATGGAGCCCGGCGAACTGGCCCTCAATCTCGCCACCCTGGCCCAGCGCCACGGGGCGGATGGCGTGGTCTGCTCGGCTCAGGAGGTCACCCAGCTCCGCCAGGCCTGCGGCAGCGGCTTCTCCTTCCTGACCCCCGGCATTCGTCCCCGGGGGGCGGACACCCAGGATCAGGCTCGGGTGGTGACCCCGGACCAGGCCCTCCGGAACGGGTCCACCTGGCTGGTGGTGGGCCGTCCCATCACCCACGCTGCGGATCCCGGCGAGGCTGCGGATCGCATCCTGGCGGATATGGCCCTCGCCTAAATCCATGAGCAGCGCTACTCCCCTCGTCTTCCGTCCCAGCGTCGCCCAGCGCGCCATCGCCGCGCTGCTGTGTGCCGGCTCGCTGATGATGGGAGTGCGTGCCCTGGTACTCCTCGTCCAGGGGCTCCCCCGGCTTCTGTGGGCTATTCGGGTGGCGGAAGCGGCCCATGAGAGCACCCTGATCCTGTGGGTATTCGTGGGTGCCTACGTGGGGGCCTGCCTGGCGGGGGGCGCCCTTCTGTTGCTGGCTGTCCTGGGTCTCCTGCTCATTGAGGGCTGTCATGTCCTGGTGGATGACCTGGGGATCGTGGTGGATTTCGATTCCCTTCCCGGTCCCCTGGCGAGGCGCATCGGTGCTGGCCGCCTGAGCTGGAAGCAGGTCAAGGATGTGGAGAAGCACCGCTTCTTCTTTGTCATCACCGCCGATCCTGAGGCCGCCAAGAAGCCCGATTGTCTTCGATTCCTGATGGTGGACCAGTTGGAGCGTCTGATGATGATCATCCTCGAACGCAGCCCCAACATGCACCCTCACGGATGAGTAAAGGTGGGATAGTCTTGGAAGAATCTCGGCAAAGAAAGGTCGCTGTCATGATGCTCGTCCGTCCTCTGATCCTCGCCACTCTGTTGGTGCTTCCCTGTGGCGCGCAATCGGTTTCCGAGCGTTTCCGCGAGAACTACGCCTCATGGGAGAAGCGATTGGAGAAGGGGGACGCCTCCGGAGTCCGGAAGGCGGCCGAAAATGTGATCCAGAAGGAAGGCGCCACTGTCAACCCTTCTGACTACAATGAAATGCGTGCGCTCGTTGGGGCCCTTGACGTGGCTGCGCGGGCCTGTGTCCTGGATGGGGCCTGGGAGGACGCAGTCCTGTATCTCCAGAAGGCCAGCTCCACGGCGGCGGAAAACCTGAACAACGCCGAGGCCACCTTCGGCAAGGTCCGCAAGGAGCATGAGCAGAAGCTTCAGGAGTGGAAGGGCGCTGTCGCCGTGCAGGAGAAGCGACTGAAGGACCTGGAGTCACAGCCCGGCCTCACCGAGGTCCAGATGAAGCTCCAGGGGCAGATCCGGGCCTTCCTGGGGGAGCACCGGACCGCCATTGACCACAGCGAGAAGGCCCTGAAGGAGATTGACGGACTCCTTTCTCAGATCCGGAACGTACGGGTGGCTTACGAGAAGTCCCTGGAGGAATGGAAGACCTTCCTGGAGAAGGAGAAACTGGAGATCTCCCAGGTCGGGTCCAGCGCCAAGTACGTCGCCGAAAAGCTGCCCCAGGTGCGGGCGGATGAGACCAAGCCCTTCTTCGATCGCCTGGCCTATGCCCGCCGCCTGAAGCGCCTGGATCCCGCCAACCCTGCCTGTGCCGAGTTTGTCAGCTCTATGACTGGCTCTGACGAATCGGCCCCGGCGAAAGAGGCCGGCCCGTCCAAGGCCAAGAAAAAGACTGCCAAGCGACGCTGAAGACTAGAACACCCAGCCCACGGTCACCCGAACGAAGGAGGTGGCCGGGGGGTTGCCTGCGCTGACATCCGTGCTGGTCAGGGAGGTGTGGTAGGCCGCCTCCAGGATCCAGCGGGAGCTGCCCATGGGGAAGCTGTTCCCGATGCCCACGGTGCCTCCCAGGCGGGACTTGTTGTAGGACTCGGTGTAGTCCACGTTGACCTCGCCATAGCTGCGGTCAAAGCGTTCGAAATCGGCCGAAAGGCCACCGAAGAGGTAGGGGCCCCGCTGTCGGTAGGCGCTTTCCGGGAAGATATGGATCTCACCCCCCAGGCTGAAGACATTGTGTTGGAGGTTGATCCGGTCGTAGCCGTCGGTGTAGTTCCCACTGGTGGACTGGTACGCCATGACGGCGCGGAAGGCCACATGCTGATCCAGGGGGAAGGAGGCCGTCAGTTGGGCGCCCACTCCCAGGTCATAGGTTTCGACCTGGTTGGGGTCGCCCTGCAGGACCGGGGCGTATTCCGAGCGGGCGAAAGCAGCCGTGGGGAAGGAAAGGTTCAGGCCTAACCCGATGCGGGGCTCCTGGGCCTGGGCCGCCAGGCTGGCGCCTAGCACGAGGAATAGGGGGAGCTGAATGCGCGACATGAATCACCTCAGAGGGGGAGATTTGCAAGGGATGGGCCAACTGCTCCTGCGACTAGAATATAGGCCATTTCGTGGGATTAGGCCCTGTCCTGGGGGGTGGGCGGCTTGGCAAAGGTGACGTGAAATGCTTCATGTGTGGCGTGGATGCAACGGCGGGCGATACTCTGAGGCCAACGTTTAGGAGGAAGTCATGGCCTGGAAACAGTCATTGGCCAAGATCAAGCAGGATCTCAAGGCGATTGAAGGGGAGGCCCCCAAGGCCCCGCCACCCCCCAAGGAGCTGCCCAAGAAGCCGGAGGCATTCAAGCCCATGGAGGAGGAGGATGCGCTCTTCCTCATGGCCATGGGGGCCAAGCCCCAGACGAAGGCGCCGAAGAAGGCACCGGAGCCTGCCTCACCTAGTCCGGTGCCGGCTGCTCCAGAGAAACCCAAGGAAGAGGATTTCGGGGCGGCCATGGCCTCCCTCAAGGGCATGAAAGCTCTCGGGCGCTCGGAAGTGGTGGAA
>JAFNAB010000110.1 GCA_017859955.1 Holophagaceae bacterium
TCAAAGCCGGACTCGGCCTTGCGGTACTGGAGGGAGATGCCACCGGTGCCGGGCATGAAGGGGTGGGCGCCCAGGACCTTGACCTTGGCGTAGTAGGCGATGGGAGCATCAGCCGATCCACTGACCAGATCGTGGTTCAGGGTCTTGGCGCCGTCCGAATTGTTCTTGCCGTATTCACCGGACACGGTGAACCAGGGCACGTTGTTGGCTACGTACTTGTACTCGGCGCCGAGGGCGTAGGTCTTGTAATTGCCATCGCCTTCGGTGGTGGCATCGGCGAAGTAGGCGGCGCTGAGGGTCAGGCCGGCGACGGGCATGACCTTGACATCACCGGACACGAAGGTCATGTGCTCGCTGATGCCGGTGTACCCATAATAGTCGGCGACATCGGTCACCTGGGTGCTGTTGGCATTACCGAACTTGGTCACATAGACCTGGGCCGAAACCATCTTGTTGGCCACGGTCAGGTGGATGCCGTCCATGAAGGGGGCGCCACCCAGGGTGCCCAGGCCCACATCGGAGAGGAAGCGGCCGACCTGGACTTCGGCGGGGCCGAACTTGGCGGCGACGTAGGCTTCCTTGACCTGGATGTTGGTGTTGGTGGTGCGACCGCTCAGGTGCTCGGCACCCAGGATGGCGTGGAAGCGGGTGTTGCCATCGAACTGGTTGTCCAGGAAGAGGAACATGTTCAGGCGGTTGTTGCTCTTGGCGTCGACGTAAGCGTTGCCGTAGCCGGAGGGCAGGGCGTTACCGGTGTCCTCAGCGATGGCGCGGGGATTCTCGGTCCACTCGTAGCGGTAATTCAGGAAGCCGGTGACCTTCAGGCCGGGAGCCTCGGCGGGGGCCGCGGCGAAGCCAGCGGTGGCGAAGCTGAGGGCACTCAGGAACGCAAGGGACTTTTTCATTACTACCTCACTAGGTTGGGTTGTTGGAACCCAAGGCTGATCGCCTTGGTGGGTGGGTGGGCGGTTGGGAAGTGTCTGCTGGGGCCGGGGTGCCGCGTGGAAAAAATAAAGGGACAAATGTCGCGGAACTTCCGGAGGGTTGGCCTCAGTTGACTTGGTAGAGCTTTCAATGAGCATGCGAACAAACCCGGCCTGCGGTCGTGCTGATATGGGTCTGTCCGTTGGTTGTGATTGACAGCTTCATGGTCTACAAGTGGCCTTGGGCTGTCAACTACTTGTTTTCATCGCACACGAGGGGTGGAGAACTGCGCCAGATCCTCGCTTCGAGCGAGTTGCACTCCGAAATACCACGGGTTTTCAGGGCTTCCTTGGTCAAGGGTAACCTGGGTTCAGGGATGGAAACCTTTTGGGAACCCTTCTACCTGACCTCTACCAGGACAGCCTGGCCGAGACCCCCGCCGATGCCCAGGGTGGCGATTCCCAGGCCACCGCCGCGCTGGCGGAGTCGGTGCAGGATAGCCACCACGATCCGCGCGCCGCTGGCCCCGATGGGATGGCCCAGGCTGATGGCGCCCCCGGCGATGTTCAGGCGATCCATGGGCAGGTCCAGGGCCTCCGCACAGCAGAGGACCTGGGCGGCGAAGGCCTCGTTGATCTCCCAAAGGTCGATATCTCTGAGCTGCAGGCCACACTGGTCCAGAAGGGTCCTGATCGCCGGGATGGGGGCAGCCCCCATCTCCATGGGATCCAGGGCCACCTCCGTCCAGCCCAGGATGCGTCCCAGGGATTCGGAACCCCCCTCCCGGGCAAGGAGGAGGGCCGCTGCGCCGTCGGAAAGGGCCGAAGCGTTGCCTGCGGTCACCTGACCCCCGGGGCTGAAGATGGGGGCGAGAGCCTCCAGTTCGGCCAGGGAGGCTTCCGGGCGGATGCATTCGTCATGATCCAGCAGGGGATGGGGCAGGTGCTCGGCGGAGAAATCTGCCGAGGCGGAACGGCGGTGGCTCTCCAGGGCATAGTGGTCTGCTTGGGCTCTGGTGATGCCCCGGGCCTTGACCAGGTGCTCCACCGTCTCCCCCATCAGCAGACCCGTGAGGGGACACAGGAGGCCGTCCTGGTGCATGACATCCGGAAGGGGACGGTGGCCCAGGCGGAAACCCCACCTCAGGTTGGGGATCAGGTGGGGGTTGTCGGACATGGCTTCGCTGCCCCCGGCCACGACGGGACCCGGTTCTCCCAAGAGAAGCGCCTGGGCTGCCTGGAAGATGGCGCCCATGCCGGAGCCGCAGGCCATGTTCAGGGTCGTGCCCACCACCTGGTGGCCGAGCCCGGCCCGGACGGCGATGGTGCGCCCGGGGTTCATGCCCTGCGTGTGGGACCGGGCCATGCCCCAGCTGAGCCGTGTGGGGCGGGGAAGGGCGGGGTCCTGGAGCAGGGCCCGGACAGCGGCCTCTCCCAGGGCCACGGCTCCCTGG
Source organism: Holophagaceae bacterium (assembly GCA_017859955.1). Taxonomy (GTDB): domain Bacteria; phylum Acidobacteriota; class Holophagae; order Holophagales; family Holophagaceae; genus Holophaga. The sequence continues at coordinate 2,378 of JAFNAB010000110.1, forward strand.
CCCGCCAGAGCACCCCCGAAACGCCCCTGGGGCAGGCGACCGGCCGCCAGGATGGAAATGGGCTGGGAGAGTTTCATGGCAGATAGTCCTCGGGGGTCGGTTCCCTAGGGCCCAGTACCGGGGTCGGGGGAAAGAAACTGTCCCAGAGCGCCACGTGGCGGGCTGCCCATTCCCTGGTCCAGAAATTCATCCTCCCGTACCAGGGGATCTCCCGGGTGCTGGCGATGACTCCAGAAGCCTCCAGGCCCATGGTTCTGGCCAGAAAGAGGGCACGGGGCATATGGAAATCCGAGGTGACGATGGTGAGTTTCCGGACACCGAAGACCCGCTGGGCGCGCCGGAGGCTGTCGTAGGTCCGGCGGCCCGCAAAGTCGCTGATGACATGGGTGGGGGGGACACCCTGCTTCATCAGCCATCGGCGCATGGCCTGGGGTTCGTTGTAGTAGATGGAGCGGTTGTCGCCGGAGACCAGGAGCCAGGGCGTCTTGTGGCTCTGGAAGAGGTAGAGGGCGGCCCTGAGGCGCTCGGTCAGGACCTGGGAAGGCTCCTTGCCCGGGAGGACCCCGGCTCCCAGCACCAGTGTCGGGGAGCCGGGGCTGGGCAAATCGCCCGGCAGGAAGACCCGAGCCCTGGCTGTCCAGGGGAACCAAAAGCCTATCCAAAGCAGGTCCAACAGGAGGAGGAGAACCAAGGCCACCGCCACGCGGCGCCAGGGGCTCCTTCGGATAGTGGTTAAAGCAATGAATCGCATCGTGAGTTAGCATAGACCCTTGCCCTCCCGGGTCCCAACCTGTCCGTTCACTTCGTGAGTGTTCCTAGATGACGAAGCCTTTCGCCCCCAGCTCCTTCCGGTCCCACCGTTCAGGTCTTTGGCTCAGCGCCTTGGCCCTCGTGCTTGCGGCGCCCGGGTGCTACCACGCCACAGGGGTCCAGCGCTCCACTCCGGCGGCGGAGGAAATTCCGAGCACCGGCGGAGATCGGGTGCCTGGGCTCAAGTCGGCTGCGGGTCCTGGGGACTACTTCCTGGGTAATGATGTGGTCTCCCTGGCGGTGGACGGTGTGCCCTACAGCCGGGTCATCAGCGGGACCGGCGTGCCCATCGCAGGGGCCCTGGCCGGTGGCAGCATAGTCGACGCCGGTTATATCGAGCTGAGCAGCAGTTACAAACGTACCTCCATGCCATCGGACATGCTGGAGCGCCTGACACCCGTGGTGAACCAGGACCCCCGCTGCCAGATGGTTTTCGATTCCTTTGAGGTCACCAACGGCGATTCCACCGCCAGTCTGCTCATGACCGGGGGGGTCGTGGACCAGACGGGCACCCTCGGGGCGGCTGATGCGAATGGCCGCCTGACCGGTGTTTCAGTGACCCACAAGATCTCCCTGGGCGAAACGGATCACTTCTTCCTCCTGGAGACCACCGTCACCAACAACAGCGGCGCAGCGGTGGCTATCCGAAGCATTGGAGACTACTTGGTCCAGAAAGGCGGCGGTTACCGGCTCAACGTTCCGGCCTACGCCGACAACACCGGAGCGGCCCTGAGCACATGGGGCGTAGAGGTTCCCGGAACCACCACCACCGCCCTCGGCAATTTCGACATCGCTTCCAGTGTCCGGACGCCCATGGTGGGGCTCATGGGGGTGGAGCCCGCCGCTTCCACCTACGATGCCCACACGAGCCTGGGCTTCCTGCCGGTGGATGAGGACTACCTGCTGGTGGCCTGCGACGATCGGCAGAGTAACCTCGCCGAGACCCGGCCCAGCTTCCCCGGCACCGTGGTGGTGGGGAAACCCGCGTCGGCCTCCGATCCTGCCCTCGCTTCCGGGGCCTCCCTGACCTACCGTCGCCGACTCTACGCCGAGGGCGGGAGTTCGCTGGTCGGTGCCGCTGGCACCAAGACCTATGCCTATAGCTACCCCAATCAGGCCACGGGCATCTTCAATCGCATGATCCAGGATCGTTCCACCCTGAAGGGTACGGACGCCGGATGGCTTGCGTTCCAGACCACAGGCAGTGCCGTCCGCTTCGGGGGTGCCCCCACGGAAATCCGCATCGAGCAGACCGATGGCTCTTACCTGCGTACTGAATGGCTGGAACCCCAGGAGGTCATCTCCAGCAGTCTTTCCACCAATCCCCGCTTCTGGCTCTTCATGCCCACCGGCACCTACAAGATCACGCTGCGAAACCAGCAGCCGGATCAGTGGAGCAATCCCTATGTGCTGACGCCCTTCTCCTACTCATTCGAGACCTTCTACAAGGGCAATGATGAGGACCACCCCGATGTGCCCATCGCCCTTGTGGTGAAGGATGATGCTTACGATGGGGACCGGACGAAGACCAGCAAGGTGAATGATTTCGTGATCGGGGATACGATCCTCTGCCCTGAATATGGTGCGATCAAGGACAACGCGGGGAATACCTCTGATACGGCCTTCCCCAGCGTGCTGTTCTACGCCATCGAAGCGAACGCCCCGGCGGGGCACCTTCAGCCCCTGCGGTTTACCTTCCAAGGTCTGACGGTCCCAGACCCCAACTTGAAGCGCACCCGCTCCCTGGGTAGCACCTACAGCACCGCCTCCAAGGCCAAGGCCATTACCGGTGATAATTTTGGCTGCTACGCATTTGGCGAGGGCAACCAGGCCTTTGGCACGGGCTTCAAGAGCGGCGCCCCCTTTGTGGCTTCCCTGATCAAGGGGGACTACAAGGTCTATGCCACCCGGGGTCCCCTGAGCCTGCTCCAGTACCGGGACTTCACGGTTTCGACCACCAGCAGCAACGCCTATACCTTCATCATCTTCCCGGAGACCCTGCCCGAGGGGTGGACCAGCTTCGATATGCCCGGTCCCTCCATGGCCTCCACCGGCGGGCTGCTGCCTGGGGAGAAACTTTCGGGTGCCCTGGCTGAAGGCGTCCAGGTGGTGGCCAACATCGAGGAAGACCTGCTTACGGAGTCCACGGTCCTCCGGGACGAATTCCGGAAGGAGTTCGATGATCCGGATGCCACCAGCCGAGTGACGGATGAGCAACGCACCGCGGTCGGGCTTGATCCCTTTGTGGTGCCTGGCCGCAGCTCCGATCTCAGTACCAATGGCTATGGTGTGGTGACAACCCTCTTCACCCCCGACCCCACCACCGCTCGCAATCGGGGAGCCCGGCTCCCGAACAACTGGACCCTGGCTGACTTCGTCACCCAGGCTGAAGGAAGCTACCGGATCGTCAACCGTCCCCGAGGACCCAAGGGGCTTTTCACACTTCAGACTCCCTCCGCTCGGCCCTCCAATACCCTGGTAACAGATGTTGACGCCATCGAGCTGATCTCGGCCCAGGCCCTGTCGGATCTGGGCAGCGCCACCGCCTGGTTTGAAGAGTTCAAGACCCTTCGCCAGGACTGGTTCGGGCTGCTTAACACCCAGACGCCGTCCGGCTTCACCAAGGCCCTGGGGCTCTCCTCCTCCAAGTTCACCAAGGACACTCCGGTGGGCCTTGCCCGGACCTACCTGAAGACTGCCCCCTATTCGGCCACGACCACGGGTATCCGGAGCGGCATTACCCCCCCCTATACCTCGGCCAATCCCTCCGGGTTCACCCAGGACAACCTGACCCCGATCCTGACGGTGCTCCAGTCCGGGGCTGCTGTTGCCTCCACGGGGCCTTTCGTGACCGCCACGGCCACGGGCACGAGCACGGGGTCCCTTGGGGACCTGGTGACCTCTAGTGGTTCCATCAGCCTCAAGGTCACCGTCATCGCCGGGGACTGGGTACCCGTGGATGAGGTGCGGCTTGTGGTGAACGGAGCCGTTTCGGAGACCTGCGCCTTTGGTGCGAGCCCCGCGGACAATGGCTGGACGGTGGATAGTTCCGACTCCCGCAAGTGGACCCAGACCTTCCCCATAACGGTGTCGAGGGATAGCTGGGTGGTGCTGGAGGCAGGCGTGCCCCTGGCCACCACCGGCACCTATGCCCCGACGGCCTATCCCGCCTGGACCAAGATCATGAAGGGGATCTACCCCGTCGCGGTCACCAACCCCCTCTTCGTGGACTTCGGGGCCAATGGATACACCGCGCCTGGAAACGACGACTGATGGCAACAGATTGGCTCCCTGAACGTCTTCCTGAGGATGTGGATGCCGAACGGGCGCTCCTGGCCACCTGCTGTGCGCCGGGAGCCGAGACTGCCGCGTCGGAGATCGTCTTCCAGTTGACGGAGGACGATTTCGTCCATCCGGGCCACCGGGCGGTCTTCAAGGCGCTGCGGGGGCTCATCGAGGAGCAGATCGAGGTCAACGCCCTCACCCTGAAGGACTTCCTGGATCAGAACGGGGACCTGAACCGCATCGGGGGATACACCGGGCTGGTGGAGCTCCTGAGCTCGGAGGAGGTGGGGCGTCCCCAGGTGCTGGCGGATCTCTTGTCCCGCAAGCGCAAGCATCGTCAGCTCATCCGCCTCGGGGCCCAGCTGGTCCGCCAGGCCGCGGAGGAAGAAGCTCCGCCGGAAACCCTGGTGGAGCAGGCCGCCTCGGATCTCTTCCGACTCTCCCAGGCCCGGGAGCGCAAGGGTCTGGAGCACGTCGCCGATGTGGCCAAGGAGGCCTTCGAGAACCTCATGGACCGCCTGGAAGGGCGGGGCGCCTCGGGACTCAAGGTTGGCTTCTCACGCCTGGACGCCATCACCCAGGGATTCCAGCCTGGTAACCTCATCGTCCTGGCGGCCCGCCCTGGTATCGGTAAGACCGCCCTGGCCCTGAACTGGCTGCTGCGCTCCTCCCTCTATCACGGCGGGCACTCGGCCTTCTTCTCCCTGGAAATGTCCAAGGAGGAAGTCTTCAACCGACTCCTCTCAGCCCATTCCTCCATCAATCTCCGGTCCGTCATCGCCGGGAACTTTACCGACGAGATCCAGGCCCGGCTGCTGAGGGCCCGGGATGAGCTCCTGGAGCTGCCCCTTTTCATCAACGATCAGGCGGCTATCACGGTGCGGGAGATCACCGCCATGGTGGACCGCCATCTGGCCCAGGCCAACCAGCGCCTGGATCTGCTCATCATCGACTACCTTCAGCTCCTCAGCTCGCCTGCGGATAGCCGCGCCTCCAAACAGAACGAGGCCACCCGCGTGGGCGAACTGAGCCGTGGCCTCAAACTCCTGGCCAAGGATCGCGGGTTGCCGGTGGTGATCCTCTCCCAGCTCAACCGTGAGGTGGAGCATCGCCAGGGCGGCCTGCCCCAGCTCTCGGATCTGCGGGATTCCGGTGCCATCGAACAGGACGCCGACATGGTGATGTTCATCCATCGCCGCATGAAACCCAAGGACGAGGGGGAGCCGGATGACCGTTCCGCCGAACTCATCCTGGCCAAGCACCGTAATGGCGAATTGGGTAAGATCCCCCTCTACTTCGAAGGTGAGTTTGCCCGCTATCGCGAGATGGAGCGGGAAACCCACGGGGACTACTGATCTGTCTGCTCAGCCTCAAAGATTGAAAGAGTAAACACAGAGGGCACAGAGGTTCAAAAGAGAGGGCACGGAGAAAAGCAAAAGTTGGCCGGGATAAATTAGCTAATAAATAATTATTTTTTCTCGTAATTTTCCGTGTGCTCCGTGTGCTCCGTGTGCTCGGTGTGTTCCGTGGTTCCCTTGTCTTTTAACCACCGATCACACGGAACACACGGATGAGGGTGTGGGGCTGCGTTTCCGGGCGATCTGTCGCCACTTGCAGGCCTGGTCGATGACCCGATCCCGAACTCCCGGCTTCTTGCATTACTTGGGTAATGTATTACCTTGGTAATACACTCGGAGGGTCCCATGGCCACCCAGCCTTTCCTGCCGCATCCCGTGAAGAGATCCAATGCCCCGCGCACTCGCCTGACCTCCCAGGGGCAGACCAGCATCCCCGCCGAGGTGCGGAAGGCCCTGCACATCGAGCCGGGGACGGAACTGGTGTGGACGGTAGTGGCCGGGCACTTGGTGGTGGAGCCGGTCCGGGAGACTAACATCAAGGACCTCCAAGCCGCCCTCAATCCCTCCAGGGTCCTGCTTTCGGTGGAGGGCATGGACGAGGCCCTGCGGGCGAGATTCCGGGGGCGGAAGTGAGGGCCGCCGACACGAATGTCCTGATCCGTTTGATCGAACAGGATGATCCGGCCCAGCTTGCCCTCGCCGAATCCGCTGTGGCGCAGGGGCCTCTGTGGGTCTCCACGCTGGTGGTCCTCGAAATGGTATGGGTGCTGGAGGCTGGCTATGGGCGCTCCAAAATGGAAATCGCCAGGGTTCTGGAGATCCTGACCACCAACCGCGATCTGGTGCTGGAGGCCCCCGATGTGGTGCGCGCTGCCCTTGGGCTCTGGGCCGAGGGTGCGGCTAAGTTTTCGGACTACCTGATTCTGGAGGCGGCCAACGCTGCAGGGCACTCACCCCTCCTGACCTTCGACAAGCGACTGGCCAAGGCTCCCGGGGCTGGGAAAGTCTAAATGGTTGACACCCTTCCCATCCTCCCCCTTTCCGCCAAGGTCACCGCCCTCCGGGGCGTGGGTCCGGCGTACGCGGAAGCCTTCCGGGAGGCGGGGATCGAGACCCTGCGTGACCTCCTCTGGTCGCTGCCCTACCGCTATGTGGACCGGGGTTCGGTGAGGCCCATCGGGGAACTGGACCGCTGGCACAACCACGCCACGGATCGGGACCTGACCACGGTGATCGGAACCCTCAAGGACATCCGCCAGACCACCACGAAGATGCAGCGCATGGTCCTGGTGGAGGCCCTGGTGGAGGATGGCACCGGCACCCTCCGCCTGGTCTGGTTCAATCAGGCCTATCTGACCCGGGTGATGCGCCCTGGGGATCGCGTGCTGCTCTTCGGGAACCTCGCCATGGGGCGCCACGGCCTGGAGATGCGGGGGCCATCGGTGGAAGTCCTCGGGCGGGGCGGCGAGGGCGAGGAGGATCTCTGGGTCCGCCGCTTCCTGCCCCTCTATCGGAAGCTGGGCCCCATCCTAGGTCGGACCCGTGGGCGGATGGTCCAGGATGTGCTGCGCCGCCTCCACCCTCCCCAGGATTGGCTGCCTTCGGATCTCGGCAAGGGGTTGCCCAGCACCATGGATGCCCTGGTGAGGCTCCATCAACCCCTGGACGACAGCGATCCTGGGGATCTGGAGGCTGGTACCACGCCCGGCCATAGGCGTTTGGCTTCGGAAGAGCTCTTCGCCTTCGCCCTGGGGGTGGCCCTGCGCCGCGCAGGCCGCCTCAAGCGGCGGGGGCTGGTGGTGCCCACCAGCGAGGCCCTGCGGGAACGCCTCCGGGCCTTCCTGCCCTTCCATCTGACGGGAGCCCAGCGGACCGCCTTCAAGGAAATCGTGGGAGATCTCACGTCTGGCCGGGTCATGAACCGCCTGCTGCAGGGGGATGTGGGCTCCGGCAAGACCCTGGTGGCCTTCCTCTCGATGGCCATGGTGGCTGAGACCGGGGGGCAGGCGGCCCTTTTGGCTCCCACCGAGGTGCTGGCCCGCCAGCATGCCCTCACTTTTGCCCGCCTTCTGGGAGAGGAATCCCCTCGCCTTCAGGTGCTCCTGGGGGCCATGAAGGCGGCCGAGAAGCGTCAGGCCGTGGCGCGCATCGCCTCCGGGGAAGCCCCCTATGTGGTGGGCACCCACGCGCTGTTCCAGGAATCCGTGAGCTTTGAGCGTCTGCAACTGGTGGTGGTGGATGAGCAGCACCGCTTCGGGGTGAAGCAGCGGGAGGCCCTCAAGGACAAAGGGGGGGACCCTCATTGGTTGGTGATGAGCGCCACCCCCATTCCCCGGAGTCTGGCCCTGGCGGTCTTCGGGGATCTGGACCAGTCGGTGCTGGATGAACTTCCGCCCGGCCGGCAGCCCATCACCACCCGTCTCTTCGACCCCGATGGGGCCGAGCGGGCCTGGGACATCGTGGAGCGCCAGTTGGCCGCCGGCCACCAGGCCTTCGTGGTGAGTCCGGCCATCGATCCCCAGGATGAGACCAAGGTGCCCCTGCGGGACATCCAGGCCATGGAGGGGCTGCTTCGCGCCCGTTTCCCCGGGGTGCCCCTGGTGGTGGTCCATGGCCGCCTGAAGACCGATGAATTGACCCAGCGGATGGAGGCCTTTGTGAGGGGCGAGGTTCGGATCCTCCTGGCCACTACGGTCATCGAGGTGGGGGTGGATGTGCCCAATGCCTCGGTGATGGTGGTGGACCATGCCGAGCGGTTCGGCCTTTCCCAGTTGCACCAGCTCCGGGGAAGGGTGGGCCGGGGCACGGCCAGGAGTCATTTCCTCTTGATCAGCGGGAGCGAGACTGAGCGCCTCAAGGCGCTGGTGGAGACCCAGGATGGCTTCCGCATCGCCCAGCGGGATCTGGAGTTGCGGGGACCTGGGGAATTCTTCGGCACCCGCCAGTCCGGCCTGCCTCAGTTCCAGGTGGCGGATCTGGTTCGAGACCGGGCTCTGCTGGGGAAGTGCCGCGAGGCCGCCGAGCGGACCCTGGCCCATGGACTGAGTGAGGCCCAG
>JAFNAB010000111.1 GCA_017859955.1 Holophagaceae bacterium
CGCCACAAGGGGGGCAGGTGTGGAACGGGTGAGCCCCAGCTTGGCTTTTACCGAGGCCATATCCAGGGCCTTGACTTGGTCCTCCGGCAGCTTGAGGGCAATGATGGCCAGTTCCGGTTCCAGCACCGTGGCGAAGAGTATTGCCACGCCGAGGTCCTCCTCCAGGCACTGATCCAACTCCGCCACGGTCGAGTTGTCGATGAAGGCGTCCAGGCAGTGGCCGACGCCCATGGCGTTGTTCAGGAAGGCCAGTGGCGTGAGGCCCTTGTCCTTGATGTCCCGGTGGAGGTAGGCAGTGGCATGGTAGAGCTGCATCCCCCTGGAGATGGCCGATCTCACCGCGCTGGCATCCAGTTCGAAACCGCGTCCCAGGGCGTCCTGCCCCTGGGTCTGCACGGTGACCTGGGCCCCCACGGCGTGGCCCCTCTGCTCCAACACGGCTTTCAGTTGGGACAGTTCCTGTTCGTACGGCACCTGATCGCTGACCTGGATGTCGTCCAGCATGGCCCGGAGGCGGTCCAGGCTGCCCAGAAGGGCATCCATCACCAGCGGATCGGCCTCCAGTTTGCCGTCCCGGATGAGCATCAGGACGTTTTCCATGGTGTGGCTAAGGTGCTTCAGGGACTCGAAGGCCAGGAAACCCGCCCCTCCCTTGATGCTGTGGATGGCCCGGAACACCCGATTGAGCACCTCTGGACCCGCCAGGGAACCGTTCTGCTCCATGGCCAGGAGATCCGGTTCGATGGTGTTCAGGTGCTCCCGGCTTTCGGTCACGAACTCTGCGACGATGCTTTCATCCACCAGGCTACTCATGGCTCGAAGCCTCCGACACAGGCATGAGCTTGTGGATACTGAACAGTTTGAAGAGCCGGAGGATCTCGGGAGCCGCTTCCTCGACCGCGAAGGGGATGCCCAGTCGCTGACAGCTCTTGTAGAGGCCGAGGATGAGGGTGATGCCCAGACTGTCGATCTGGGATACGCCCGTCAGATCCAACACGAGTTTTTTGGGCTTTGTTTCCAAGGCCCGCTTGAAGCTGGCTCTCTCGGCCTCGACCGTGCTGGCCACGAGGTCACAGCCAGGCTTGAGCCTCATCAGCTCGGAAGCGGGGCTTGGGTGGGGACGGGCCTTAGGAGCAGGCATCGCGGGAGTCCTCCATCTCAAATTCCAGGGTCAGTTCTCCGCCGATCATGGTCAGCCGGGAGCAGTAATGGCGCATGATGGGAATGCCACGTCCACGTTCTGAATGGGGATCCATGGCCGCTTCGTGGTGTTCCAGGTCGAAGCCCGGTCCTTCATCCAGAACCCGCAGATAGAAATGCTGAGCATCGTTGCCCATCCATGCGTGGACGCAAATCCGACGATCCTTGCAGCCTTCATTACCGTGAAATACGGCATTGGTGAGGGCCTCACGGGCCGCCAGGATGATTTCGAAGCGCTTGCTGGGGGAGAATGCCCCAACCCCGCACCTTACTGACATGTATTCCTTAAGCTTCAGGCAGACGTCGTCTATGTACCTGGGGAGGGAGGGCAGCAGGGCGTGCAACTCGTCCTCCCGGGGGGCCAGGGGGACCTGCTCGAAACCCATGATGAGAAGGTCGTCCTGGATCATGCCCTGGCCATGGAGATGCGCCTTTTCGCACATCCGGTTCAGTGCGACCTCGATGGGTTCGCAGCCAAGCTGGGTCCAGGCCTCCGGCGCGAGGTGGTAGAGGAAACCGGTCTCGGCAGACCCGATCTCAAAGAATCCATCCGAGGCGAAAAGCATCCGGTCCCCCGGGCACAGGTGGAGAACGCGTTCCTCGACGAGGGGTTCGGGAAGGATCCCGAGGGGAGTACCACTGATCTCAACGATTTCCGTCCTTTCACAGTCCAAGCGGAAGAAGAGACCGTATGGCAGGCCTGCGTTGAGCAGGTGCAGGCGACCGGTCCGTGGAGCCCAGTGACCCAGCAGGGCACAGGCCGGGATGTCTGGAAAGGGACCGTTCTGAATGGCCTGGTTCAGGCTACAGGCCAGGGGGCGCAAGCCCTCGAACTGGTTGACGAAGGTGGAAAGGACGCCCAGCAGGGAGGCCACGGCATAGGAACTCACCACGGAATGCCCGGCGATATCCGCCAGGACGAAGAGGATTTCATCGGCCGGGAGTTTGAAGCAGCGGAGGATGTCGCCCCCTGCATCCGAAAGGGGCTCGTAGAGGGAGTAGATCGGCAGATCGTTCTCCTGGACCGCAATCAGGCTGGTGTGGGCAAGGCGAACCTCCCGGGCTGTGTCTTCGGCCTTCCGGGTGTGGTCCAGGGTGTTGAGCATGCCTTCGACGCACTCCAGCAGGTTCTCCTCGCCGAAGGGCTTGTTGAGGAAATCGTTCACACCCAACTGGAGGGCAGTCTTGGCAGTCTGCTGGTCTTCCATGGAGGTGATGATGGCGATGGGGATCTGATGGTCCAGCCGACGGATCTGGCGAATCAGTTCCAGGCCGTCCATCCGCGGCATGATGATGTCCGTGAGCACCAGGTCCACGGGGTGGCTCATGGAGGCCTGGATGAAGGTCTCCAACGCAGCGACCCCATCCGCAGCTTCGATAACCTGGTATCCGGCCCGTTTGAGACATCCTCGGATATGGTTCCGGAAGACTCGGCTGTCCTCCGCCACCAGTACCGTTCGGGGTCTGGGAGTGGGTTCTGCGGAGGAGGAAACGGAGCAGAGAGAATCCAGTTCCCGGGGGCCTGGGTTGCCCAGGGTCCTCCGGATAGCCAAGGCCAGTTCCGAAAGGGGGAAGGGTTTGGGAATGGAGGGCAGGCCCTTCGGGGATGGAAGGGAGCCATGGCCGGCAAGGATCAAAAGCGGGCGCCCAGAGGCTTCTGCCAACGCTTCCGCCCAGGAGGAAGCCTCGGCATCCGGCGGGTCCGGAACGGTGATCCAAAGGTCCGGGGTGACCAGCGGCTCCCGCAGGCCATCCAGGGCACTCTGGGTATCGTGGTAGACCGTCAGGGTATAGCCAAGGGCCTCGAGTCCGTCCTGGAGGGCGTTGGCCAACAGGGCGTCCGGCTCCACCAGCGCAAGTCGTTCCTGGCCCACCAGCTGGTGCATGGAATACGTTTGCACTGGAGGATAGTAGGGCACCGTCGTGCACGGGAAACTCACGGTGTAGACGATGCCGTCGGGGCCGGTCTTCCAGGAAAGGGTTCCCCCATTGGCCTGGAGGATGGCATGGGCCCCCGAGGGCATTGAGGCTTCTCCGGAGGGGCCCAATAGGCTTTGAATGGAGATCAGGGCTCTCCGCTCAGTCCCTTGCACCTCCTCCGACAGGGTGATCTTCAGCTCCCCCCCTCCATCGCCGAGGCGATGGGAGGCCTCGTGGACCAGGATTGATATGACGGAATGAACAACGGAAGGACGGATCGTGATCCAGAGGCCTGAAGTGAGGGTGGCCTTCAGGCATATCGCAGTGGGCAGGGAGGCGCCCAGGAGGTCGATGGAGGTTCTCAGGCAGGCGGTGAGGTCGATGGGCCTTGCGCTGGGGTCCGTTCCGAGGGCGAGGTGTGAGGCCTGCCGGTTCAGCTCTACGCCCCGTCGGCAGGCGTGGAGAAGGTTCTCTACGCAGGGGGCCATGGGATCCTCTGAAGGCATTCTCCAGGCCAGAAGTTCCGCCGCAGCCAACCCCAAAGTGAGGATGTTGACGACTTCATGATCGATGCCCCGGATGTAGGCCCCCACCGCATCCATCCGCAGGCTTTCCCGCTCAAGGAACTCCCCCGGGGTGCCGGACCCTTCTTCAAGGGGCTGGGTACCTCGGCCTGCTTCGCCGACTGTCATGCTGAAAGGACGCAAGGCGATTCCGGAGGGAGGAAAAAAACGGTAGGTTGATAGATGATGCGATCAAGGTCGCGCTGACCTGTGCCACTGTCAAGGGCGTGATAAAACAGGGGCTTGGTAAAAAAAATGTGACAGTCGATAATTGTCATGCCGTCAAAATACCAAATGCTTTGAACTTATTAACATGGCTCCTCTTTCATCTGGTACCCATTCGGATCTGTGGCGTTATCAAGGAGTAGTGATGAAAAAAAAATATGTCGCACTCCTGGCCTGTGGCGTGGTTCTGGCTGTTGTGGTCGGCGTGCTCGCCACCAGGGGTGAGAAGGGTCAGGCCGTGCTGCTGGCAACCGTGGCCCGGGAGAACATCACCGCCAAGGTGAGCGCCAATGGGAAGGTGCAAGCCGTCAAGAAGGTGGATATCTCGGCCAATGTGATGGGGCAGGTGACCCGTCTGGCCGTACAGGAGGGGGATGCGGTGAAGGCCGGGGATTTCCTTCTGGAAATCGATCCGGTGCGTTCCAGGGCCGCTGCCCAGGGGCTGGATGCCAACCGGGAGGCCATGGCCCATGATTTGGAAACGGCTCGGGCCCGGGCGGCCCAAGCCCGCAGTGACTTCCGCCGGGCCGAGGCCAACCGCCAGGCTGGCATCATCGCCCAAAGTGATTTCGAACAGGCCCGGACCGCACTGTCTACCGCTGAGGCCACGGCCCTGGCGGTCCAGCGCCGACTCGACCAGGCCCGGGCCGACTTGGCGGGCGCCAAGGACCTCCTCTCCAAATCCACCATTAAGGCTCCCATGGATGGCATCGTGACCGCCAAGCGCATCGAGCAGGGTGAAACGGCGGTGATCGGCGTTCAGAACCAGGCAGGGACGGTGCTGCTGACCATTTCGGACATGTCCAAGGTGGAGGCCGAGATGGAGGTAGACGAAGCCTCCATCCCCAATGTGAAGCTGGGCCAGGAGGCCCAGGTGCGCATCGACGCCTACCCGAACCAGCTCTTCAAGGGAGAGGTCACGGAGGTCGGCGGCAGCCCCATCCTCAAGGCCAGCACCAACGAGGCCATCAAGTTCAAGGTCAAGGTCTGGATCAAGAATCCCCCGCTCTCCATCAAGCCCGGCCTCAGCGCCCAGGCGGATATCTTCACCGGCTTCCGCGAAAATGCCCTGGCGGTTCCTCTCCAGGCCCTCGTCATGAAGGAGATCAAGCTCAAGCCCGGCGAGAAACGCGATCCCCTGGCTCCCCGGGAGGAGGAGGGCGTCTATCTGATGGACAAGGGCAAGGCCCGCTTCCAGGCCGTAAAGACCGGGATGCTGGGGGATTTGAATGTCGAGATCCTGGGGGGCCTCAAGGGTGGGGAACAGGTCATCACCGGTCCCTTCAAGGCGCTGCGGGAACTCAAGGACGAGGACCCGGTCCACCTCGACAAGAGCAAGAAGAAGGATGAGAAATCCGACGAGCGGAAATAGGGCAGCCCGCCATGAATGCCCTTGAACTCCTCCGCGTGGCCTTCCGGGCCATCCGCGCCCACAAACTCCGCAGCTTCCTGACGCTGCTGGGCATCATCATCGGCGTGTCGACCATTGTCGGAGTGGTGGGCATCATCTCAGGCCTGAACCGCTACGTGGCCGAAAAGGTCATCGTGCTTTCGCCTGATGTCTACATCCTCACCCGTTTCGGCATCATCCGGAGCCGTGAAGCCTTCATCCAGGCCCTCAAGCGCCCCCCCATCACCTGGCAGGAATATGAGCGCCTGAACAGCGGTGCACTACAGAAGGCCGCCCGGGTCGCCTGCGGCACCGGCAGCTCCATGGCGGTGGACGCGGGGGACAAGCACCTGCCCGATGTCATCGTGGCAGGGGTCTCCCCGGATTTCGCGGAGATGTTCCGCCTGGAGTTCGAGTCCGGGGGCTTCTTCGGCGAGAACGAGGATAGCCTCCCGGTGGCCGTCATCGGGGCCAATACCAAGGAAGAGCTCTTCCCCCGGGTGAATCCCATCGGACGGACCCTCCTGATCCGGGGCCTGCCCTTCCGGGTCATCGGGCTCATGCCCAAGCAGGGCAAGAGTATCGGCTTCAATCAGGATGGCCGGGTCTACATTCCCATTCAGGTCTACCGGCGCAATTTCATGCCTTCGAACCAGTCTCTGGAAGTCTACGTCAAGGCACGGGGCGGAGTGGAGGGGATCGAAGAATCCCTGGACGAGTTGAGAGCCTACATGCGGGCCATGCGGCACACGGCCTTCCGGGACCCTGATCCCTTTGGCGTCCTGACCCAGGAAAGCCTCCAGGAACTCTGGCGCCAGATCAGCGCCGCCGCCTTCATCCTGATGGTCCTGGTCTCGGGGGTCAGCCTGGGGGTGGGGGGCATCGTCATCATGAACATCATGCTGGTGAGCGTGGTGGAGCGCACGCCTGAGATCGGCATCCGCCGTGCCATCGGGGCCCGGAAGAAGGACATCCGGCGGCAGTTCCTCCTGGAGGCGGCCCTGCTCTCCCTGGCGGGTGGGCTGATCGGTGTCCTGCTGGGCAGTGCCGGGGCCTACCTGGTGAAGTGGCTCGCAGGCTTTCCTGCCCAGGTGACCCCCGGGATCATCCTGGCCGGGGTGGCTCTGTCCACCCTGGTGGGATTGGCTGCAGGTTTCCTGCCGGCCCGCCGGGCCTCCAACCTGCTCGTCATCGACGCCATCCGCGCGGAATAGGAGCAATCGTGAGAGCCGCCTCCAACCGTCGCGCCGCGCTAAGAGCCCTGTCCCTGGAAAACGTCCGCTTCGCCTACCGGGCCATCGTGACCCAGAAGCTTCGCAGCTTTCTGACCCTGCTGGGGATCGTGGCGGGGGTTGCCACCGTCATCGCCATGGTGAGTTTCGTAGCGGGCTTCAATAACGAGATCACCAAGGCCTTCACTGATTTCGGGACGACGCTGGTGCAGTTCCAGAAATACGAACCCCGCTTCGGGGGGGGAGGGCCGCTGCCGGAGGACCAGAAGAAGCGACGGGACCTTAGTCTGGAGGATGCACAGGCCTTGAAGCGGCTCTGCCCCCTGGTGGAGGCGGTCTCTCCTGAGCGGTACCTGTTTGGCGACGCGGCCGCCAGTGTGACCGTGAAGAACCGCCGGGGGGACGAGGCCAATTCTCCTGCCGTGGCGGGGGTAGCCCCGGATTACTGCCGGGCCAACAACCACTTTGTGGTGGATGGGCGCTTTTTCACCGAGGCGGATCTGACCCACGCCTCCAGGGTGGCGGTCATCGGCCAGGATGTGGTGAAGGCGCTCTACCCCCGTCAGGACCCCATTGGTCAGGAGATCCTCCTGAATGGCGTCCCCTTCAGGGTGGGCGGGGTGCTAGAAAAGAAGGGCAGTCTGATTGGCGGCAGTAATGATAATTGGTTTATGATACCCATCACCACCTTTGACGAAGTCTTCCCCCAGGTGAAGAACGGTGGTGGAGATACGCTCCACATCGCTACGGTGCCAAAGGATTCCGCCCGGATGAACGAGATGATGGATCAGGAGACAGCCATTCTCAGAGCCCGGCGGGGACTGAGGCCCAACCAGCCCAACGACTTCGCCATTTTCACCAGCGAGGCCCAACTCAAGACTTTCCAGCAGGTGACCAATGGCATTGCCGGGGCCATGATCCTCATCGCTGGGATCGCGCTCCTGGTCGGGGGAGTAGGGGTGATGAACATCATGCTGGTGAGTGTGACGGAGCGTACGCGGGAAATCGGGGTCCGGAAGGCCATGGGGGCCACCCGGCGGGATATCGCTGCCCAGTTCCTTGTGGAAGCCATCGCCCTCACAGGCCTGGGGGGGGCGGTGGGCATCGTCACAGGCCTCGGCATTGCGACGGCAGTGCGCCTGCTTTTCGACTTCCCGGCGGCGGCGCCCCTGTGGTCCATCCTCCTGGGCTTCGGCGTGAGCACGTCCATCGGCCTCATCTTTGGGTTGTGGCCAGCGATGAAAGCCGCCAGGCAGGATCCCATCGAGGCGCTCCGGTACGAGTAGAACGGCAAAGGGCGGCCATGGGCCGCCCTTTGCACGTCGGATTACCGCCTTACTTCTCTTCTTCAGCTTCCAGCTTGGCGGAGATCTCATCGAGATGCTCCATCAGGCGCTGGGCCAGGGCCTCGTCTTCCAGGACGGAGAAGTCGTCACCGGTGACCTCGAAGATTTCGATGGAGAGCGGGGGATCCTCGTCCTCGGAAGCGCCCTCAGAGTAGGCCTGGACCTCAGCGAGGGGGGCCAGGATGCAGAAGTGACGACCCTCGAAGTCGACTTCATCGAGGATGGCGAATTCCTCCTTTTCGCCGTTCTCGTCCTCCAGCTCCACGATCTCGATCTCGTGATCGTCATGGTCGTGATCGCAGTTCGGTCCGTGGACGTGCTCTTCGTGGGCCATACGGCGCTCCTTGGTCTAGCTTCCAGGGTACGGTGGGTTGGCTGACTCTTCCAGCAATTTTAGGGGCGTCCACCCATCCAGTCTGCTCGGGCCTCTCCTGGGGCTATGACCGAGGCGAAGATCATCTTTTTTGTGCTGGGCATTTCCAGCCTAATGCGCTCACCCTTGGCCCCCGTACTGCGGGCAATGGCTTCCGAGCTGATGGCAATGGGGCCCCAGTTCAACTCCACCCTGACCCGGTCACCTGCGCTGATCAGGGGAATGGGTTCGAGGTCGGCGCGGGTGAGGGTCCGGCCGATTCCGACGGGGACCCGCATCCTGAAACCCTCTGGCAGGGAGCTGAGGGCGCCGGGCGGGGGAGTGCCCTCGAAGGGGACCTCTTCCACCTGGGTGGCATCCGGCACGGCCTTCCGGGGCAGGGCAGCCAGGGTGCGGATCAACTTGCCAGACCATCTTCCTTCCAGATCCACGCGGCATATGCCCGCCGGCGCCCCGTCCACCAGGATTCTGAAGGCCACGAAGAAGCGTCCCATCAGGTCGCTCTTGCTGAGATGGCTGGCCTGGAAGCTGACTTTCCCCTTGCGCAGAGTCGGCAGCTTGGGGGGGAGCACCACCAGGAAGGTGTAGTTGCCCCCGGTGGCGTCCGCCTGGGACTGGGCATAGTTGATGGCCTGCTCCTTGAGCCCTTCGATGAGCATGTCCGGCTCTGCGGCTCCGAGGAGTGCGCCCAGGAAGAGGATCAGGAGGATTCGCATGGCGCTAGCGCTTCAGGGAGTTGACGAGGGAAAGCATGCTGTCAGCGGTCTGGATGGTCTTGGAATTGGCCTCGTAGGCCCGCTGCCCTACGATCATGTTCACCATTTCCTCTGCCAGGTCCACGTTGGAGGCCTCCAGGAATCCCTGGCGGAGGGTGCCCAGGCCGCTGAGTCCTGGGGTTCCCTCGATGGGGTCGCCGCTGGCGAGGGTGGGCTGAACCAGATTGCCACCCAGGAGGTTGAGGCCAGCGGGGTTGATGAAATTGACCAGGGTGATCTGCCCGATCACTTCAGGCTGGGTCTGGGCCGAGCGGGTCACAGAGATGGTGCCGTCCTGGGCGATGGTGACGCTCAGGGCGTCTGAGGGGATGGTGATCTGGGGCACCAGGCTGTTGCCATTGGCATTCACCAGCGTGCCGTCCTGGTTCACGGCGAAGGCGCCGTCGCGGGTATAGGCGTTGGAGCCGTCGGCCTGGAGCACCTGGAAGAATCCATCCCCCTGGATGGCCATGTCGAAGCGCCCGCCGGTAGTCTTGAAGTTGCCAGTAGTGTATTGCCGGGTCACGGACTGCACTTTTGCGCCATGCCCCAACTGGAGCCCCGTGGGGAGGCTGGTGTTGTTGGAACTGGACGTGCCCGCCAGATTGATGGTCTGGTACAGGAGATCCTGGAACTCCGCGGAGGCTTTCTTATACCCGGTGGTGTTCACGTTGGCGATGTTGTTGGCGATGACATCCATGTTCATTCCCTGGACGGCCATCCCGGCGGCGGCGCTCCACATTGATCGCATCATGGCTTGAGTCTCCTGAATGGTTCCGGGTTATCGCGAACTGGCGACGTCGCTGAGGACCTTGGCGTCGAGATCGTTGGTGATGGTGGAAGCTACCTTCATGCTCATCTCGAAAAGCCGATTGATATTGATCATGTCCACCATGGCTGTGGGTAGATCGACGCTGCTCTGCTCCAGATAGCCTTGGCTGACCTTGGCCTTAACCTCGGTTTCCTGGGCACCGGCGGTGTTGTAACGATTGCTGCCCACCCGTTCCATGATGGTAGGGTTGGCATAGGCTCGCAGATCCAGCTGTCCCAAGGTCTCCTTGCCTTGTTGGATCGTGCCATCGGGCTGGATGGAAATCTCCCCCTCGGAAGGGTTGATTTTGATCGTCTGGCCATTTTTGCCTAGCACTGGGGCTTCATCAGAGGCCTGGATCTCGCCGCCTTCACCGATCTTGAACCTGCCGTCCCGGGTGGCCTTGACCCCCTGGGGGGTCTGGACCATGAAGAAGGCGTTGCCCTCGATGGCCAGATCCATTTTTCGTTGAGTGGGCTTCAGGGCTCCCTGGGAGAAGTCCGTTCCGCGCTGGGCCAGCACGGTTCCATCGTTGACATCCTTGCTCAGGGGCAGGCCCCGACCCTCGGCGGCTGCCTTGTTGAAGATGGAGAAGAAGGTGCGCTCGGTCTTGTAACCGACCGTGGAGGCGTTGGCAATGTTGTTCGAGACGGTGTCCAGCTGATAGGCCCTGGCCTTCAGACTCCCGGCTGCGACGTAATAGGCTGGATCCATCTAGGCACCTCTCACCTACTCTGAAGCCAAGGCCGTGCCAAAACGGGAACTGGGCGGATGGTCAGGATGTCTCCTTTCCATTCGCCCAGCCCAATGCACGGGAATCGCGGTCGATCAGTCCATAACGTATCCGGTGAAGTTACGGTACCACTTCAGCTTGCGGAGCATGCCCACGATGCCCTGGGGCGAGGCCAGCATGATGACCACCAGGATGATGCCCTGGATCAGCAGGCTGTAGCCG
>JAFNAB010000112.1 GCA_017859955.1 Holophagaceae bacterium
CCCAGCACCACCGAAGCCGGGAAGAAAATGATGACCAGCACCAGGGCCCAGATCCCGCAGTGGCGGGAAGCCTTGGCCCCCGGTGCTTCGGGAAGGAGAGTGGGGATTCCCATGACAGACTCCTGAGATGAATCTACCTCCAAGCATGGCAGAAGAAGCCTAATCACCAAGCACCACCGCTATTCGGGCACCCACCCCGTCTTGATCCCGAGCCTGTAGAGGCAGTATGTGATCGCATAGGCCCCCACCACATCAATGGTGTAGTGCAGGTGGGAAAGGAAGACCACGCCGAGCGTGAAGAGGTTCAACCCAAGGAAGATCCAGGACACGCGCCCCAGCCGCCTCGAAAAGAGGTAGAGCAGGAAAGTGGTGGCGATGTGCCCCGAGAAGAAGAGGTCCTTGGTGAGGTAGATCCCGGCGGTGTTGCCGACGATGGCCGAAAAGGGATTCAGGATGGAGAACCAGGTGGACCAGAGCGGAAAGGGGTGAAGAGCGTTCAGGTCCGGCCCCATGGTGGGTCCCAGGGAGGTCAGGGGAATACAGAGCCCCCGCACCAGGGCCAGGAGCCCATCCAGGACCACCAGCCGGAGGAAGAGCTTCCGATCCCGCCAACCGATGTAAATGGCACCGGGGATGTAGCAGAGGATCCAGAGGATATAGTTCCACCGGGCCAGGCCGTCCACATAGGGCACCCTGGATAGGATCAGGTCCGGCAAGGTGGGGGCGGCGGTGGGCTCATGGAGCAGGACCACCAGGAGCATGAGGGCGTGGCAGGCGTAGCGCGCCACCAGAGCCAGCACCAGCAGGCTCCAGAAATGAGGAGGCACCTGCCTGGGGTCATCCCCCTGGACAGGTGCCTTCGGTGCGCTGGACAAATTAGCCGAGGCGCTTCATGAAGTCATCGTTGTTGATGACGTAGCGGATGTGGGTGCCTTCGCCGATCTTGCCGCTCTCATCGAACATCTCCCCAGTGAAGGAGATCTTCTTGCCCTCGACGGCGGTGACCGTGGCGGCGCAGCGGACCTGCTTGCCGATGGCCGTTGCCTTCGTGTGCTTCACGTGGACATCGATGCCCACGGTGCCGAAGCCCTGGGGAAGCAGGGGGGCGAGGCCCTGCAGGGCCGCACCCTCGAAAAGGGCCACCAGAGAGGGGGTGGAGAAGACCTCCAATCCGCCGGACCCCACTGCAGCGGCGGATTCGTGGGGCTCGGCGGTCTTCTGGCGCTCGAAAACCATCCCTACGGTGATCTGCTCGGTCATGTTCGCTCCTATTCCAGGCCCAGCTTCTGCTGGACGCCGTTTTCGTCAACGGGGTGGGCGGTTTCCGCCTCAGCCATGAGCTCGTCGGCCAGTTCTTCCTCTTCCAGGGCCTGGGCGCTGGCATCGATCTTGGCGATGCCCACCACCCGGTCCTCGTCGGAGGCCAGGTTCAGGAGGCGCACACCCTGGGCGGCGCGACCGGTCTGGCGGACTTCGTCGATGTTGAAGCGGATGACCATGCCTTCCTGGCTGATGAGGAGGCAGCCCTCGCCCGGCTTCACCAGGACACTGCCGACCACCAGGCCGTTGCGGACCCCGGCGCGGATGTTGATCACGCCGCCGCCGCCGCGGTGCTGGAGACGGTAGTCCTGGAGCAGGCTGCGCTTGCCGTAGCCCTTCTCGGTGACCGTCAGGAGCATGCCGTGTTCAGCGGTGCTCTCATCGGCTTCCACACCCTCGGGCAGATCGGGCAGGGGATCCATCACTTCGATATCCACAATCCGGTCACCGGAGCCCATCTTCATGCCCCGCACACCGGTGGCCACACGGCCCATGGCGCGGACATCCTCGGCGCTGAAGCGGATGGCCTTGCCCTGGGCGCTCACCAGGATGATCTGCTGGTCACCCGTGGACTGGCGCACCGCCACGAGGGCGTTGCCGTCCTCGATGTTGAGGGCGATGATGCCGTTGCTGCGGATATTGGCATAGGCCGCGAGGCTGGTGCGCTTCACGGTGCCATCGCTGGTGGCGAAGACCAGGTGGTGATCCTCCGGGAACTCCCGCAGGGCCATGAGGGTGACGACCTTCTCGTCATCCTTGAGGCTGATGAGGTTCTTGATGTGCTTGCCCCGGTTGGCGGCGCCGCTCTCGGGGATGTCATAGACCTTGATGGCGTAGGCGTAACCCCGGTCCGTGAAGACCAGCAGGGTGTCGTGGGCCTTGGTGAGGAAGAGCTGCTCGACGAAATCCTCGTCCTTGGTCTTCATCCCCAGCTTGCCCTTGCCGCCCCGCTTCTGGCGCCGGTAGGCCGCCAGATCGGTGCGCTTGATGTAGCCGGTCTTGGAGAGGGTGACCACCATGGGATCGTCGGGGATGACATCCTCCATGCGGATCTCGCCCGTGAAGCCCACGATCTCGGTGCGGCGATCGTTGCCAGCCTGCTCGGCGACATTCACCAGCTCCTCGCGGATCACGGCCATGAGCTTGAGATCGTCCTCCAGGATGCTCTTGAGGTAGGCGATCGTGGCCTCCACATCGGCCAGTTCTTCCAGGATCTTGTCCCGCTCCAGGCCTGTGAGGCGCTGCAGGCGCATATCCAGGATGGCCTGGGCCTGGCGGTCCGAGAGCTTGAAGTCCTCGGCTTGGGCACCGGCGAAGAGGCCCAGCATGAGGCCGGACTTGGCCTCCTCGGGGCTCTTGGCCGCCCGGATGAGGGCGATAACCGCATCCAGCCAGTCCAGGGCGATCTTGAGGCCCATGAGGATGTGGTGGCGATCCTCGGCCTTCCGGAGCTGGAACATGGTCCGGCGGGTCACCACCTCGCGGCGGAAGCCCAGGAACTCCTTGAGGATGTCCCGCAGGGGGAGGATCCGGGGCTGGCCGTTCACGATGCAGAGCATGGTGATGGGGAAGGAGTTCTGGAGCTGGGTCAACTGGTAGAGCTGGTTCAGGATGATGTCTGAAGGCTCGTTGCGCTTCAGTTCCACCACTAGGCGGATGCCCTCACGGTCCGATTCGTCCCGGAGATCGGAAATCCCCTCCAGGCGCTTCTCGTTGACCATGTCGGCGATCTTCGCGATGAGGGTGGCCTTGTTGACCTGATAGGGCAGCTCGGTGAAGACGATCTGCTCCACCTCGCCCTTGTTCTTGACCCGGATGGTCTCGGTGTGGGACTTGGCCCGGACCACACAGCGGCCACGGCCGGTGCGGTAAGCGTCCAGCACCCCTTCGGTGCCCAGCATGATGCCGCCGCCCGGGAAGTCGGGAGCCTGGATGTACTGCATGATCCCGGCCAGATCCAGGGCCGGATTGTCGATCATCGCCACCAGGGCGTTGCAGCACTCCCGCAGGTTGTGGGGGGGGATGCTGGTGGCCATGCCCACGGCGATGCCCTGGGAACCGTTCACCAGCAGGTTGGGGAAGCGGGTCGGAAGGGTCAGGGGCTCCTGGAGGCTGTCGTCGTAGTTGGGTCCGAAATCGACGGTGTCCTGGTCGATGTCGTCCATCATCTCCGAACCCAGGCGGCTCAGGCGGGCCTCGGTGTAACGCATGGCGGCGGCGCTGTCACCGTCGATGGAGCCGAAGTTGCCCTGTCCGTCCACCAGGACGTGGCGCATGGAGAAGGGCTGGGCCAGGCGCACCAAGGTGTCGTAGATGGCCGAGTCACCGTGGGGATGGTATTTACCCATCACATCACCGACGGTGCGGGCGGACTTCTTGTAGGCCCGGTTCCATTCGTTACCACCCTCTTTCATGGCGAAGAGGACCCGGCGATGCACGGGCTTGAGGCCGTCGCGCACATCGGGCAGGGCGCGTCCCACGATCACACTCATGGAGTAATCGAGGTAGGACTTGCGCATCTCCTTTTCGATATCGATGGGTTCGATGCGCTGGGACTTGGGTTGCTGTTGTTCCACGTGGAACCTCTAAAAAATACTCAAGCCAGGACAGCGCTTCCCGTGGCTTCACCACGGGAGGCGCCATCGCAGCGGGTGCTAGACATCAAGGTTCTCGGCCAGGAGCGCATTGTCTTCGATGAAGCGGCGCCGGGGTTCCACGGCATCGCCCATCAGGACGGTGAAGATCTCGTCGGCCTGGACCGCATCTTCCACTCGCACCTGGAGGAGGGTCCGGCGCTCGGAGTCCATGGTGGTCTCCCAGAGCTGCTCGGGGTTCATCTCGCCCAATCCCTTGTAGCGCTGGACACTCAGACCCCGCTTGCCTTCCTCCATGATCGTGACGAGCATGTCCTCGGCGTTATCGAAGCTCATCTCCTTGGCCTGCTTGGAGGGAGTCACGGGCTCCTCGCCCTCCTCAGGCTCCACCGAGGCGGTGCCGGTGCGCCGGAGCTTCAGGACACCGCCCTGGAAGGCGGCCAGATCGTGGCGAAGGGCCTGGAGGCGTCGGAATTCACCCCAGTGGGCCACGTGCTCATCGATCCAGAGGGTGATGGGGCGGCTGAGGTGCATACGGGTGAGGCGCAGGCGATGGGTGGCGGGATCCAGTTCCTTGGGCTCACCGATGGGCTCACCCTCGGGGGAGAGCTCGACGGGGCTGTAGGTGGCTTCGGTGGATTCCACTTCGCACTGACCCAGACCCTGGGCAACGAGGCGATCCGAAAGTTCCTGCACACTCTCGCTGTTTTCGAAGCGGCCCTCATCCAGGAGGCCTTCGGAGAGCAGGCTGTCCACCAAGGGCCGGGCATAGCCCCGGCGATCCAGCTTGGCGAAGAGGTGCTTCACTTCGCCCCATTTCTTCATTTCGCGGACAAGGTCGGGGCCCTTGAGCTCGCTCCCCGAGGGAAGGGTCAGGGTCCAGCCGTCCAGGGCCTTGTTGAAGATGTAGACTTCCAAGGCGCGCTCATCCTTGAGGTAGCGCTCCTGCTTGCCTTTCTTGACCTTGTAGAGCGGCGGCTGGGCGATGTAGAGGTGGCCCCGCAGGACCAGTTCGGGCATCTGCCGGTAGAAGAAGGTCAGGAGCAGGGTGCGGATGTGGCTGCCGTCCACGTCGGCGTCGGTCATGAGCACGATCTTGTGGTAACGGAGATTCTCGATCTTGAAATCATCGGGCCCGATGCCCGTGCCCAGGGCCTGGATCAGGGTCCGGAGCTCCTGGGTGGCGATGATCTTGTCGAAGCGGGCCTTCTCGACGTTGAGCACCTTGCCCTTGAGGGGCAGGATGGCCTGGGCCCGGCGATCCCGGCCCTGCTTGGCGCTGCCACCGGCCGAATCACCCTCCACCAGGAAGATTTCGCAGAGGGCGGGGTCCTTCTCGGAGCAGTCCGCCAGCTTGCCCGGGAGTCCGCCACTGTCCAGAACGCCCTTGCGACGGGTCAGTTCCCGGGCGCGACGGGCGGCCTCACGGGCGCGGGCGGCCTCGATGGCCTTTTCCAGGATGGCCTTGGCTTCCCGGGGGTTCTCTTCGAAGAAGCTGGTGAGGCGCTCGTAGACGACAGTCTGGACGATACCTTTGACCTCGCTGGAGACCAGGCGGTCCTTGGTCTGGCTGCTGAACTTCGGATCCGGCACCTTGGCGGAGATCACCGCCGTCAGGCCTTCGCGGACATCCTCGCCCGAGAGGGTCACCTTGCTGGACTTGAGCAGATTGTTCTTGTCGGCGTAGGTGTTGATCACGCGGGTCATGGCGGCCCGGAAGCCCTCGAGGTGGGCGCCGCCGTCACGGTTGCGGATGTTGTTAGTGAAGCAGTAGAGCGTTTCCTGGTAGGTGTCGTTCCACTGGAGGGAGACTTCCACGGCGATGTCGCTCTTGGTGTCCTCGATGTGGATCGGCGGCTTGTGGAGGACCACCTTGTTGCGGTTCAGGTGTTCCACGAAGGCGTCGATGCCCCCGGCGTTGAAGAAATCGTGGCTGTCGCCGGTGCGCTCGTCGGTGACGCGGATGTGGACACCCTTGTTCAGGTAGCTCAGCTCGCGCAGGCGCTGGGTGAGGGTCTCGAAGGAGAACTCCAGCTTGAAGTGGAAGATCTCGGGATCGGGCTTGAAGCGGACCCGGGTACCGCGACGGGTGGTGGCACCCACCACCGCCAGGGGGGCATCGGCCTTGCCCTGGCTGAAGGTCATGTGGTGCTCCTTGCCCTCGCGCCAGATGGTGAGCCAGAGCTTCTCGGAGAGCGCGTTCACACAGGAGACGCCGACGCCATGAAGACCACCGGAGATCTTGTACGAGTTGTCGTCGAACTTACCGCCGGCGTGAAGCACGGTCATGATCACTTCGGCGGCGGAACGGTGCTCTTCCTTGTGCATATCCGTGGGAATGCCGCGACCGTTGTCCTCGACGGAGCAGCTGCCGTCGTCGTGGAGGATCACGTCCACCCGGGTGCAGTGCCCGGCCAGGGCCTCATCCACGGCGTTGTCCACCACCTCGTACACGAGCTGGTGGAGACCACTGCCATCGTCCGTATCGCCGATGTACATCCCGGGCCGCTTTCGGACGGCCTCGAGATCTCGCAGTACGGTGATGTTATCGGCGGTGTAAGTGGAAACGTTTTCCTGAGGAATCGTTGCTTCGGACATCAAGACTCGCTTTTTCTAATCGACGGGAAATCCCAACTAGCTGGGGTTCGCGAACTTCACAGGCATGAGCACGTAGCGGAAGCTCATGTCCTCGATGCTGGGGGACATGAAGATGCCCTGGCCCACATCGTCCTTGAACTGGTAGACGACCTCGTCTCCGGGCAGGCGTTCCAGAAGCTCGGTGAGGTAGTCGATGTTGAAGGCCAGCTCCAGGGGGTTCTCCTCCCCGGTGAAGCTGATGGTGCCCTGGTTGACGCCTTCGTCCGGATGCTGGAAGAAGACGCGCAGGTTGGGGAACTCGAAGAAAAGACGGACGTTCTTGTTGTAATCGTCCTTCTTGAGGCCCACGACCTTGAGGGTCTTGAGGAAGTCCTCGCGGTCGATGATGACGCGACGGGGAAGCTCGGCCGGCAGGACCTTTTCGTACGCCGGGTAGTTGCCCGTAACGCGGCGGGTGGAGAACTTGAGGCCCGGCTGCTCCATGAAGAGGCTCCGGTCGTCCCAGGAGAGGGTGAGCTGGCCGTCCTCGGCCAGGGCCGAAGGCAGGAGGTCCAGGGCCCGCTTGGGCACCGTGAGGCGAGCTTCGGCCTCAAGGCCGGTATCGCAGGGGAGTTCAACCACCGCCAGGCGGAAACCATCCGTGGAGACCACGCGGATGAACTTGGGGGCCAGGTGCAGCAGCACGCCCGAGAGGGCGGGCTTGGTGGCGTCCTTGCTCACGGAGATGGAGCCCAGGAGGATGGCCTTGCGGAAGGCCGAGGAATTCACCGTGACCTTGGGAAGGCTTTCGTCGGGCTTGGGGAGTTCAGGGAAGCCTTCTCCGGGCTGTACGTTGTGCTCGGAGTTGAAGCCTTTGGCCCGAAGCCAGATGCGGCTGGCCACATCGGGCCACTCGATGGTGAGAAGGCCGTCCGGGTACGCCCGGACCGTGTCGATGAACTTCTTGCCAGGGATGGCGACGGTACGTGCACCGTGGCCTTCAATGGGCACGGTGGCTTCGAAGGCCAGCTCCATGTCCGTTGCCTTGAGGCACATCTCCTGATCCTTCACGTCCACGAGGACGTGCTGGAGGATCGGGAGCGTCACACGACGCTCGAGTGCGTGTTTGAGAATGCCCAAGGTCCGATCAAGACGATCTTTGGATACCTGTATTTGAAAGTTCATGCCTCACCTTGATCATGCTGAGGGACGGGGAAAGCTGCGGAAAAGGGCATCAAACCCCTGATTGTACATGGAAAAAGCTTAGAGGGACAGGTGTGGATGGAAGGGCTGGTACTGCGGACAACGGGGTGTGGAAAAGTCACCTGCCAGGGAAGTGAACAAAGGTCCCTGGGGTTTTCCTCGGGTACCTGTGGAAAACCCACAGGATTCCCGCAGCACTAGGAGATGCTGTTGAGGAGAGAGTGGACAGTCTTGTGGAGATCGGGATCTTTCTGCATCCGGGTCTTCACGGATTCAATGGCGTTCATCACGGTGCTGTGGTGCAAGTCATTGAAGCTCCGACCGATCTCCGCCAGGGAACTGGTGGTCAGTTCCCGGGCCAGGTACATGGCCACCTGACGGGGTATGAGGATGTTCTGCATCCGGGTCTTCTTCTTCACCAGGTCGTTGAAGTTGATGTTGAAGGTCTCGGCGGTCATGCGGCAGATGCGTTCCAGGGAGATGTTGCTGGTCGCTTCGATCCCTGTCTGACCCTGGAAGGCCTGGGCTGCCACCTCAATGCTCACCGGAAGGCCCAGGAAGCTGCTCTGGAAGACGACCCGGGTCAGGAGGCCCTCCAGGTCCCGTACGCTGCCCTTGGCCTTGTGGGCGATGAAGGTGAGCACATCGTCCGGTACCCGGGCTCCCAGGTCCTTGAAGACTTCCTCCTCGAGCTTTTTCCGGAGGATGGCCACCCGGGTTTCGAAGTCCGGAGGCTGGATGTCCGCCGTCAGTCCCCATTTGAAGCGGGTGATGAGGCGGTCGTGGAGGCCCTCCAGCCGCTGGGGCGGCTTGTCCGAAGTGATGATGATCTGTTTCCCGTACTGCAGGAGGGACTCGAAGATGTAGAAGATCTCCTCCTGGGTGCGCTCCATCTTGGCCAGGGTCTGGACATCGTCCAGCAGGAGGACATCGTTCTGCTGGTACTTCTTCCGCATGGGTTCGGTGTTCTTGGCCTTGATGGCCACCGTCAACTCGTTGAAGAAGTTGTCCACCTTGAGATAGGACACCCTCAGTTCGGGGCTCCGGGCACGGAGGCCCTTGCCGATGCCGATCATGAGGTGGGTCTTGCCCAGGCCTGAACCCCCATAAATAAATAAAGGATTCATATTTAAACTTGTACTGGCCCGACCATAGTTATCCACAATGGCATTGGCGGCGGCGAAGGCCAACTGGCTGCCGGGGCCCACCACGAAGCGATCCAGGGTGTAGCGCTGGAAGCCCTGGGGAAAGGGATCCGGCTGCTCCTCCAGGGTCTGGGTGATGGTGGCCTTGGTCCTGCCACCGGTGGGCTTGGTGGCCTTGACACCGGCCTCCCCCTGCACCGAGAAGATCAATTTGAGGTGGGCCAGATCGGCCTGCACCAGGACATCGTGGAATTCCTCCGCCAGTTGCTGTTCGATCCAGATCTTGGCGGAGTGGGACGAGGTCTGAAGCCACAGAGAAGAGCCATCAAACTTGATGGCCCTGCAGGGCTCCACCCAATCCTGATAGGTCCGCTCGGGCAGTTTCTGGGCGAGACCCTGGCGAAGGGTTTCCCAGATGGTTTCGGGGTCGTTCAAGGACATGCAGCACCATGATTCGAAAGGTAAACACCCGCCCTGACCACAAGTTGTGGCTTCAGCGGTTTGGGATCAGACGAGCAGATCGAGGGATCCACCTGATTTTAGCAGGAAGGCGGGGCCAGGAACGGGCTGACTGATATGCGGAATTTCATGAGAAGATGACAAACAGAGGTGAAAGATGAGCATGTATGATGTGCTGCGTTCGAGCGACCCCGCCATCTTCGGGGCCCTGGAACTGGAGGTGGGCCGACAGCGCCACCACCTGGAACTGATCGCCAGTGAGAACTATTCTTCCGTTGCGGTCATGCAGGCCATGGGCAGCCACTTCACCAACAAGTACGCCGAAGGCTATCCGGGCCGCCGCTACTACGGTGGGTGCGTCAATGTGGATGTCGTGGAGGACCTCGCCCGGGATCGGGCCAAGGAACTCTTCGGTGCGGAGCACGCCAACGTGCAGCCCCACAGCGGCGCCCAGGCCAACGCCAGCGTCTACCTGGCCATGCTCAAGCCCGGTGACACCGTGCTGGGCCTGGACCTGGCCCATGGCGGCCACCTGACCCACGGCCACCCCCTCAACAGCTCCGGCATCCTCTACAACTTCATCGGCTACCAGGTCCGCAAGGATACGGAGCGGGTGGACATGGAACAGGTCCGGGCCCTGGCCCTGGAGCACAAGCCCAAGATGATCGTGGTGGGCGCTTCCGCCTACCCCCGCATCTTCGATTTCGCCGCCTTCCGCGCCATCTGTGACGAGGTCGGGGCGCTCATGATGGTGGACATGGCCCACATTGCCGGTCTGGTGGCCTCGGGCCATCACCCCAGCCCCGTTCCCCACGCCGATTTCGTCACCACCACCACCCACAAGACCCTTCGCGGGCCCCGGGGCGGCATGGTGCTCTGCAAGGAGAAGTACGCCAAGGACCTCGACCGTGCGGTCTTCCCTGGTTCCCAGGGTGGTCCCCTCATGCACGTCATCGCGGCCAAGGCCGTGGCCTTCGGCGAGGCGCTCCTGCCTGAATTCAAGGAATACCAGGGTCAGGTGGTCAAGAATGCCGCGGCCCTGGCCCAGGCCCTCCAGGCCAAGGGCTGGCGCATCGTTTCCGGCGGCACTGACAACCACCTGATGCTGGTGGATGTGTTCGCCCAGGGCATCATGGGCAACGATGCCGAGAAGGCTTTGGACAAGGCCGGGATCACCGCCAACAAGAACGGCATCCCCTTCGACCCCAATCCGCCCCTCAAGCCCTCGGGCATCCGCCTGGGCAGCCCCGCGGTCACCAGCCGTGGCATGAAGGAAGCGGAAATGGTCCTGATCGCCAACTGGATCGACCAGGCCCTGCGGAACCACAAGGATGACGCGGTTCTTGAGCGCATCCAGAAGGAAGTCTTCGAACTGACCTCCAAGTTCCCCATCCCTGACCTTGGCTGGCCGTGCTGATAGGGGTTCAGTCGATGAGCTGGATGACGTAGTTCCCTTTTTCCGAAATGTAGATGTGGGTGCCCCGTACCAGGACGCCGTAGATGCCATTGAAGCGGGCGTTTGCGAGGCTGCCTGTGACGTAGCCAGGAGTGTTCGCCTTGCCTCCCACGGTGGTCACCTGACCGCCGGGGGTGATCCTGCGCAACGTGGATCCAGAGTAATCTCCCACGTACAGGTTCCCTGCCTCATCCAGCGATAGCAGGGAGGGGTTAGAGAAGGATGCCGCTGCACCCAGGCCATCCACGACGTCTTTGCTTCCCTGGGTGCCCGCCACGGTGCTGACCATGCCCCCCGAAATCTTGCGGATCGTGTGGGCCGAGAAATCCGTGACGAAGAGGGTGCCGCTGTCGTCTACGGCAATACCAAAGGGCCTCTCGAAGGTGGCGGTGCCGGCGGCCCCGTCCGCACTGCCAGAGGTGCCTGCACCCGCGATCGTCGAGACGATCCCCGCAGGCGCGATTTTGCGGATCCTACGGTTGCCGCAATCTGCGACAAAGAGGTTGCCGCTCTTGTCGATGGCGAGACCAATGGGAGAGGTGAACCGGGCCGAGCTGCCTTGTCCGTCCTCCGGCCCCGAGGTTCCGGCGAGACCGGCCAAGGTGCTTACTACGCCATTGGGTGTGACCTTGCGAATGGTGTGGTTCGCGTACTCGGCGACGTAGAGGTTGTCCGAGGTATCGATGGCAAGGCCGCAGGGTAAGTAGAAGCGTGCAGTAGATCCAGTCCCATCGGCGGTGCCGGATTCGCCCATTACGCCGGCAAAAGTCGATGTGACGCCCGAGGGTGTGATTTTGCGGATGGCATGACCGGATTCGTCCGCCACGAAAAGATTGCCCTGGGAATCCTGAACGATCCCCGCTGGCGACTGGAAGCTCGCGGTGCCCAAGGGTCCATCCACAGCTCCACTCACCCCATCGATCCCTGACAAAGTGGTCACCTTGCTCAAGGTGGGCAGGGTCGAATTTGGCGCGGCTGGCGCGGAAGAGCTGCCCCCGCCGCAGGCCAGAAGACCCGCTATTGGAAGGGCGACACTGAAGAGAGCGAGGCGCGAAATGGACGTCATGATTAACTCCTTTTGAAAGCCGATCTTCGGCGTGAATTCAGGGCATGTTTTTCACCATCGCCAGGCGACAGTTCCACCTCCCCAGAGAGGTGTAGAGGGAGCGTAGGGGGCTTCCCAGGGGAGGCCTCGACCACTTCCTCAATTCAGTGGCAACCACTTGGGGTCGCCTTCCGCCGGACTCACTCAAAGCGCGGCTCACCCACGATGATCCGGGTGGCGGTGCCGTGTCCGATCCGCAGGTCGGTCACAAAGAAGAGGGCCCTGGCTCCCCGGGTCTGCAGGTCCACCGGTTGCGTCTCACCAGGCTGAACGACCACCGAATCCAGCACCGACCCGTTGCGGTCTTCGGCACGGAAGGTGATTTCCAGGGGAGCCTTGAGCCCAGCGTCGGCATAGATCCAGGCCGTGAATCGGCGAGTCCCTTTGGGGAGGGTGAAGGTTCCACCCCAATGGGCCATGTCCTGGGGGGTCGGGTTGGTGACGCCAAAGCGGTAGGTCCGTTCGGGCGTGGAGAGCAGCCTTGGCTGCGTGGTGAAGACAGTGCCGTAATAGTCCCGGTACAGGGGGCGCGGCGGGGTCCTGGCTGTGGCCTGGGGCAGGATCGTCAGGGCGAGCAGAAGGGAGAGGGATAGGGCTTTCTGGGACATGGTGCCTCTGTGGTGGTTGGGAAGGTGGTTTTAGGTGCGGGCATTGGAATACCGGCATTCACAAAATCAGGTAGCCTGGGACCAATCGTTCAACCACTTCTGACATTTCCTGGAAACCACTTCGAACCATGGCCTTTTCTGACCTTTCAGACCAGTTGGACCCTCGGGCCTCCGAGCCGCTGGCGCTTCAGTTGGCGAGGCTCTTGGCGGCCGAGATCAGCCGGGGAAGGCTGGCCCCCGGCGAGGCCCTGCCGGGGTCCCGGGCCCTGGCCCAGTCCCTGGGGCTCTCCAGGCATGTGGTGATGTCTGCCCTTTGGGAATTGGAAATGGAGGGGTGGACAGCAAGCCGACACGGCAGCGGGACCTATGTGGCTGACGTGCTCCCGGCTACCTTTCCGGCCTCCTGGGGAACCCGGCCCGCACCCCAGGCTGCCCCGGAGAACCCTCCCTTCGAACTCTCGAGCCAACTTCGACCTGTGTCCACCCTGGCTTCAGGCATGCTGGACCTCTCAGAAGGCTACCCGGATGCCCGCCTGGCCCCCAGGGAGGCCTTGGCTCGGGGCTATCAAAGAGCCCTCCAGCGCCATGGCGATGATCTTCTGGGCAAGGGGGAGCCCCGAGGGAACCAGATGCTCCGGGAGCAGCTGGCGATCCACCTCCGGAAATGGCGCGGGCTGACCATCCAGGCCGACAACCTGCTGATCACCCGGGGTATCCCCATGAGCCTGGCCCTCCTCACCCAGGCCCTGGGCAAGGGGGATTTTGCCATGGAGGACCCTGGAGATCCTCTGGTCCGGGAAGCCCTGGATCTGCCGGGCGCGCGACTGCATCCACTCCCGGTGGATCACGAAGGCCTTTGCCCGGAGGCGCTAGCTGCCCTGGCCCAGGAACGCAGCCTGGCCTTCGTCCATCTGACTCCCCGGCGACAGGTGCCGACCACGGTGCCCCTGTCCCCGGTGCGTCGGGAGCAGTTGGCAGGATTGGCCCAGACCCATGGTTTCGCCCTTGTGGAGGAGGATACGGATGCGGAGCTCACCTTCCTTGGAGAGCCTTCCCAGCCCATGGCGGCTGCCTTCCCCGAGGGCCACGTGATCCACCTGGGTTCCCTCTCCCAGCTCCTAGCCCCGGGGCTCTGCCTGGCCTATCTGGTAGCCCCAGCTGGGCTCGTGGACCGCCTGGCGCGCCTGCGACAGCGTATGGACACCCAGGGTGACAGGGTGTTGGAGTGGGCCATGGCGGATCTCATCCGGGATGGCGACCTGGAGCGTCACCTGGCCCGGACGCGGAAGGTGCTCAAGCAGCGTCGGGAGGTGCTGGAGCAGTGTGTGGGGGAGTTCCTGGGGCCGGATTTCAGGCTGCGGGCCAGCGATGGCGGGCAGGCTTGTTGGATGGAGACCCCTCCCGACCTGGACTTGGGCGCCTGGGCTGAAGCCTGTCACCGGGGGGGGGTGAAGTTCCACCCTCCCGCAGCCCGCTCTGGGGGACTGGGGCCGTCCGGTATCCGCCTGGGCTTCGCCCATCTGGATCCCAGCGAGATCCGTGCGGCCCTGGAGACCATGGGGCGGGCACTGGGGCCCCGGGGTGGCACCTGTGTTTGAACCGCCAGAGGTCCTGGGCAAGTATCGAATCCTGCGCCGTTTGGGCGAAGGCGGGATGGGCGTGGTTTACCTGGCCTTTGACGCGAGCCTTGGCCGCCGAGTGGCCCTGAAGTGGCTCAAGCAGGCCACCCCCGCCACCATGGAGCGCCTCCAGCAGGAGGCTCACCTCCATGCCCGGGTCGAGCATCCTTCGGTCTGCCGTCTTTATGGCGTCGAGGAGTGGGAGGGTTGGCCCTTCCTGGTCATGCAGTTCATCGAGGGGACCACCCTGGACCAGTTGGCACCCGATTTGTCCCTGATGGCCAAGTTACGGATTTTCGCGGCCATCGCGGACGGCATCCAGGCTGCCCACCGGCAGGGGCTCATCCACCGGGATCTCAAGCCCTCCAATGTGATGCTTGAGCAGGATGAGGCGGGGGGGTGGAGGCCCTATGTGATGGACTTCGGCCTGGCACGGGAGGAAGCCTCTGGAACATTGACGTCCGCCGGAACGATGCTGGGGAGTCCGGCCTACATGGCCCCGGAGCAGATCCGTGGGGAGTGGGTCGATGTCCGCACGGATGTCTACGGTCTGGGCGCCACCTTCTTCGAGGCCTTGGTCGGTCGTCCCCCCTTCGTGGGACAGGCGGCGGAGATTCTGGTGCAGGCCCAGACCTGCGAGGTCCCGGCGCTGAGGACCTTGGCCCCGACCTTGCCCCGGGACCTGGAAACGATCGTCGGGGTTTGCCTGGCCAAGGATCCGGCCCGGCGGTACCTGAGTGCTTCCGCACTGCGTGACGACCTGCTCCGGGTGATCGATGGCGAGCCTCCGAGAGCGCGCCGGGCTTCCATGGCTTCCAAGCTCGTGGCCTGGGCCCGAAGGAACCGTTTGGCCTCGGCACTGGTGGGGGTCTGCCTGATCTCCGTCCTGGCGACGGCGGGTGTCTGGGAGTTGGGTCGGCGGCGCGCCTTGGCCCGAGCCCACTGGGCTGAACGCTTCGGAGTGGAGGCCATGCGCATGGACAGCCTCCTGCGTTTCGGCCGGATGCTGCCCCCGCACGACCTCTCCCGTGAGCTGGCCCAGGTCCGGCACCGCATGGATCTTGTGCGCCAGGAGATGGCAACAGCCCCGGTCGGGCTCGGGCCAGGGCACTTCGTCCTCGGGCAGGGATGGATGCTGCTGGGTGATTATGAGGTGGCGCGCCAGGAGTTCGAGACCGCCTGGCGTCTGGGGCACCAGACCCCCGAGGTCTCCCTGGCACTGGGGTTCTGTCTGGGAACCCTCTATGAAACCGAGTCCGAGAAGAGTCTCACCATCCTGGACCTCCAGCAGCGGAAGGTCCGCCAGGACACCATCCGGCGGGAGCTCCTGGAACCGGGCCGGAAGCACTTGGCTGCTGCCCGGCGAGCGCAACGCGGTGCCTTCTCCACGGTCGAGGAGGCCAGGTTCGCCCTGGCCGAGGAGCGTTTCGGGGATGCAGACCGTCTCGCCCATGAGGCCTATCAAGCCGAGCCCTGGCGCTATGAGGCGCTGTTCTACTTGGCCAGGGCCCTCTCGCTGCAGGCGCGGGACGCCCTCTTCGCCGGGCGGAACCCCGAGGCCAAGGCGCTCTATGAACGTGTGCTGGATCTGGCGGATGTCGCCGCCCGCATCGGACCCAGTGATGACCGGATGGAGGATGTCCGCCGTTCGGTATGGACCACCGGCAGCCGACTGGGGCTCCGGGGGCGGGACTACCGAGCCTCTCTGGAGCAGGGCCGGGCCGCCTGCGCTGCCATGCACCACCTCAACAGCACTCGGACCGATTATTTCAACCAGCACGCCCTGGTTCTGGTGGCTCTGGGCGTGGATTCGGCGTCCCGCAGGGAGGACCCCGAGCCCTTCTTTCAGGAGGCCGAGGCTCTGATGAAGCCCATCGTCCAGAGCCCCCTCGGGGCCTATCCCCCCCTGATCCGCACCAAAGCCCTGGAGCGCTTGGCCAGTCTGGCGCACCGTCGGGCCGAGATCGCCCTGGGCCGCCACGCGGACCCTCGCCCCTTCATTGACGAAGGGAGGCATTGGAGCCAGCAGGCTGTGAAAGAGGGACTTGCCCAGTGGGAAACCCACCAGAACCTGGGGATGCTGGAAATGGATCTCGCGCAGTTTCTCAAGAGCCGCGGAGAGGAGACTCAGCAGGTTCTGGACCGGGTGGTGCGCCATTTCCGCGACTGTGCCCAACTCTATCCCTCTGCCGCCAGCTGGTCCAATCTGGCCGAGGTCTGCCATGATGCGGCCCGGAGGCGCATCGAGCGGGGAGAGGACCCCGTCCGGGACCTGCAGGCTGCCCGGGAAGCTCTGGACCAGTCGGCCAAGGAGGCGCCTGGGAGCGCCCTGATCCCAGGCTACGAAGGGGATCGCTGCCTCCTGGAGGCACGCTGGCTCATCCGCAAGCGCCAGGACCCCCGTCCCGCCCTGGCCAAGGCCCTGGAGGTATACGAAAGAGCCCGGAAGCTCCAGCCGGAAGAGGCCTGGTTCTCCTTGGGGCTCGCCCAGGCCCACGCCCTTTTGGCCGAGGTGTCCAGAAGGCAGCAGGAGGCGGATCAGGCGCTGTATTGGAGCGAACAGGCCCTCCAGCTGAAGGCCGATGCCGATGAGGTCCGCCTGGTGCGGGCCTCAGTCCGCCGGAGCCTGGGCCGATAGCTCACACTGGCCCCTTGCCCTTGAGCGGGTTAGCCTTGATCCATGCGATGCCCCTTTTGTGGTCACCACGAAGACAAAGTTGTGGACTCCCGTGAATCCCGCGAGGGGGATTCCATCCGCCGTCGGCGGGAGTGCCTCAAGTGCGGGCGCCGTTTCACCAGCTACGAACGGGTCGAGGAAGTGCCCCTTCTGATCGTGAAAAAGGACGGTCGCCGGGAGCCCTTCGATCGCCAGAAGCTCATGCGGGGCATCATGGCCGCCTGCCAGAAGCGGCCGGTCTCCCTGGCCCGGCAGGAAGAGTTGGTCTCCGACATCCAGGCCCGCCTCCTGGAGCAGCCCGATCGGGAGATCGCCAGCCGCGACCTGGGGGAGCTGGTCATGGACGGCCTGAAGGCCATGGATTCCGTGGCCTATGTCCGCTTCGCCTCGGTCTACCGCCAGTTCAAGGATCTTCCGGACTTCGTGAAGGCCCTGGAGGGGATGATGGCAGGCGCCCAGCCCCCCAAGGAACCGATGGTTGAACCTAAGGGTCAGATTCGGAAGCCCGTCTCGCCTCCGCCCACCCCAACGGGTATCCCAAGTGCCAGCCCCCTGTTCCCTGACCTTGGAGCAGCTTCCCTGCCCAAGGCCAAAAGACGCCGTTGAGTCGTTGCCAACGGTTGCGCGCACTATTTGCGGCTTGTTAATCAAAATTGATCATCTTGTTTGTTTTTAATAATTAGGCAAGTGCGTTCACTGTTTTTATAATAAATCAAGCTAGAAAGTTGTTTTTTTCATGTGTAGACTCCGGGTGGAACCCTGGTTGGCAATCGTTTTTTGCCAACCTCGCCGAATCTGGCATTTCATCAGGAGAAAACATGAAGCGTTTCGCTCTTCCCTTCCTCACCCTGGCCTGTGCCGCCTCCCTGTCCGCCGCCGATTACGGCCTCGGCTTCTCGGTGGCCAACGACTCCAACGCCATTACCGCCCCCATCCGCCTGCAGGGTGGCATCGTTCTGGAGCCCAGCGTGGTCTTCGCTACCAGCAACGAGCACGATGGTTCTGAAAAGTACAAGCAGACCACTTTTGGTGCCGGTTTCGGTGTTTTCAAGCACAAGGAAGTCGTCCAGTCCCTCGAGTTCTTCTACGGCGGCACCTTGAGCGCGGGCCGCTACACCTACAAGGACGAGTACACCAGCGGCACGGATAAGGAGAGCGCTAACTACATCGCCCTCGAGCCCGCCATCGGCTTGGAATACAACATCAACAAGAAGATCTCCTTCGGCGGCAAGGCTGGCGTCTCCTTCCAGCACGTCCACGGCAATGACTACCGTTACGATCAGCTCAACCAGGTTTCCACCTTCAGTTCCCTCTTCGTCCGGATGTACTTCTAAGGCCGACCTGCAGGTCTGAATCGGCGGTCTCGGGGCATCCCCCGGGGCCGCTTCCTTTTTACAGCCCCCTTAGGAAGGCCTCGACCTCACCCCAGTCCCGGGTGATGGGGAAGGGGGGCAGGGCGGCCCGGACCTGGGCGGCGTAGCGCTTCCCGTAGCGGTCCTCGTGG
>JAFNAB010000113.1 GCA_017859955.1 Holophagaceae bacterium
TGGGCCTGTGTTTCCCTGTTGGCCATCAAGGCCGTCTCCTTCTTCCTGCTGGATCCCCTCCTGCGCAACCGACGCACGGCGGGCCCGGGATTCGCCCGGGACATCCTGATGGTGCTCCTCTACATCGGTTGCGGCGCCTTCCTGGTACACAGCCTCCTGGGAGTCAACCTGGGGGCCCTCCTGGGGACAGGTGCCATCGCAGCGGCGGTTGTGGGCCTCTCCCTCCAGGAGGTCCTGGGCAACCTCTTCGCGGGGGTCAGCCTTCAACTGGATTCGGCCTTCCAGGTGGGCGACTGGCTGGAAGTCACGGGCAACCTGCGGGGCGGCCCAGGCCGGGAAACCCTCGTGGGCCAGGTGGTGGCCATGACCTGGCGGGCGGTCCAGCTCCGCACCGAAAATGGTGACACCGACATCTTCCCCAACCGCCTCCTGGCCCAGGCCGTGGTCACCAATCTCTATATTCCCTCCGGCCTGCACCGCCGCACCGCCCGAGTGGTGGTGGAGCCCCACCCCGACCTGCACGTGGCCATCGACAAACTCACGGCGGCCCTGGGGGGCATCCCCCACCTGCCGGATCATCGGCCCGAGGTGGTGGCCCACAGCTTTGACATGGGAGGAGCGGTCCTGGAGATGCGCTGGTGGGCCCTGGGCTTCCGCCACGGGCGCCAGGGTAACTTCCAGGCGGTGCGTCTCGCCAACACCATCCTGCCCCGGGAAGGCTTCTCCCTCCTGGGGCCCCACGGAGCCACCACGCCCCACCACCGGACCCGGGAAATTGCCGAAGGAGACCTCCGGCAACTCCTGGAACAGCTCCACCTCCCCCCCCACTGGGCCAAGTCCCTAAAGGGGCAGATCTTCGTAAGGCACGCGGCCCCCGGGGAGGGGCTGATCCGTGAGGGTGACCCCGGGGAGTCCCTCTTTGCCGTCATCTCCGGGCGGCTTCATGTGGTCCGGGCCGTGGAGCGCCATGAGCCCTTCACCGGCCTTTTTTGGGAGGTCGTGGGAGACCTGGGGCCGGGCACCTGGTTCGGAGAAGCCAGCCTCCTGACCGGATCCCCCCGCAACGCCACCGTAGTGGCCGAAACGCCCTGCGAACTGGTGGAACTCCCCAAGAGCGCTTTCGAGCACTGTCTGAAGGAGGAGCCCCACCTCCTGGAACGTCTGGTGGACCTCATGGAGAGCAGGGCCAAGGCCCTCGCCCCGGGCGAGGGGCCGGTTGATCGTCGGGCCAAGTGGACGGAACAGATCCGGAAGTGGCTATTGGGCTGAGGCATCAGCCTCCAGGTCCTCCGCTTCTGATCCCCGCACCAGCTGCCCGCAGGCCCCCCCCACTTCCTGGCCCCGGCTGCGACGCACCATGACGGGAATCCCGTTCTGGCTCAGCACCCGGCCGAAGAGGTCCAGGGTCGCCTCCGTGGGGCTCTGGTATCCCGCCCCTTCATGCTCATTGAAGGGGATGAGGTTCACCTTGCTGGGGAAACCCTTGGCGTAATCGGCAAGCCGCCGGGCATCTTCCGCGGAGTCGGTCACACCGTGCAGTAGCACGTATTCAAGGGTGATGCGCTCGCCCCTGCCCAAGGGAAAGGCCTGAAGGCATGCCGAAAGGGCCTCCAGGTTCCAGGCCCGGTTCACGGGCATGATGCGATTCCGGTAGGCATCGGTGGTGGCGTTGAGGGATACCGCCAGCCGGGGACGGCGCTCGAAGGAGCCGAGACGCTGGATGCCCGGAACCAGGCCCGAGGTGCTGAGGGTAATGCGCCGGGGGGGAATGGCCAGACCCTTGGGGTCCGTCAGGATCTCAAAAGCCTCCATCACCTGGGCCAGGTTGTGCAGGGGTTCCCCCATGCCCATGAAGACCAGGTTCACCGGCAGTCCGGCGGGATGATGGTGGTGATTCAGCATGGTCACCACCTGCCCCACGATCTCGGCGGCACCGAGGTTCCGGCGGATGCCCATCTGCCCCGTGGCGCAGAAGGTGCAGCCCATGGCGCAGCCGACCTGACTGGAGATGCAGAGGGTCGTGCGATCGGCATAGGGCATGTGGACGCCCTCCACCTCCATCCCATCCCCCAGGCGGAAGACATGCTTGGTGGCGCCGTCCTCCGCCGTGCGGGATTCCCGGATGGCGGGCCAGGTCAGGTCCACTTCGGCTTCCAGCCGCTCCCTCAGCGCCTTGGAGAAGGTGCTGAATTGGTCCCACGAGGTCCAACGCTGAACGTAGAGTCCTTCGAAGAGCTGGCCCCCCCGGAAGGCCTTCTCCCCGAGTCCACTGATCAGGGCCTTCAGGGCCTCACGGCCCGCCCCGGCGGCGTTGGGGCGGGTCGCGGGGGAGAGCTCCGGTGCGGGCTGTTCCCAGTTCATGCCCGGCGCCTGGGATGTACGGTCACGCCCCGGGCCAGGGTCACGAAGGCCTCCAGGGCCGTGTGGGGTCCGAGCACCAGCAGGACGTCTCCCACCTGGAAGGTCTCGCTACCCTTGGGGTTGAAGCGCAGCCCCTCCCCGGCCCGGTTGATGCCCACCACCAGGGCCCCGGTGGTATCCCGGATCCTCGTATCCCGCAGGGTCAGGCCCGCCAGGGGCGAAGAGGGCGAGACGAGCACGTGTTCCAGGGCCAGCTCAAGCTGCTCCTTGCTGTCGACCACCACATCCACGAAGTTGATCATGTCCGGGGACATGAAGAGGTTGGCCATTGGCCGCCCGGGCCACCACCTCGACATCCGGTGCCATCTGCTTGGCCGTCAGGGTTACCAGCACGTTGTCAGCGTCCGAGGCCAGGGAGCTGATGAGGCCCCGGGCCCGTTTCAGGCCAGCACGACTGAGGATGAGTTCGTCCATGGCATTGCCCACCAGGAAGATCTCGCCCTCGAAACGGGGGTTATGGGTCTTGGTTTCGTCCTGCTCGATGACGACGAAAGGAATGTCCGCCTGCTTCAGCTCCCAGGCGGCCTGGAAGCCCATTTTCCCGAAGCCGCAGACGATGATGTGGTCCTGAAGGTCTGCAAGGCGTTTCTCCATGCGGCGCTCCCTTAAATAGCCTTGGATATCCCCCTCCACGATCAAGGCCGTGAGGTTGGACAGGGCATAGGTGGCGGTGCCCAGACCCGTGATGAGATAGAAGATGGTGAAGAGCTTGGTGGCCCAATTGACGTCACCCATCTCCCGGAATCCCACCGTGAAAAGAGTGGTGATGGCCATGTAGAAGCTGTCGAGGGTGGCAAGGTGCGCCAGGAGGTGGTACCCCAAGGCCCCCGCCAGCACCACAATGAGCAGCAGAGCCATGGTATGGCGCAGACGGGCAAGGGGAGGGGAGTCCCTCACCATCAGGAGATCCCATCCGCAGTCATGCGACCCGAGGCGCCCCAGGGCTGGAGAGCCTGCAGGGCTGGCTGGACAGGCTTCCCGGAACGCTGAAGGGCCGTGAGTACAAGGGCCTGGCCATCCCCGGCGCTAAGCCAGGCTCCTCCCTTGTCCCAGCGAAGGGTGCCCGGGGCCTCGCCGCAGGGCTTGAGGCCCCCGACCGCGCAGACCTTGAGGCGGGTGTCCCCCAGAGCCAATTCGACCCCGGGCCAGGGCTGAAGGGCCCGCACCTGCCGATGCAGGTCGAGGGCGCTCCGCGTGAAATCCGATGGGGCGGCGGGCCACCGCCAGGACCGGACCGGCGTCCAGTCCCGGGGCGATCCGCATGAGGCTCACCCCGGTTTCGGCGTCGCCGCCGAGAATGGCGTGGTTCACCGGGGCGGCGCCCCGCCAACGGGGCAGCAGGGAGAAGTGGAGATTCCAGGGCGAGCAGCTGTCCAGCATCCAGGTGGGCAGGATATGGCCGTAGGCCACCACAATGGCCACATCGATATCCAGACTCTCCCAGAGGGCCCGGGTCTCCGGGAGCTTCCAGCTCTCGGGCTGGTAAACGGGCAGCCCCAACTCCAGGGCCGCCTGTTTGACGGGGGGGGCCTCCAGTTTCCGTCCCCTGCCCTGGGGGCGGTCGGGATTGGCGAAGACGGCTTCGACACGGTGCTGGGACGCAAGGGCACGCAGCACCGGCACCGCCACGGCGGGGGTTCCCAGGAAGGCGATGCGCGCCATCCTAGTCCCTGTGCAGCTT
The DNA here is from genome assembly GCA_017859955.1 of Holophagaceae bacterium. GTDB lineage: Bacteria > Acidobacteriota > Holophagae > Holophagales > Holophagaceae > Holophaga. The sequence goes on from JAFNAB010000113.1 coordinate 4,103, forward strand.
CTGGTACTTCCGCTGAACCATGCCCCGCTTCACCGGACCGAAGTAGTCCACGAAGAGCCTGCCCCGCAGATGGTCAATCTCGTGGCAGAAGGCCCGGGCCAGAAAATCTTCCCCCACCAGTTCCTCCCAGGTCCCATCCGGTCGCCGGTTCTTCACCCACACCTTCTGAGGGCGCTCCAGGATCTCGCTGATGCCGGGCACCGAGAGGCAGCCCTCCGCCCCTTTCTGGACCCCTTCGGTGGCGGTGATCTCAGGATTGATGAGCACGATCTTCTGGGCCGGATCCTGGCCGCAGGAGATGTCGATGACCACCAGATTGATGTTGATGCCGAGCTGGGGAGCCGCCAGGCCCACCCCTTCCTCAGCCAGGGTGGTCTCGAACATGTCCTCCACGAGCTGCTGCAGCTCGGGGGTCCATTCGCCAATATCGGCGCTGTTCTGCTTGAGTCGGGGGTCTCCCCAGGTGATCACGGGTCGTACAGTCATGCAATCCTCGAACACTCAGTTTAGGCCATTGGGACAACCTTTGATAATCTAGGAAGTTCTGACTTGGAGTTCCCATGCTTCGCAATTTCCGGCAGGTGTTCAAGGGGAGCCAGACACCCATGACCGTGGTCATGGGTGTGGTTCTGCTAGGCATGGTTGCCTATCTGGCCCCCAGCCATGGCAGCTCGGAGGCTCCGGACAACGTGCTGGCGCGGGTCTACGGGCGTGATGTCCTTCGCCGCGAGGTGGAACAGAAGGTGGCCGATACGGTCCGCCGCCTGGGCAAGCAGGTCAATCTCGACACCATGGGGGCCTACCTCCAGAACCAGGCCCTTGAGTCCCTGGTGGGGCAGAAGCTGGCGGAGGAACTGGCGGAACGTCATGGCATCGTGGTGACCGACGCCGAGGTGGCCAACGCCCTGGAAGCCCGTCTGCGGATGTACCCCATCTTTCTTCAGAATGGCAACCTGCGCGGCACCAGTGAGATCAACGCCATCCTCAAGGAGAGCGGCACCAGCCTGAACATCTGGGAGAAGGAAGTCCGCCTGGAGCAGGCCGTGAACAAACTCAAGGCCCAGGCCGCCGCCAGCATCCCCGTGGATGAGGCCTGGATCGCCCAGGAGAACCGCGTCCGCAACGAGAAGCTCAGCTTTGAATCGGTGACCCTGAGCCCGGACCCCGCAGCCGTCGCCGACCCAGGTGACGCCAAGCTCCAGGCCCTTCTGTCGGCCTCCGGGGCTCGCTTCCAGGTGGGTCCCCGCCGGGTGATCCAGTACACCACGGTGGCACCCAGTGATTTCGGGAACTCCCTTCAGCCTGACGATGCGGCCATCAAGGCGGCCTATGAGTCCCGCCAGGCCCAGTACCTTGAATTGAAGGCCAGCCACATCCTCTTCCTCGCCAAGAGCGACGCGGAGTACCTGGAGGCCACCAAGAAGGCCGAGGCTCTGCGGGAGAAGCTGGCCACGGGCCAGGATTTCAACAAGGCGGCCCTGGAGCAGAGCCAGGACCCCAGCGCCAAGAGCAATCAGGGCGAACTGGGCTGGTTCAAGCTCGCCACCATGGACAAGGCCTTCTCCGAAGGAGCCAAGGCTCTGAAGGTAGGGGAGATCAGCCGTCCCGTCCGTTCCTCCTTCGGCATCCACCTGATCAAGCTCGAGGGGCGCAAGACCAAGAGCTTGGATGAAGTTAAGGCCGAACTCAGCGCCCAGCTCCTTCAGGATCGCTTCGTCGCCCGAGCCAAGGACCGTTTGGAGCAGATCCGCAAGTCCGCCGGCGCCAAGGGCGACCTCGCCGCTCCTGCCCGCAACCAGAACCTCAAGGTCCAGGTATCCGCCCCCCTGCTCGATGAACCTGGCACCAAACTGGAAGGCGTTGGTGAAGCCGACCAGATCCTTTCTGAGGTCTTCAGCCTCAAGGTGGGACAGGTTTCCAAGGTCGTGTCCCTGGGCAACCGCTACATCCTATTCCGGGTCCAGGAGGAACGCCCTGTGGCGGTCCCCCCCCTCAAGGAGATCCGGGATCGGGTCCTCGCGGCCTACCGCACCGAAGAGAGTCGGCGCGTCGCCCTGGAGGCAGCCAAGGTCAAGCTCCAGTCAGGCGGCCTGAAGGCCCTGGGGACCACCGCCGCCCAGGAGAATGTCGCCCTGGCCTCCCTGGGAGAGCTGACCCAGCACTCCGGGATCCGCCGGGCCCTCCTGGATACCCCCGTCGGCCAGACCACGTCCCTCCTCTGGACGCCGGATGGCAAGCTCTGGGCAGCCAGGATCACGGCCCGCACCCCTGCCCCCTCTCTGAACTTTGAAGCACGCCACGCGCTTGTGACCGAACTGCAGGGCCGTGAGTCCATCAAGCTGCTCCAGGCCGAGCTCCAGGCCCTGGACACCCGGGGCCGCCTGAAGCCCGGCTTCAGCTCCCTCTGGGGTCGCTTCGGCGGCATCTGGGTCAACCTGGAGGCCATGAGCCGCACCCGCACTGTCCAGGCCGAGGACGAGTAGCCCGGCGGAGGCCCATATGCCGCCCCGCATCCTGCTGATTCACACCGGGGGGACCCTGGGGATGGGGCCCTCCGGGGAGCCCTCTTCCCTTGCCCCCGGACCCTCCCTGGAAGGCATCCTCGACCAGGTTCCAGAATTGGCCCAACTGGCGGATCTTCGCCTGGAAGTCCCCTTCAACCAGGACAGTGCCACCCTGGAACCTGACCATATTCTGACCCTGGCCTCCCTTATCCGCGAGCATTCGGAGGGCTGCCAGGGGGTTGTGGTCATCCACGGCACGGATACGATGGCCTTCACCGCCTCGGTACTGGGCTTCCTGCTTTCAGACCTGGGCATCCCCGTGGTCCTGACGGGGGCCCAGCGCCCTCTGGCCTATGTGCGCAGCGATGCCCGAGGCAATCTGGTGGATGCCGTCGAGTTGGCCACCTGCGGTGTCCCTGAGGTCGGCATCTGTTTCGGCGAGCACTGGCTGCGGGGCGTCGGTGCAGAAAAGGCGAGTGTCCACCAGTTCGAAGCCTTCCTTTCACCCAACATCCCCCCACTGGCGGACCTTGGCCTTCATGTGCGCATCCACACCCATGCTGGCGCTTTTCCCCGCCACTTGCCCCAGGGTCTCGGGCAGCGCTTCGAGAGCCGGATTGTGGTCCACACACCTTTCCCCGGCATGGCCTGGCCCCTGCCCCCCGATGGCACCCGGGGCGTCCTCATCCAGGCCTACGGGGCAGGCAATCTTCCGGTGATGCGTTCGGATCTCCAGACCCTCTTCGCCCACTGTCGGGAACGGGAGTGCCCCGTGGTCCTCACCAGCCAGTGCCTCTCTGGAGGGGTCGACCTGGGAGCCTATGAGCTGGGCCGCCTCGCAGCGGAACAAGGGGTCATCTCAGGCGGCCTCCATACCCGCTGGGCAGCCCTGGCCAAGCTTGGGCTCACCCTGGGTGCGGACTGGGGCCTTGAAGCCATCCGAGAGGCCTTCCTGACATCCTGGGCTGGGGAACCCATCTAAACTGTCACAACGTCGGAAGGAATTGAGACTAAGTAGCAGTCACCGGTCTGAAATGAGACCGATTCCTGGGAGGAACCATGACTGCTTTCGTCACTCAGCCTGCCCCCGACTTCAAGGCCGACGCCCTTGTGGGAGGGCAGTTCGTATCGGATTTCAGCCTCAGCCAGTTCAAAGGAAAGAAGGTGGTGCTTTTCTTCTATCCTCTGGACTTTACCTTTGTCTGCCCCACAGAGATCCTGGCATTTTCGGATGCCATTGATGAGTTCAAGAAACGGAACACCGAGGTGGTGGGTGTGAGTGTGGACAGCAAGTTCAGCCACTGGGCCTGGGCCAATACGGATCGCAAGACCGGCGGTATCCAGGGCATTGCCTACCCTCTGGTGTCCGATCTCAACAAGACCATCGCAGCTGACTATGGCGTGCTCCTGGGCGCCGGGGTAGCCCTTCGCGGCCTCTTCATTATCGATTGGGACGAGAAGCAGACCCTTCGCCACATCACCATCAATGACCTGCCCCTGGGCCGCAACGTCGAGGAAGTCCTGCGAGTCCTGGATGCCATTGACTACACCAATGAGCACGGCGAGGTCTGCCCCGCCAACTGGCACAAGGGTGAGAAGGCCCTCAAGCCCACCTTTGATGGACTGAAGGAGTACTCGGGCGGGAAGTAGAGGTCACGCGGAGACGTAATGGTCGGGCTTTGCCCGGCCATCACGTGGGGGTCAAAGGGGGGACATCGCGAGCGCAGCGAGCAGGCGGTCCCCCCTTTCATGGCAAAGACGCGGAGGGCGCGGAGAGAAAGATCCTTTCTCCGCGCCCTCCGCGTCTCCGCGTGACTTCGATCAGTCTTCGGGTTCGTCGTACTCGGCGTTGTGCCAGACGTTCTGGACGTCGTCGTTGTCTTCAAGCAGATCGATGAGCTTGAGGAAGCTCTTGAGCTTGTCGGCGGGGATGGCGGCCGAAGTGGAGGCGGCCCGGATGATCTGGGATTCGAGCACCGGCAGCTTGGCAGCATCCACGGCATCCTTGACGGCCTGGTATGCCTCGGGGGTGGTGGTGATCACCCAGGCTTCTTCCTGCTGCTCGACATCGTCGGCGCCGGCTTCCAGGGCCACTTCCATGATCTTGTCCTCGTCCACCGAGGGCTCCACCACGATCTGGCCCTGCTTCGTAAACATGTAGGACACGGAATTGAGGGCGCCCAGATCGCTGCCGAACTTGGAGAAGTAGCTGCGGATCTCAGGGGTGGTCCGGTTCTTGTTGTCGGTCAGCGCTTCCACGATGATGGCGGCGCCTCCGGGGCCGTAGCCCTCGTACTGCACCTCTTCGTAGCTGACCCCATCCAGATCGCCGGTGCCCTTCTTGATGGCCCGCTCCCAGTTGTCCTTGGGCATGTTGCTGGCCTTGGCCTGATCCACAGCCAGGCGGAGCCGGGGGTTGGAAGCCACGTCGCCGCCACCCAGACGGGCAGCCACGGTGATTTCCTTGAGGATTCGCGTGAAGAGCTTGCCGCGCTTGGCATCAGCAGCGCCCTTCTTGTGCTTGATGGTTGACCATTTATTGTGGCCGGACATGCTGAGACTCCCGACTAAAAATTAACTATTTATTAAACCGAGACTACCCGCGAAGGGCCCGCTTGGAAACCCGCGCGTAGGGTGGGGGCTCCTGGCGGAGCATGGGACGCTCGATCAGAAACTGGTACCACTGCTCGCCATAGACCTTCATCTTCATTGCCTTGTTATTCTGAAGCAGGGTCAGGTTGCTCTGCAGGCGGTCATCACCCTTGCAGAACTCAAGCCCCTTGCTGAGGACGGCAATGGCCTTGTCGCGCTCGTGCATTTCCATGAGCACATAGGCATAGACCGCATAAATCAGACTTTCCTTCTTACCCGACTTCAGAGCCAACTCAAAGGTCTGCTTGGCCTCTGCCTTCTCGCCACGCTTCCACTGAAGGATGGCAAGCATCGACTTGGCGATGTAGTGGTTCATGGCAGCGGAACGGAGGAGAGGCTCGGCTTCCTCGTTCTTCTTGCGAAGATACTGGATCACGCCGATCTGACCATCAATGGACCCTTTGACCATGAACTGCCAGCGGGAGAAGCGGTAGCCCTCCTTCATGATCTCGATGGCAGGGTCAAACTGCTGTTTCTTCAGGAGCTCGCCGGCCCGGTTGAAGATCTGCTCAAGCTGCCCCTGGACCCGACGCCCGAGATAGATGAAGAGACCAACGCCTGCAACGATTCCCACCGGAATGGCGATCGCAACATGCATCTTCAGCAATGTAAGAAATAGTGCAAGAACAAGGGCCGTACCGAGGCCCAGCAGGACGTGGATCACAGGTTCTCCCAGGAGGGCCCGGATAGGGCCAAACGCCTATTTTACCTTTTCCAGAGCAGGCAAACCACAGGAGCTTTAGCTAATGACACCACTGCGCCTCAGCGCGGGCCGTTTGCGCTTCACAGGGCGCTTCGCAGGGGTGACAGGCGCAGACACAACGGAAGCGGCAGCCACTTTTCGGGGCCTCCCGGGTCCTCGGGTGCTCTTGGCTTTAGGTGCGAGCACCTCGGCAGCCTTCTTGACGGGCTTGACCTTCTTCACCTCCTGGCTCCGCACCAGGGCCTTGGCAGCCCGCCCGGTCACCACCACCCTGGAACCACTCTTGAGCACTTTAATCTTGCTGCCGGGCTTCCGGCCCCGCTTCAGCGACATAGGCAAAGGTTCTTCTTCCAACAGTTCCCGTTCCAGTTGGGCCTGCAGCTGAAGCATTTCACCCGCATCAGTTTCATGGTCGTACCCGCACAAGTGCAGGAATCCATGGATAACCAGGGTCTCAACTTCTCTTTTACGGCTCACACCCAGCTTCTTGGCCATTTTCTCAGCCACAGGCAGGCTGACGACCAGATCACCCAAGTGCTGAAATGCGCCTTTTTCGGGTTCAGCCGGAAAACTCAGGACATCGGTGGTCTGGTTGATTCCCCTGTGCTCCCGATTCAGCTTACGCATGATGCGATCGTCGACATAGGAGATAGATAGGCCCTCGGCATGGGGGGCAAGCCGTTGACGCAAGCCCTCCAGGAGTGCGCCAAGGGATCGTTCACCGGGCCCCCGCAGCTTGCTTCGAGTGGACCAATCAACTTTAAATTCGACAGCTTTTCCATCCATTTGGGGCCTCCGTGAATTCAGTCCAATCTCATAAACAGAAATTATTGGCAAAAGCACCTGATTTGTCAATGGCTAAAGGCCGTTTTAGACATAATTATATGACAAAATCACCCATCTATTAGAGAAGATCCAGCTGACCATCTCGCCCCCCCAAAAGCACCTCTTTCTTGGTTCTGGCGGCCATACCCCATACCAGATACTTTTAGGGCATGGCCTTCTCAGCATTCTCCCCATCGGACCCCCGTTTCGCCCAATACCTGGCGCTTCTTGACCGATGGAATAGAACCCACGCCCTGACGGCTCTGCCACCCGAAGTCCGCTTCGAGGAGCTACTGCTCGATGCCTCATCACTCCTGCCGCACCTGCAGCATCTCCAGAAAGGTGCCCTTGTGGCGGATTTCGGGACAGGGATGGGCATCCCCGCCATTGTCATCGCCATTTGCCGACCCGACCTGAGGGTGGCCGCCATTGACAAAGTCGGGAAGAAGATGGCTTTCGTCCGCCAAGCCAAGCTCGAACTCGGGCTGGACAACCTCATCCCCTGCCCCGGGCTGTCAGAACAGCTCCCCCCCCTTCAAGCCCAGGCCGGTGTCGCCAAGGCCGTTGGCACCCTGGAACTCCTCATGGGCTGGTGGGCACGCCACGGAGCCCCGGGCGCCCCCTTCTACGCCATGAAGGGTCCGGATTGGCCCACCGAGACAAAACCGAAGGGGTGGACCATTACGGCCCACCCCTATCGTCTTCCCACTCGCGGCGAGAGGGTTGTGATCGAGCTTTCGCCCGAGATCAGCGGGTAACCAGATCACCCACGTGCATCTCTTCGACACTGCGGAGCACCCGGCAGGTGGAGAAGGCTTCGCCTTCCCGGACCACCATCAGCTGTCCCAGGTAACGGTTGGTTTTTTCCGTGCTTTCCTTGCCGCCGGCCTTCACATCCCAGGCCACTTCCCGGATGGCCAGCAGGACATTGCCCATCGCCAACCCATCCTTCGAGCCCTTGTCGATGATCACCATGTCACCACCACTGAAGGACTCGTGGTTTTCCCTGGAGTAGATCACCTTGGCCAGGGCCTTGCCCAAAGGAATGGGCTCGGAGATGTCCTTCCGGAGGTTCAAGGGGATACTGGCAGGCTCTGAATACTCGGCCAGGTGGTCACCCACTTCGATCCCGTCCATGGACCGCTCAATAAGGGCAATGGATCCCTTGGGATTGACCTTGATGATCCGGGCGACACCGCACTGCTGGATTACATCGCCAATGGAATGCCATCCGCGGCGATCGTCCGGGTGTGAAAGTTTTGTAGCAGCCACCTTGAGGATGACAAGACGAGTCCCCTCTTTGATCCCGCGATCCTGACCACCATCAAGATAAAGCCGGTCGCCATCCGCCAGGTTCTTCCGCACAGGGTTGTCGCTGTCCACGATCTGGAGGGCCTTGAGGCTGGCCAAGTGCGCCTTGGCGCCCTCGGGCACCAGGTATGGCAACTGAATGAAGTCCTGGAAAGAGTAGGCCCATTCAGGAACCGACGGCTTCCGGCTGAAGCTGCGGTCCGGCTGAAGATTCAGGACGTCGTCCGAAGCCTGGGGAGGCGCCCCGGGCCCGCCGACAACCCTCACAGATGGAACGATGAGGGGGTCGCCAGGGTAGATCCAATGGGGATCCTTGACCCACTTGTTCTGCTCCCAGATCTTGGGCCAGGCGTAAGGGTTGCTCAGGTATTTGTTCCCTAGATCCCACAAGGTGTCACCCTTCTCCACAAGGTGGAGCTGGGCGTCCGCCGGCAGCGCCACTTCCTTGGGGTAGTCCCACTTGGAGAAGTGGGCAGCAACCTTGGTGGGTTCCCCCGTGCGGGGAGGGACGACTTCCTGTGCGGCCAAAGCAAGCGCCACACAAGTCATCATTGTGAACGCACACAGCCGGGTTCGCTGATGCATCGGTTTCTCCCATGGAAAGGCAAATGAATTATAGCCCACTCACTCGGATCATCGCGGAAAAAGCTTTCTCACGTTCTCTTATCGCCTCTTCGGTCACCACTTCTAAATTTTGTGTTCCGAATCTCTCGACGGTGAAGCTGGCCATGAGTGCCCCCTGGAGGACACCGGCCTTGAGTGTATCCCTATCCAACCGCCCTTCTCTCGCCAAATGCCCCAGGAACCCACCGGCAAAGGTATCCCCGGCCCCGGTGGGATCGAAGACGTCCTCCAGGGGGAAGGCGGGAGCGAGGAAGATCTCCCCCGGGGTCATAAGGAGGGCTCCGTATTCGCCCCGCTTGACCACCAGGATCTCCGGCCCCATGGCCTGAATCTTCCGATAGGCCTTGATCAGATTGTGCTCGCCGGAAAGGGCCCGAGCCTCCCCCTCATTCACCAGCAGGATATCCACCTCCCGCAACGTCTCCCTGAGCGCATCGGGGGCACCCTGAATCCAGAAGTTCATGGTGTCCATGGCAATCCACCTGGGCCGGTGGGCCATCTGACGAACCACATCCAGCTGGAGAACGGGATCGATATTCCCCAGGAAGAGGTATGGGGCGCTCCGGAAAGCGGGGGGCAGCTCAGGATGGAAGCCAGCGAAGACATTCAGATGGGTTTCCAGGGTCTGGGCCTCGTTGAGGTCGAAACCATAGGCCCCCTTCCAACGGAAGCTCTGACCTGGCTTGCGCACCAGGCCCGCCAGATCGATGGGGCGGCCTTCGAATACCCGGTAGTGCTCCGGCCCGAAGTCCTCCCCCACCACGGCCACCACCTGCACGGGATGGAAGCGGCTGGCACTGAGGGAGAAGTAGCTCGCCGAGCCTCCCAGCACGCGGTCCTGTTTCCCGAAAGGGGTTTCGAGGTCATCAAAGGCAACACTGCCGACAACAAGCAGACTCATGGTGTTCTCCAGGACTTCAGGGCTTTCCCAGGTAAAGGATCCAGGCCGAGGCACCCCCCATGGGGATGGGAGCCTGGGCATAGCGTTCGATGATGCGGGGGTCGGCGGTGGCCAGATAGTCGAGGAATGCCGCTCTCCGTTCCTCCGAATCCCCCAGGAGGACGTGCAGGGTGCGCCACCCAAGGTACACGCAGTCCATGGTCCGCTCTTTGAGGCGTTCCCTGGCGTCTGCGATGGTGTGGCCCCGTAAATCGAGGGCACCATCCACATCGATGGCCAGTCCGGCGGCCAACTGGATGCGCCGGGGGGCGGCGGCTGGAAC
>JAFNAB010000114.1 GCA_017859955.1 Holophagaceae bacterium
GGCCATTCCCCAGGGCCATAGCGATGGCCACAAAGGGCAGCCAGCTCCCATGGAACAGGAAGAGCGCCATGGAAGCGATATTCGAGGCCCAGTTCACACTCTTGGCGAGGGCTGATGCCCGCAGGAAATCAAAACCCAGGACCGCCACGAAAAGGAAGATCAGCAAGGAACCAGTCCCGGGACCGAAAAAGCCGTCGTAGAAGCCGATCGCCAGGGCGATGAAGGCCGCCAGGCCCCGCTGATGGGCAAGGCCGAAGCGCGGGGCGTGCACCTTCCCCATCCCCGGTTTCAGCAGAGTGAAGGCGAGCATGCCCACCAGGAGGACGAAGAGGATGGGTTCCATCTGTCGGGCCAGGCGCCCCTGGAGCACATAGGCCAGAGCCACGCCTCCCGAGGCCCCCACCATGGCCATGGCGACCGGCCCAAGCATCTCCCGGACCGATAGAGCCCTGGAGCGGAGGAAGGCCCCGGCAGCGACAGTGGTGCCCGTGCAGGCCACCACCTTGTTGGTCCCCAGGATGGTGGTGAGGGGCAGCCCCGGCAGGCCCAGCAGGAGAGCCGGGATGGTGATGAGCCCCCCGCCGCCCACCACGGCGTCTACAAATCCCGCGGCCAGAGCGGCCAGGACAAGGCCCCCAAGGGTTGGGAGCGGGGGGATGAAGGCGGCGATCACGGGGCCAGGGAGGAGCCGTTCCGCCCCTGACGCTTGGCCAGGTAGCAGGCATCGTCGGCCCTGCGCAGCAGGGAGAGCATCGCCTCCCCGGGATGCCATTGGGCCACCCCGGCGCAGAGGGTCGTTCCCACCAGGAGTCCCTCGTGCTCCAGCTTGAGCTCGGCGGCCAGGGTCCTGACCTTTTCGGCCACCACCAACGCGGATTCCCCGTCCACCCCCGGCAGCAGGACCAGGAACTCTTCTCCACCCCACCGTGCGATGGAATCGTAGTCCCGCAGGCAGATCTGAAGGGTCCGGGCCAGACTCTCCAGCACCCGGTCCCCCATCTCATGTCCATATGTATCATTAATATTCTTGAATTGATCAACGTCCAGCATGATCACAGAGAAGGGCGCCCGGCTCCGGGTTGATCGCGCCAGCTCACCATTGAGAGAAGTCATCATGCCGCGGCGATTCAGTAGACCCGTGAGCGAATCCGTCCGACTGGCCTCGGCATGAGCGGCATTGAGCCGTTTCAGCTCGGCCTGGTAGCCGTCGCTGATGCGGGAGATCTTGTCGAAACGCCGGAGCAGGATCATCTGTGAGCGGATGGATGCCTTCAGCTCCTCCCGCAGCGGCTCAGGCGGATGCTCCTCCAGGCCCCGGAGACGCCCTTCCAGAACCTCCAGGTCGGGTGGGGTCAGAACCCGTTTCGGCTGGGTCCCGGGTTCCACTTCACCATGGCCCTGGCACCGGGAGTTCGGGAAGAGTTCCGTGGCGCATTCCGGACAGACGCCATGACTGAAGATGGCACTGGAGTGGCGGGTGAGATAGCTTTCCACCTGTTCCCAGAAGCCCTGGTCATCCCGGATGCGTTTGCACTTGGCGCAGATGGGAACGAAACCCTGGAGGGTCTTGACCTCCGCCAGAGCCTGGGAGAGCTCCTGATTGGTCTGCCGGAGCTCAGCCTGGTATCCGTCGCTGATGCGGCTGATCTTCTCCAGGCGGGCATTGAGCCGCTCCAGTTCGCCCAGCAGTTCTTCCACCACCGGCCCCGCAGGGCCGCCCAGAAGGGCTTCGGCCCGATTCTGGAGCGCTTTGCCCCCCATGTCAGACTCCGATGCGGGTGGGGATGATGAAGAAGGGCAGGGTCAGGTCCTCCCGGAACTCTTCGGCCAGATCCAGGGCACGGTCATTCTCCTCGTCGTAATACCAATTGACACTTACCTGGCGTCCGGCGCGGTGGGCCTCCTCCAGGTCATCCAGGAGATCCATCAGGGCCTTGATGCTGCTGGTGTTGAGGTAGGCGAGGCGCAACTCCAGGGTGACTTCCTGGGGGCTCTGCTCCAGGAAGGAGCGGATCCAGTTCAGCAGGGGCTTGTAAAATTCAAAGGAGTTCTCGGGGTAGGACTCGCCGCTGAGGAGCAGGTGTCCCCGCGCCGCATCGAAATCCACCCTCGGGCTGGAGGTGCTGCCGTCGATCACGAGGTTTTCCATGGTCCGCACCTCAGATCACGACACGAAGGGAGAAGAAGAGCAGGCCCACTCCATCTGGGGTCAGACTGAACTCGAGGGGCTCGCTGGCCTTCCGGGCCATGTCGATGAGCCCCAGCCCCGCTCCCTGGCTGCCAGGCGGCAGCTCCCGGCGCATCTGCTCTTTGTAGAGGGCCTTAAGGCCCGCTTTATCCAGACCCTGCAAACGGTTAAGGCGCTCGGCTAGAGCAGGGCCGTCGGAGCTCAGCACATAGTTCCCACTGCTGACGACGTGGCGTTCCCCTTCCCGCCCGATTACGATGATGCCTTCAGCGGCCTCGCTGCGCCCACAGGCAGCCAGATCGGCACGGGTCGAGTAGTTGCGGACATTCTGGGTGGCCTCGATGTAGACCGAGAAGACATCCATGGTGGCGCCCTTCTGCAGGTCCTGGCTCTCCAGGTAGTGCTTCACGGCCTTGCCAAGCTCCTCGATGATGCTGTGGCTGAAGGAGCCATTGAAGCAGATCAGCGCCCCTTCCCGGCTGAGGCTCCGCCTCAGATCAATCAAGTTTCCCATGACTCGCTCCAATGAATGGCCGAAAGCCCAGGACCAGGATGTCATCCCGCTGGGGAAACGCCCCCTGGTAGGCCTCCAGGATCTTAACAAGTTCCCGACCCTGCCCCGCCATGGGCAGACCCCCGATCCGCCCAAAGGCCTCGGTCAATCGACGCTGGCCGAAGCCGAAACCCCGCTCGCCCCCGGCCTGATCCAGGATCCCGTCGGTGAACAGGTAGCAAGCCTCTCCAGCAGCCATTTCGATGTCAACGGATTGGAAGGCATGGCCTGCCTCCGAGCGCCGGTAGCCCAGACTCTGGCGGTCCCCCGGGTACTCCCGGAATCCATGGGCGGGGCTCCCCACCCAGAGGGGCAGCCTTGCAGAGGCGAAGCGCACCCGGCCCTGGGCCGGGAGGACCCTGAGAAGCGCCATCTCCAGGCCATTGTCCAGGGCATCCTCCCCGCTACCGGTCCCATCCTGGTGAAGCATGGCCTTCATGGCCCGGTTCATCTCACCCAGGAGCCGGGCGGGATCCTCCGGCCCCCACTTCCGCAGGAGCTGATCCAGCACGGTCCGGGCACACATGGTCATGAAAGCTCCAGGAACCCCATGGCCAGTGCAGTCCGCCACCGCCAGCAGGAAGCCCTCCCCGTCCGTAAAGAGCGAAAAGAAGTCACCCCCCACTAAATCCCGGGGGCGATCCATCAGGAAATGATCTGGCATGACCGCCGCCATTGCCTGGGGACCGGGTACGAGGCTCCTCTGGATCATCTGGGCATAGGCCAGGCTATCCATGACCTTCCGGTTGGATTCCGCCAACTGGGCGTGGGCCTCCCGAAGGTCCCGGGTGCGCTCCAGCACCTTCTCTTCCAGGTTGGCCATATGATCCCGGACCACGGTTGCCATACGGTTGAAGGCCAGGGTCAGGCTTCCGATCTCATCCCTTCCCCCTCCAGGGAGTTCGAGATCATACCGACCCGCAGCCATGGCCTGGGCCGAGGCAGTGAGACGCCCCAGGGGAGCCAGCACGACCCGGTTCAGCAGGAAGGAAACAAGGGCGATGGTCAGCAGCAGACCCGCCAGAAGGATCGCCAGGAAGGGCAGGAAGGTCTTCAGGCCCACCACCTGGCCGGGGTCCACCAGGACCACGGCGATCCAGTCTATCTCCCGGATGTAGACCAGCGATGCCAGGGTTCGGTGCCCCCCGACCTGCAGGTGGAGAGTCTCGACCCGGGTTGGGTCTTTGACAAGTTCCGCCACGGCGGCCTGAAAGCGGTTCCGATCGCCTTCCCCATCCAGCAGGGGCCCGATGCGGCGGCGCTGGGTTTCATCCTTCATCCGGGCGTTGAATTCCGTGAAACTGGCGTCGGGATGGGCCTGGATGACACCCTGCCGATCCACCAGAAGGGTCTGGACCCCCTGCTCCCGGCTCTGGACCACCTGGTTCAGGAAGCCCGTGAGTTCCAGTCCGGTCCCAGTCAACCCAACCTTGCGCCCCTGATCCCAGACCGCCACGTTGATCCAGACCTTCAAGAGTCCCAACTGCTCGGAGGAGTCCACGTGGAGGGCGTAGTCCTGGATTCCCCCCATGGCTGCGTCATACCAGGCCATCGTCGGATCCTTGGGGTCCAGGGTGTACCGGCACTCCCTTCCCCGGAATTCATTCCGGGCGTTGTTGAAGTAGTAGTGACGGCTCTGATCCACAACGAAAAAGTAGCTGTGGTCCGCGAAGATCCGCCGGAAGCTCTCCAACTCCTCCATGGCCGCAGCCCTGGGAGCCCCCTGGTCCTCCTCCCGGATCCATGCGCGAAGGGTCGGCGAATCCGCCAACTTCCGGGCCAGAGCCAGCTCCCGCTGAAGGGGTGCCAGGATCCGGTCCCGGCTCAGGGCGGCATGGCTCTCCGCGAAGCGGCGGCCGAAGTGCTCCACCACCCTGCGCCCAACCAGCGTGAAGGCCCCGATGGCGAGGAGACCCACCGCACTGTAGATCGCAAGGATGATGAGGATGGATCTTCCCCGAAGGCTCTTCAAAGGCATGGCTGGCTTCCCAGGCCCCATCATACGCCCTGGGCCCGGTCATAATCAGTCATGCTCAAGCCCTTGCGCCTGCTTCTGATCCTGCTGGCAGTCCTCTGTCCCGTCCTGGCCCAGGAGGACGGCCCCTACGTCCTCTGGAAAGGCGACGAGGCCCGGGTCTTCCGGATCCATGAGGGGAAGGTCCAGGAGGAGCGGCACCGTGGGGCCTTCAGGCTGGCCCTGCCGGAACTCACCACCGCCCTTACCCTGGCCCCCGAAGCCCCGGAGCCAGTGCAGGATGATTACCAGGCCCCAGAGAAGATCCTCGCCCTGAGCGATATCCATGGGCAGCTCACCGCGGCGCGCCGGCTTCTCCAAGCCCATCACGTGGTGGACGCCCGGGGCCGCTGGAGCTTCGGGCGCGGCCATCTGGTGGTGGTGGGGGACACCATGGACCGGGGTCCCCAGGTCACCGAGGCCTACTGGTTCTTCCGGAGCCTGGAGTCCCAGGCGCTGCGCGCCGGAGGGAGGGTCCACCACCTGCTGGGAAATCATGAATTATTGTTAATAAACGGCGACCTCCGCTACTTGAACCCAAAATACGCCCAGCCGCCGCCAGGACTCCCGCCGATCAGCGCCCTCTACGGCCCGGACTCCGAAATCGGTCGCTGGTTGCGGACCCGGCCGACCCTGCTACGCCTGGGGCCCTTCCTATTCGTCCACGGTGGGATCTCCCCCGCCTTCCTGACCCGGAATCTGGACCTGAATCAAACCAACGATCTGATCCGGGCAGCCTTGGGGCACTCCCCCCATCCGGGCTCGGAAGGAGCCTTCCTGGTGCACCAGGAGGGACCCCTCTGGTACCGAGGCTTCCTGCCGGACTTCTCCCCGGCCAGCACGGACCAGGAGGTGAACCGAGCCGCAACCCGCCTTAAGGTCCAAGCCTTTGTGGTGGGGCACACGACCCTGGAACAGGTATGTACCTTCCACCATGGACGGGTCTACGCCATCGATGCCGGCCTCAAGGACGGGCGCCCCGGAGAAGCCTGGCTCTGGCAGGGCGGCAAGGTCCGACGGGCCTTGGCGGATGGTCGCGTGGAGACGCTTCCTTAGCTAATCGAGCCGATCCGCAGGGATCCGGCGGCTCCGGCGGTCCTCGATCAGATCGTGCAGCATCACGGCCGCAGCGGCTGCATCCAACTTGGCCTTGCGGTCCTTGGGCTTTACACCCCGCTGGGCCAACAGGCGCTCAGCCTCCACGCTGGTCAGGCGCTCGTCCCAGAAGACCAAAGGCAGGCCAGTCAGATCCCGGATGGCCTCGCCGAAGGCCCGGGCGAGGGGGGCCGTCTCGCTCTCGTTCCCATCCTTGTGCCGGGGCAGGCCTACCAGCAGGGCCTGGACGCCCTCGGCCCTGGCCAATCGCGCCAGCTTCTGCAGCGTCAGGTCATCCTGCTGGGGCCAGACCTCAAAGGGGGAGGCAAGGATCTCCAGCTCATCGCTAAAGGCGATGCCTATCTTCTTGGTACCGTGGTCCAGGGCCATCCAGCGCATGGGCTCTCCTGGGGGGAGTTTAGCGCGGGCCGCGGGTATGATGGTCTAATGGACCATTGGACCGCCTTTAAAACCGAGCTGGGGGTGTGCGGCTGGATCGCGCTGACCTGGAATGAGCGCGGCCTGCGGACCCTGAAATTCCTGGAGGAAGACCCTGGGCTGGAAACCGAAGCCCTGCCTCCCTGGGTAGCAGAAGCCGTGGAGCGGTTGAAAGCCTTTCTGGCGGGGCACGGCAACGCGCTCCAGGGCATCCCCCTGGACCTGGAAGGACTTTCCCCCTTCCACCAGCGGGTCTACGAGGTGCTGCTGGCCACCCTCCCGGGTCAGACCCTCAGTTATGGCGAAGTTGCGCTCCTGGCGGGCTCCCCCGGGGCGGCCCGGGCCGTGGGTCAGGCGGTGGCCCGCAATCCCCTGCCCCTCCTGGTGCCCTGCCATCGGGTCCTGGCCGCCAATGGCCCCGGGGGCTTCAGCCTCTTCGGCAACCTCCAGGCCAAGGCCAGACTCCTGGCGCTGGAAGGCGTGCTGCTCCCGTGCTGAACCGGCGCGCACTCTTATGGTTCTGGCTCCCTGCCCTGATCTGGGCTGGGCTCATTTTTTCCGCCTCATTCAGGGGCTTCTCTTCCGAGCACACGGAATCGATCCTTTTCCCGATCTTCAAACGCCTTTTCCCCCACCACTCGCCAGTCACCTGGGCATGGACACACCTCCTCCTCCGGAAACTGGCCCACTGGGCGGAGTATTTCGTCCTGGCTGTCCTGCTCTACCGCGGATTCAGGAGGGATGATCCCAAACTCTGGAACCGACGCTGGGCCCTGGGCAGCCTGGCCCTGGTGGCGGCCCTGGCCCTGGGGGACGAACTCCACCAGGCTCATGTGCCGAACCGGAGCGGATGTCTGCAGGACAGCCTGTTGGATATCTTCGGCGGAGCCTGCGGAATCGCAGCCGAGTATGGAATCTTCAGGCGGCGACGCGCCCGACGGGAAGCAACCCCGGAGGATCCCGCTTTTCGCTATCCTGATTAGCCCATGGCCCTGCCCTCCCGATCCCGCCCCAAACGCCCCTGGCTTCCATGGGTCCGTCTCGGCGTGGTGGCGGTGGTGGTGGTGGCCGCAGGCTACGGGGCCCTGGAGATCGGGCATCGCTACCTGGGTCTTCAGAAACTGACCATCGAGCAGATCGCCATTACCGGCTGCCGTGGTGACCGCCAGGTGGAACTCCAGCGCCTAGCCGAGCGGCTCTGCCAAGGGCGCCCCCTCTTCTGGTTCGATGCCGAAAAGCTCCGGCGCGAAATTGAGCAGCGGCGCTGGGTGCGCGGCCTCCTGATCCGCCGGGATCCCCCGGACCGCCTGAGTCTGGTGATCGAGGAGCGCAAGCCCCTCCTGTGGCTGGTTCGCCCCAGCGGTGTCTACCTCCTGGCGGACGACGGCATTGTGCTGGACCCCGTGAACCAGGGAAACCTCGCCCCCATTCCCGTGGTGGCGGACCCCGGGAGCCAGAAGGATGAGGTCCTGGTGGAACTGATCCGGATCACCTCACGACTGCGGGACTTCCAGATGCCCTTCTACGAGCGGCTCAACGAGATCCGCATGGGTGCCAAGGGACCGGAAGTCTTCATGGAGGGGCTCAGCGCACCGATCTGGCTCTCCCGCACGGACCCCACCAAGAACATTCCAAATTTCCAGGGCCTCTTCCTGGACCAGTTCGCCAAGCGTCCCGACCTTGCACAGATCCGGTACTTTGATCTGAGATGGGATGACGAGATCGCGGTGGGCAACCCGGATCCCGCCCAGGCCCCCACCCTAAAGCCCGAAAAATAAGGTCATCTGGCCCCTCGCATGCCGAGGGACGAGCCCCCGGGGCGCCAGGACGATTTTTCCCACCAATCAACCCTGAAAATACAGCCTCGATGCGGCTAGAATCGGGTTCAAGGAACAGGAACACTCATGGTTCAACCCTCTGTCCTCCTCGGCCTGGATCTTGGAGCCAGCAAAATCGTTGCAGTCATAGCCGTTCAGGAAGAGGGGGGTCCCCTCGTCGTGACGGGGGCCAGCATCGCCGACCCCGAGGGTGGCATCCGGCAGGGGGAAATCACCGATATCAACCTCACGGTGCAGGCCATCGTGAAGGCCACCGAGGAGGCCATGCGCACCGCGGGTCAGACCCGTTTGGACGGCATCCGGGTCTCCGTGGACGGACTCCAGTTCAAGGGTGAGAACCTCCGGGATTCCATCACCATCGCCAGCTCGGACCGCGTCATCACCGCCCAGGACCGGGATCGGGTCCTGGAGCAGGCCACCAACGGCTGCAAGCTCGCCAAAGAGGAGCAGGTTCTCCACCGCATCCCCCAGATGTTCCACATCAAGGGTCAGCGGGACATCAAGAACCCCGTGAACATGATCGGGGAGACCCTGGAAGCCGAGGTGCGCATCATCGTGGCCCCGGCCTCCGTGCTCGAGAACATCATGCGGGCCCTGCACCTCTCGGGACTCCAGGGTGCTTCCCTCATGTACTCGCCCCTGGCCAGCGCCGAAGCGGTCCTGAGCCGGGAGGACTCCGACAACGGAGCCGTGGTGGTGGACATCGGAGACCACCTGACCCACCTCGGCGTCTTCCTGCGGGGAGCGCTCTTCCATTCCGCCGTGCTGCCCATCGGGGGCATGCACTTCACCAAGGATCTGGAGATCACCAAGCACCTCGGTGGAATCAGCGTGGCCGAGCGCATCAAGCGCAAATACGGCACCGCCCTCCCGACCCAAGTGCCTGCGGAGGATCTCATCGAACTCGAAGACGAGGGCCGTCAGGTCTCCCGCAGGGAACTGGCGGAAGTGCTGCACGCCCGGGCTGTCGAACTGCTGAACATGGTTCAGGCGGAAATCGGCCGCAGCGGCCTCATCCACGAAATCCACGGGGGTGTTCACCTCGTGGGCGGGGGCGCCCTTCTGCCCCACATGCCCATCCTGGCCCAGAACATTCTGGGCCGTCCCAGGGTGGTACTCGGCCGCGTCAGCGGCATCCAGGGCCTCCAGCAGGTCCTGGCCAATCCTTTCTATGGGAATGCCCTCGGCGCGGTGAAAGCCCTCAGCCGGGAGCTCTCCGCCCCCGCCCATCGTAGTTCCCGCGGGAGTGGCCTCATGGAGAAGTTCAAGAACCTCTTTTGAGCCCTAGCGTTGCCTGGAGCATCCATGCCCGAAATTTCCTTCCTCCCCAGCCCCATCAACCTTCCTGGCGCCAACATCAAAGTGGTCGGCGTAGGGGGTGCAGGGTGCAACGCCATTGATCGCATGATCCTGAGCGGCGTTTCCGGGGTGCAGTTCATCGCCATGAACACCGATCAGCAGAGCCTAGCCCATAGCCAGGCCGCCGCCCGGGTGGCCCTGGGGCCCCTGAGCATGAGGGGCCTGGGAGCCGGAGGCAACGCCGAGCGCGGCGCCGTGGCCGCCGAGGAAAGCCGGGACGAGATCCTGGCCCACCTCCAGGGGGCGGACATGGTCTTCATTACCGGCGGCATGGGCGGTGGCACCGGCACTGGTGCCGCCCCCGTGGTGGCCAGCTGCGCCCGCGAGCTGGGAGCCCTTACCGTGGCGGTGGTCCTGACCCCCTTCAGCTACGAGGGTTCCGGCAAGGCCCAGAAGGCCGCCGCAGGCCTGGATAACCTCCGCAGCACCGCCGATACCGTCATCGTGGTCTCCAACCAGAAGCTCCTGAGCCACTGCGAAAAGGGCGTCAAGGTCAAGGAGGCTTACCAGGTGGCTGACGGCGTCCTGATCCAGGGCGTGCGCGGCATCACCGATCTCATCCTGCGCCCCGGCACCCTCAACGGCGACTTCGCCGATGTGGAAGCCGTGCTGCGCAACGGCCGGGAGGCCCTCATCGGCACCGGCACCGGCAAGGGCGAAGAAGCCCTGCTGGACGCCCTCCAGAAGGCCCTGGACTGCCCCCTGCTGGAGCGGGGTACCCGCGGGCCCGCCACCCAGGTCATCGTCTCCGTCATGGCGGATTGGGACCGGGTCGAGCTGAGCGCCGTGGAAACGGCCATGAACTACCTGAGCCAGCACTACCAGGGTCTGGCGGACATCAAGCTCTGCCAGGTGGAGGCCCCCGAACTGGAGGACCGCATCCTGGTGACGGTCCTGGCCTCGGGCTTCGACCGCCCCGTGGAATCCTTCTTTGTCCCCGAAGTCTCCCACCTCATGGGCGGCGAAGACCCCGTCACGATCTCCCGGGACCTCGGCCGGGTCTACGGGGAGAGCTCCGCGCCCCCCGTCAACGAAAACCCCG
>JAFNAB010000115.1 GCA_017859955.1 Holophagaceae bacterium
GGCCTGGATCCTGCCCACACCCACCGGATCCCAGTCCCCCCAGGAAGGGGCACTGAGCGAGACCGCCCGAAAGGAAGGAGAAGCCATCCTCAAGCTATTGGGAGGACACACCGCCCACCTCGCACCGAGCGCCGGGGAGCTGGAAACACTCATGCCGACCTTCTTCCCGATGCGCCTGGAATTCGACCCAGATGGTCATATTCAACGCATCCTGGTGGGAGATGCCGCTCGGGCAGCTAGATAGGCAGAAGGCTTTTTAATAAATTGATCCTGAAAAATGAAACCCACGAATAGAATAGAGCTATTCAAACCCATTTTCTCAGGAGATTTTCATGGCGACTCAACCCAGCCGTTCCTCCCGATATGGATGGCTACCCGACCTCCCGGATCAGCGGGATTTCCGCTACGCCCTCAAGCGGATGGCCATGGAGGCCCCGAAGAAGCTTCCGGCCAGGGTGGACCTCAGCGTCCCCCCCATGGCCGCACCCTATGACCAGGGAGACCTGGGGAGCTGCACCGCCAACGCCATCGGCGCCGCCTTCCAGTTCGAGCATCGACGCCAGGAGTTGGGAGACATCATGCCCAGTCGCCTCTTCATCTATTACGCCGAGCGGGAGATGGAGGGCAGCATCCAGAGTGACGCTGGCGCCATGCTCCGCGATGGAATCAAGGTGGTGGCGGCCCAGGGAACACCACCGGAGGAGCTGTGGCCATACACTATCGCGAAGTTCGCGACCCGTCCTTCCAGGAAGGCCTACAAGGCGGCCCTGGACCACAAGGCCATCAGCTATTTCCGCCTCAACAACACCCGGCAGGAGGAACTCCTGAGTTGCCTGGCCAGCGGCTTCCCCTTTGTCTTCGGGTTCACGGTCTACGAGAGCTTTGAAACGCCCCAGGTCTACGAAAAGGGCGTATTGAACCTGCCGCGGCCCGATGAACGGATGGTAGGGGGCCACGCCGTGCTGGCGGTGGGCTACGACCTGAAGACGAAGCGCTTCCTGGTGCGCAACTCCTACGGCCCCGATTGGGGGAAAAAGGGCTATTTCACTATGCCCTTCGACTACCTCACCAATGAGGATCTGGCGGCGGACTTCTGGACGATCCGGGTGGTGAGCTAGGGCGTCGAGTGGATTGGAATCCCATTCAAGACTTGCAAGAGTCGCAAATGACACTAAACTGAGAAGGTGAGGCTCCCATGTCCACCGCCCGCCCCATTCGACCAGCTCAGCTCGATAGTCCATTCGCGCCTAAGGATCAGGAGGCGGTTCGACATCTGGAGCAACTTCCAGTGCTGGATCTGCTGCGGGCCTGCCGGAAGCTCAGCAATCTATGGGGCCTCAACCCAGACGCCATGGCGTCCCTTCTGGGGACCTCCCGCTCCACTTGGTTTCGATGGATCGAGGCGGCCGAGGCTTCCCGAGAGCCCCTTTGGACCGCAGACCAGCGGGCAAGAGCCCTGACTTTACTTCGAATCTTCGAGGCGGCGGGGGACCTTCACCAGGAGGAACAGGATCTTCTGGCTTGGCCCCACGAACCCCTTCAGGCACCGGGCTTTGAAGGCCAGACGCCACTATGCGTCATGCAGTCCAGCTTTGAAGGGCTGCTCCGGGTGCGGGACTATCTCAACTTCCTCCTGAACGTTTGGAGCTAATCCTTGGTCGCAGGGTCAAGATCCATCCTGTATGCCCGGCTTTGTTTTCGTCTCGCCCTACAGCGGGAGCAAAGTGCCCTGGACCTCCTGGGGTTGAAGGACATCCAGTCCCAGGAGCGCGCCCAGGGCGTTGCCCAGTCCACCCGAACCTATGCCGGACGCTTTGACGCCCCTGGTTTCCCGGTGTTCTACGCCGCCGAAGAGACCAGGACCTGTGAGGCGGAAGTCGCCCACCACCTCAGGGTTCACTATCTGCGACACAAGGCCCTGCGACCCCAGACCTTCACCTATCGTCTCCTGCAGGTTCCCCTTTCCGGGCGTTTCGACGATCTGCGGGAGCCCTCCCTGGCAGGACTCCAGAATCCTACCCGACACGCCTATCCCGTCGGCCGGAGCTATGCCTATGCCGCCTTCAAGGCGGGGATGGATGGGCTCATCTATGCCTCCTCTCGACACAAGGGAGGAACCTGCATCGCCCGTTTCCTGGTGGGGGGACTTCGGCTCCCAGTCCAGGAGCTCGGGACCCGATCCTTCCGCTGGAATGGCAAGCGGCTCGCACGCGCTACCTTTTGACACGAGGCATCCGGTTGTGTTCCGGTAGAGGATGAACGCACCGAGGCCCCATGACACCTGAAAACAACGCCTTTCCATCCAGTTTCTGGAACGCCAACCTCACGGAACTCTTCGAGCGGGCCGCCTACTACGCCATGGCCAGCTTCGTCGTGATCTACCTGGGCCAGCTTGGCTTCGGTGACTACTGGCCCAGCATCATCAACGGCTCGGTTCTATGGTTCCTCATCTACTTTCTGCCGATCCTTTCGGGCACCGTGGCGGACCAGGTGGGTTTCCGGAAGTCCCTCCTGGTCGCCTGCCTGCTGACCTCAGCATCATCTTCGCCGTCAGCGCCGTGGCCTCCGCCCTGGCCTTCCTGGTGGTCTTCCTGCTCTTCAAGGAGCCCGACCAGGAGATGGGTCTGACCCAGGCCAAAGTCCAGCGCTCCGTCCCGGCCATCCTCTCAGGCATGGTACAGGCCCTGAAGAGCCCCCGTTTCCTCGTCTTCCTGCTCGTCTCCAGCGGCTTCTTCTTCATCTACAACCAGGTCTACAACCTCCTGCCGCTCTACATCAAGAAGACCGTGGAACTGAGCCCGGCCATGGACCTCTACACCGCTGCCAATCCCCTGGTCATCGTCCTCTTCCAGCTCCTGATCACCAAGGCCTTCGGCAAACTGCCCCCCATCAAATCCATAGTGGTGGGCATCGTGCTCATCGGCCTGTCCATGCTGGTCAATCTGGTGCCCCTCTTCATGGTCGGCGGGGTGACCCGGGAACTGAAGCTCGCGGGCCTGACCCTCCCCCTGGGCAGCCTCTTCATCACCCTTACCGTGGCCCTCATCGCCTTCGGCGAACTCTTCAACTCAAGCCGCCTCTACGAGTACCTGGGCTCCCTCAGCCCCAAGGGCCAGGAGGGTCTCTACCTGGGCTACGCCAACCTGCCCCTGGCCATCGGCAGCCTCATCGGAGGACCGGCGGGGGCCTGGCTCTTCAACCGGGTCATGGCCAAGGGAGCGGTGATCCTCCCCAGCGGCCTCCTGAAGCTGGACCCCGCAGCCGCCTCCATGGGATGGGTCATCCTGGCCGCCCTGGGCCTCCTGAGCGCCTTGAGCATGGCGCTCTACAATCGCTGGATCCAGCGCCAGGCATGAAGAAGGGGCCCCGAAGGGCCCCTCTCGTCGGTCCGGCAACACCCTAGAAGGTGTAGCGCATGGAGGCGGAAAAGATGTCGATGCTGCTGTGGAAGGTGCCACTCAGGTTGCCTCGGGTGGCATTGCCCACCCCAGCGGTGGTCAGCGCCAGGTTGCCGCTGTCCACGAAGATGTGTGTGAAGGCCAGATCCATCCCAAGGTGCTTGGAGAAGGCATAGCCGAGGCCACCGGAAACCCACTTGCGATCGGCGTCGGGAATGCGGGGCGTGCGATAGGTATCGTTGGTGGCGCCCTGATCCAGAGCTCCGCCAAGCCTGAAGGTCCAAGCGTCACTGGCCTTCCAGGTGAGACCCATGGCCACGAACCAGGTGTCATTCCACTTCTCTTCGGTGGTGGAGTTGGTGAGGGGGAGACCGTCGGCCTGATTATCCAGGAGCTCGATCTTCAGCTCCTTGAACCGGGACCAGTCGGTGTAGGCCACTTCAACCTGGAAGGAGACCCCCTTCTCCAGCTTGTAGTCGAACCCCAGGGACAGGGTGCTGGGCAGGTCCACCTCGGCGGCGATGCGGTTGTCCTGGAAACCCTGGGCCGCAAGAATCGAACTCATGCCGGAGAGAGACGCGGGAATCTCGAAGGAGGCATCCCCTTTGATGTTCACTTTGACACTGGACTGATATCCGAGTCCCATCCGCAGGTCTTCATTGGGTTGCCAGGTCACACCCAGCTTGTATCCATAGCTCCAGTCAGAACCATTCAGCGTCACCTTGCCGTCCGCCATGCCTGGATGACCGGTGGCCAAGCCGAAATCGACGGCGTTGGTGAGTTCGGCCTGGGTGTGGCGGGCGACGAAGGCAGCGCCCACGGACCACTGCGGGTTGATCCGGTAGGCCACGCTGGGACCAAAGTCGAGCACCTTGAGATCGGACTTCAGCGCGTGGTAGCGCACGATGGAATCGGAACCGTATTCCGTCGCCATGCCAAAGGGTGCATTGATGGAGAAGCCGAGCTTGAGCTTCGGCGACAGGCTCCACATGGCATAGAGATTGGGCAGGGGGCTGGGGGAGCAGGCATTCCCAGTGGAGCTGGGCGCAGCGGGGTAGCTGCCGGCGGCGGGGCTCGCCTGTCCGTTGGTCAGATTGGTGTTGGGCGAGACCACGCTGACGCCGGTCAGGATCTCGCTGGAGGCGAACTGGGTCAGGGTGGCGGGATTGAAGAACATCGAGCTGATGTCGCTTCCACCAGCGCTCACCCCAGCGAAAGCGTTGCCCTGGGCGCTGGGGCTCTGCTCCCGGAGCTGGAAGCCCGAGGCAACGGCCTGGGGGGCGAAGCCGCCGGCCAGAAGAAGGGCCAGGACGGCGGTGCGCGAAGAAATCGTCATGTTTGGAATCTCCGGGGCCAGTCGTGGAGAAGATCCGAAGACTGGGCGAGCATTATTTGAGAATCACAAACTTTACCCGGAATTAAACGATCCCCCAAGCAGAACTTCCCAGTTCGCGCTCCACGGTTTAATTAACTGATAATATATAGATAGATGCCCACTCAACCCCCTTCGGAAAAAGCGCAACTGCACAGCTTATTCCGAAGCAGCCCTCAGGCGTCCACCTCAAGCATCCCGAAACGGGCTACGATCCGCTTCTCCCCGGCCTCTGCAAAACGGACGGTGTAGGTCAACATTTCGCCACCACCGGTGACGGAGGTAATGACTCCCCGTCCGAATCGGGGACTGCGAACCCGGGTACCCCTCGCCAGGGGCCCGGTGCCTGCTCCGGTGCCTGCTCCGGTGTCTGGGGTCGCCGGGGGTTCCGGACGCGGCCCTTCCGTCGCCTCGGGGACTGGAGAGTCGGCTGCAGGAGCCGCCGAGCGGACCCGGTCGAAGAAGCCCCGGATGCGTTGGAGTTCGGAGGCCACGGAAGCCCCCCCCCCGCCCCGGGGAGCCATGCGGGTCCCGGAGGACATCCCCTGACCGGATTGGTACAGCTCCGTCCCCCAGCGGATGGGGGTCTCCAGGACCTCCTGGGGAAGTTCCCGGAGGAATCGGCTGGGCATGCCCATGACCTCGCTGCCGAAGATCCGCCTCCGACGCGCCGCCGTGAGGTAGAGCTTCCGCTGGGCCCGGGTGATGGCCACGTAGAAGAGTCGGCGCTCCTCCTCCAGGCCGTCATCCGTATCCCGGGCATTCCGGTTCGGAAAGACATCCTCTTCCATGCCCACCAGGAAGACCACGGGGAACTCCAGGCCCTTCGCGCAGTGGATGGTCATCAGGGAGAGCTGGGCGGCCTCCTCCACCTGGTCAGCATCCGAGGCAAGCGACACCCGGTCCAGGAATTCCGCGAGGCGCAGACCCTGCCCTTCGGACTCCACGGCGGCGGAGACGAATTCCTCCAGGTTGCGCACCCGACCCTCGGCTTCCAGGGTGCCTTCGTCCTCCAGCATCTGGACGTAGCCTGATTCCACCAGCATCCAGCGGACGAAGGAACCCAGACTCTGGGCATGGAGTTCCGTTTCCGCCCGGTGGAACAGCTCCAGGAAGCGTCCCATCTCGCGCTGGGCCCTGCCCTTCAGCTCGCCCTTCTTGAGCAGGATCGCGGTGCCCCCCAGGGCCGTGCCCATCTCGGGGATGGCGGCCTCGATCTTGGCCAGGGTCGTGGGGCCCACACCACGGCTGGGGGCGGAAATGGCGCGCCGGAAGCTCACCAGATCAAAGGGGTTGCAGGCCAGTCGCAGGTAGGCCAGGAGATCCTTCACCTCCTGACGCTCGTAGAACTTGGTGCCCCCCACCAGTTTGTAGGGGAGGTTGACGGCCCGCAGGGCTTCTTCGAACTGCCGGGACTGCCAGTTGGCGCGGTAGAGGACGGCCATCTTGGCCCCAGGGGACTGGGCCCGTTCCTCCAGGATGCGCTGCACCACCCATTCCGACTCCAAACGTCCCTCATCAGCCAGACGGAAGACCAGATGCTCACCGTGGCCGAGGTCCGTCCAGAGGCTCTTGCCCAGCCGCTGGGAGTTGTTGGCAATGACGGTGCAGGCGGCGTCCAGGATCTTCTGGGTGGAGCGATAGTTCTGCTCCAGCTTGATCTCCGAGGCCTCCGGGAAGTCCCGCTTGAAGTCCAGGATGTTCCGGATATCGGCTCCGCGCCAGCCATAGATCGAGTTGTGGGTCAGGATCCCGTTGGCCACGAAGTTGTGGGTGCGCTCCACATTGAGGTCGAAGACCTCCTCCAGATCCCAGGGCTCTACGGAAGCCACCGTGTCATAGCCGCCCTGACCATCGAAGAGGGCCATCCCCGGCCGGATGTGGGAGGCGGGGATGAGCGGAAGGGAGTTCGACTCGCCCGCTCCTTTCCCCATCCTGGCATTCATGAGGAGCTGTCCCCCCAACCCTCCCTGGATCTGTTTGGCGAGCCGCACCACCTCGCCGAAGTCCTTGCGGCAGGTCTCAAAGCGCCAGCTGCCGCTCCCCGCCTTGGCGGAGCGGATGCTGAAACCCATGGACTCAAGCGCCCTCCGTCCCTCGTCATCATTGCCCACCAGACTGATGCGGTGCATGGGCGAGGCTCCCCTGCGATCGCCGCAGAGGGTCAGGACGATGTTGCGTCGCAGGCTGTTCCGGGATTGGGGAAGGTGATGGGGCCGCAGAGGGTCGAGGCCGAAGTGCTCCAGAATCTTTCGACCATGTTCCTCGGTGTCCACGGAGGCAAAGACCTTCTGGATCAGGGCCGCATCGTGGACCATTCCCCGCTGACCCTTGCCCTTGCGGGGCACAAAGGGAAGCGTCGGCAGCTGGAATTGCAGGGAAAGGATGGCTTCCTGGGCTCGCGCATCATTTTCCGTCTCGTGAACCGAAAGGATCCACAGGGCGTCGGCGTGCTCCTGTCGGGCCCGCTGGAGGTAACCCACCACCGGCTTGACCTGCCCTCGGGTATGGACCTGGGAGGTCCCGACCCGATAACCGATGCCATCCTTCCGCATGAGATAGACGAAGTAATGCTGAGGGGAAAGGCCGAGACGATACCCGGCGAAATGGGTGTGCTCAGGGGTGCTGGCCAGGGTCCTTCCCTGATGGGTAATGACGCGGAGGCCCCTCCCCTTGCTCTGGCGCCGGTAGACTTCGGATACCTGGGCTGACCGGAAGTCGCCACTGCCATGACAGGACAGGACTTGATCCCCCTTCTGGATCTCCTCGATGGACCGGAGCGTGCCATCCCCCAGCGTCACGAGGGTTCCTGCCGCCAGGCACTGATCCTCATCACCCACCACACACAGGTTGTGATGTTTCTCCGCCAGGTGCCTCACCAGGAGGTACTGGGCCTTGTTGGTGTCCTGGTATTCGTCCACCAACAGGTATTTGAAGCGCTCCGAATAAACCTGCTGCATCAGCGGGTCACGGAAGAGGCGCTCGGTGTAGAGCAGGAGATCGTCGAAGTCGCAGGCCTTCTGGTTCCGCAGGCCCCGCTGATAGAGTTCGTAGGCGTCCAGGAGCTTGCGGGTCCAGGGATCCAGGGCCTCCTCCCGGGCCTCCTCGGGCAGAAGGCAGCGGTTCTTGAAGTCCGAGATCATCTCCAGGACCTTCCGGGGATGGAACTGCTTCTCCGGCAGCTTCAGCTCTGTGAGCACCTGCTTGACGAGGCTGCGCTGGTCCGAGGGGTCGAAGATGACGAAGTCGCGACCCACCGGGGTGCGTTCGCCCTCCCGGCGCAGGATGCGGGTGCAGAAACTGTGGAAGGTGCTGACCCAGAGTTGCTCGACGGGCACAGAGACCAGTCTCTGGACGCGCTCCCGCATCTCCTCGGCAGCCTTGTTGGTGAAGGTCACGGCCAGGATGGAAGAGGGATGGGCCCCCACCTCCTCCACCAGCCAGGCGATGCGTCGCGTGATCACGGTGGTCTTACCGGAGCCGGCACCCGCAAGGATGAGGAGAGGCCCATGGGAGTGCTGGACCGCCTCCTGCTGTTGAGGGTTCAGGTTGCGTAGAAGGGGATGATCGGCGGCGGGGTCTAGGCTCATGGGACGAGTTTAGCAAGCCTGAGCCTCTGCCCCTGGGTAGCGGTATCGAGTTTATGCTGCACCCTCCCCTTCCCAGAGGACGACCTAGACCATCCAGGGTCAAGGCCCCCCTTCACTCCCGCGAGATCCCGGATATGCTGGTCCTGGGCCGGTGTGGCGGAATGGCAGACGCAGCGGACTTAAAATCCGCCGCCTTCGGGCTTGTGGGTTCGACTCCCACCACCGGTACCATTGAATTCAATTGCAGTCTGAAGCCCATTGCCCAGAAGGGGCCGAAGGCTATAGTTTTCAGGCATGGATCGTTCTTCCTTCGCCTGGAGCGGCTATGCCGTTTGACCCTGATCGTCGCCAGAGGCTTTTCAGCCGGGGTGTGGCCTTGGGGGCTGGCATGGCCTGTCCGGCCCTCCTGGGAGCAGGCCAGCAGGAGGAAACGCCACAACTCCACCAACCCCTCGACCTGATCGAACTGATGAACACGCCGGTGGAGGTCGCCTCCAAACGGCCCGAATCGATCCGGGAGACCGCCGGGGCCGTGACGGTCCTCACCCGGGAGGAGATCCTCCAGAGCGGTGCCCGGGACCTCCTCGGGGCCCTGGAGATGCTGCCGGGCTTCCAGGCCAATTCCTTCAGCAACGGGCATGTGGGGGCGGGCATCCGGGGCCTCAGCGGCAACGATGGCAAAGTGCTCATTCTGGTGGATGGCCTTGAGTTTAATGACACCAATCTGGGGGTTGTGGCCCTGGGGAATCACATCCCCGTGGACCAGATCAGCCGCATCGAGATCATCCGGGGGCCAGGGTCCGTCATCTACGGCGGCTTTGCGGGGCTGGCTGTGGTGCGGGTCACCACCCGCAACGCCGCGGAACTCCATGGCGTCTCCGGATCCGTTCACCTGGGCCAGACCGGAACCCGGACCACAACCCGGGACTACTCCGCAGCCTATGGCCACCAGTGGAGCGATCTGGCCCTGTCTCTGGCCTTTTCCGGAGGAACCGCCCTGAGAGGCCTGGGCCACACGCTCTCGACCCAGCTTGAGACCCAGGCCCTGGTGGACGTGGACATGGGGCGACGTAGCGAGCTCCGGCAAGGCTTCCTCGACCTCGGCCTTCACTGGAAGGGAACCTCGCTGCGCTTCATCCGGGATCTTTTCGAGCGGGGTCGGCTAGTGGCACCCGGCGCCATGGAGGACCATGGGACCTTCCTTTCGCTGAATCAGGTGTGGAAGCCGACGGATAGCCTGAGTCTTCAGCCAAGCTTCACCTACCGGGAGCAAAGCAGCTTCGACTTTCCGAGTCAGCTTAATCCCACCCAGGGCAGGCGTTTCCGGCGGACCCAGGCGGGTCTCCAGGCCCAGTACAGCCCCAGCCCGGCCTGGAGCATCCTGGCCGGCGCCGAGGGCTGGGAGGATACGGGCATCACCGATGAGTCCAGTCACCCATGGTTTTCCGCCAGCGGCCCCCGAGTTTCCTATCGGACCCTCGCCCAGTTCATTCAGGTTGCATGGACGGTCCAGGACTGGACCGCCACCCTGGGGGGTCGCTATGAACGCCACAGCCAGGCCGGGGGCTCTTTCGTCCCCAGGATCGCCCTGACCCGGACCTGGGAAACCCAGCACTTCAAGTTCCTGGCGGCCAAAGCCTTCCGGACGCCCACCATCTGGAATCTCGACACCAATCCCGGAATCAAGCCCGAACACATCAGGACCTTCGAACTGGAATACGGATTCCAGATCTCGGACCAGGCCTACCTGACCCTGAATGCCTTTGATACTCGAGTCCTCGACAACATTACCTACCTCCCCATCTCCAGTCCGCCCTTCATCATCATTGTCAATGGGGGCGACCTGGGGACCCGGGGCCTGGAAGCCGAACTCCGATTCCAGGGAGCCTATGGAGATATGCGCCTCAGCGTGGAGGCCCATCGGGCCACTGCCCGGGAAGTCCAGGACTACCAGGTGCCGGGTCACCCCGATTACTTGGTGGGTGTAGCCAACCTGAAATTCACCATGCAGGCGAACCTTCGTCTGGCCCCCCACTGGTTCCTCTGTCCCAGCGTCGTGGCCCTCGGTCCCCGCTACACCATGGAAGCCACCCGGGGCATCCAACCCAGGGACAGCAGCACCCAGATCAACCTCGTCCTCAATGGGGACTGGCCCAAGCAGGGCCTCAAGGCCAGCATCGGTACGCGGAACATCACGGGCGCTGATATGGGTTTGCCCGTCCCCCAATCCAGCCTGGTCAATGAGACCCTCCCGACCCTGGGCCGGGAACTCTTCCTGCGCCTCGGCTATAACTACTGACCCGGAGGCGATGATGCTCTTTCCCGCCCATTCCCGTTGGTGTTTCCCTGGGGGCACCCTGGGGTGCGCTGGGTTGCTGGCTTGCAACCTGGGGTTGGCTGGCCAGATTGAAGAGCCGCCCCCCAGGGGCATCCAGGACCTCCTAGAACTGATGAACACCCCCGTGGAAGTGGCCTCCAAGCGCCCCGAATCGATCCGGGAAACCGCCGGGGCCGTGACGGTCCTCACCCGGGAGGAGATCCTCCAGAGCGGTGCCCGGGACCTCCTGGAGGCCCTGGAGATGCTGCCGGGCTTCCAGGCCAACTCCTTCAACTTAGGCCACGTAGGAGCAGGCATCCGGGGCCTCAGCGGCAACGATGGCAAGGTACTCATCCTCGTGGATGGCCTTGAACTCAACGACACCAATGTGGGGGTCATGCCCCTGGGAAACCACGTCCCGGTGGATCAGATCGACCACATTGAAATCATCCGCGGACCCGGTTCAGTCATCTACGGAGGTTTTGCGGGGCTGGCGGTGGTGCGGGTCACGACCCGCAATGCCGAGGACCTTCAGGGGGTCTCGGGTTCCGCTCAACTGGGACGAGCAGGGAACCAGACCACAACCCGGGACTACTCGGCGGCCTATGGCCAAAGGTGGGGAGATCTGTCCCTTTCTCTGGCGTATTCGGGCGGAGTCGCCCTCCGTGGCCAAGGCCACACCCTCACCATGGATCCCCTTTCCCAGACATTAGTGGGTGTGGATATGGGCGATCGAAGCAAGCTATACAAAAACTTCATAAACATCGGACTTCGCTGGCGAGATACGTCCTTCCGCTTCATCCGCGATCTGTATGAACAGGGCAACCTCACGGGCCCCGTCCCCATGGAAGCTCACGGAACATTCCTGGAGTTGAGCCAGCGCTGGCAGCCCATGGAAAAGCTAAGCCTCCATCCGCATTTTTCCGTGAAGGAACAGGGCATATTTGAATTCCCAACTCCTCAGAACTCTTACGACGGCAGACGCTGCCGTCGAACCCTGGGCGGGGTCCACCTCCACTACGAGCCCAATCCAGCCTGGAACATCCTGGCGGGAGCGGAATACTGGCAAGACACCGGCAGCACGGATCCCATTCTAAACCCCTGGCTCTCAACCAAAAAGGCGGACCTGTCCTTCCGGACTCAGGCAGTGTTCCTTCAGACGGGATGGACCCGGAACGCCTGGACAGCCACTCTAGGGGGACGTTACGAATACCACAGCCAAGTCGGGGGGTCTTTCGTTCCCAGGATGGCCCTGACCCGGGCATGGGATAGACAGCATCTCAAACTGTTAGCCTCGAAGGCCTTCCGGACCCCGACCATCGGGTATCTCGATAGCAACCCGGACATCAAGCCGGAACACATCCAGACCCTTGAGATCGAGTATGGCTTCCAAGTCTCAGAGCAGGCTTACCTTACCATCAATGCCTTTGACACTCAGATAACGGACTTCATTTACCACGTCCTGCTGCCTAACCCTCCTTATGTGTATCAATTGAACGGCGGCACCATGGGAACCCGTGGCATGGAAGCCGAACTCCGTTTCCAGGGAGCCTATGGAGATATGCGTCTCAGCGTGGAGGCCCACCGGGCCACTGCCCGGGAAGTCCAGGACTACCAGGTGCCGGGTCACCCTGATTACCTGGTGGGGGTGGCAAATTTGAAGTTCACCATGCAGGCGAACCTCCGTCTGGCCTCCCACTGGTTCCTTTGCCCCAGCGTCGTAGCCCTAGGGCCACGCTACACCGTGGAAGCCACCCAGGGGATTCAGCCCAGAGACAGCAGCACCCAAATCAACCTCGTCCTCAATGGGGACTGGCCCAAACATGGCCTCAAGGCCAGCATCGGCCTGCGGAACATCACGGGTGCCAACATGGGTTTGCCCGTCCCCCAATCGAGCCTGGTCAATGAAACCCTCCCGACCCTGGGCCGGGAGCTCTTCCTGCGCCTGGGTTACAACTACTGATCTGCAAAGACGAAAGGAAGGTCAGCCCCCATTGCCCCGGGGGTTCCCGGGGCTATGTTTCCTTCAATGCTCCCTCTTGCCGGAGGCAATCGTGCCCCACGCCCTGACTCAGCACCGCTGTCGCCCAGGCGGCATCCTGGGTTGCACAGGGTTGCTGGTCTGCAACCTGGGATGGGCATGCCAGATCGAGGAGCCACCCCCCAAGGGC
>JAFNAB010000116.1 GCA_017859955.1 Holophagaceae bacterium
CTCCCTGCTGAGCATCGCCGGGGTTGTCCTCAATCGGGTGAACGTGGTCTTCACGGGGATGTACCGTGCCATCGGGAGCGGCTACTCCCCATCCCTCGTGGAATGGGGCATCACTCTGGGGCTGCTCGCTGCGGTCACCCTCGCCTACCTGTTCGTCGTTGAGAACTTCAACATCTTCAACCGCCAGCACTGAGCCAAAACGGAGAATCGCCATGGGCAACCTCGGCATCACAGAAGTCCTGCTCATTGGAGCCGTGCTGCTCCTGTTCTTCGGTCCCTCCAAACTCCCGGAGTTGGGGAAGTCGCTCGGGAAGGGCATCCAGGAGTTCAAGAAGGCCGGCCGCGAAATGACCGCTGAAGCATCGAAGGACCTATGACCTTGAAGGCGACTCAAAGGGTTCTGGTTTTAGAGGACCCTTCTGGTTTCCGCCGCGCCTGACCCCAAACCTTGTCGCAGTCTTCATTTCCGCTGAATGGCGAAAGCCCCGAAGTCTTTCGGCTTCGGGGTTTTTGCTGGCGGAGAGAATAGGATTCGAACCTACGGTGGGCTCACACCCACACCTGATTTCGAGTCAGGCGTTTTACCTGTTTTCAGTATTTGCGTGCGTTTGTGTCTGTTTTGCAAGTGTGGCAATACAATAGGATATGATGAATACAAACACATGCTCATGCTCGCATATACGTCTCATCCGGGATACCAGCGGGATACGGGAGGGTGTAACCTGATTCTGTATCCCGGGGGTACAGGTGGCCGTCAAACTCGATCAGCGAACTCTTAAGACGCTCTCCTTGGAGGAGGGCGGCACGCGTACCCGCCATGCGGATTCCATCGTCCAGGGCCTTCATGTCGAGGTGCTTCCGGCGGCCACTCCAGGGGGTGAGCTTCGGAAGGTCTGGAGGCTGCGCTACCGGACCACCTCCGGGGAGCGGAAGTGGCTCACCCTGGGCACCTGGCCAGCCACAAGTGTGGACCAGGCCCGCTCCGAAGCTCGTCGGGTCATAGGTGACGTCGAGAAAGGGGCTGATCCTGCCGCCGAACGGGTGGCCCTCAAGAAGGCAGCGACCATCCGCGAGCTCTGGGATCAGTTCAATGAGCTGCACGGACCCCACCTCCGGCCCACCACCATCAAGGGCTACAAGGACCAGTACCGCGCCCACATCGCAGATGCGTTCGGCGGTACCAAGATCCAGAACCTCACCCGCGAGGTGATTGCCCGCTGGCATCGCAAGATCAGCGAGACCGCCCCCACCAGCGCGAACTATGCCCTGCGGGTCCTGAGCACCCTCCTGGCGCGGGCGGAAGAATGGGGACACATCCCCCTTGGCAGCAACCCCGCCAAGCTGGTGAAGCAGAACAAGGCCAAAAAGAAGCACCGACCTCTGACGACTGAGGAATCCCATCTGGTGGGCAGCGCCATCACCCAGCTCGCCGAGAAGGGCACCATCAGCGCCCAGGTCGCCGCCGCTCTTCGCCTGCTGCTGCTGACGGGCTGCCGCCGCAGCGAGATCTCCGGTCTGAGGTGGGTCGAGGTCAACCTGGATGCCGGGTGCATCGTTCTTGGCGAAGACGATGCCAGTGACCACAAGACCAAGGACCACTTTGGCACGAAGACGATCTTTCTCGGTCCGGCTGCCCTCCAGATCCTCGAAGGCCTCGCGACTCAGCGTCTGAGCCCCTTCGTCTTCCCGGGCGCCAAGAAGGGGGAGCCCATGAGCCCCGTAACCGTCAATCGAGGTTGGGAGCTGGTGCGCATGCAGGCGGGCGTTCCCGATGCCCGCCTCCATGACCTGCGCCACACCGTGGGTGCCATGGCGGGCGCAACGCTGCCCGCGTTCATGGTCCAGACCATCCTCGGCCACAAGCAGCCCTCCACGACCAGCCGCTATGCCAAGCCCATCGACTCGGCCACCGAGCAGGCCGTGCACAACCTCCAGCGCCAGATCGCCGCGAACCTGGGACTGTGAGCTTCATGGGTGGAACCGTGGGAAGTGTGGGAACCCGAGGACCTCACTGGCTTTTTCTGGTTCCCACGGTTCCAAGAGCCAGGGAACTTCGGAAGACTCAGGTTCCTGGTGCAACAGGAGTGGATCTCTCTACTTGTGGTTGAAAATTTAATACGAAAGGACTAACTTTATTAGGATTTTTGACAGGTATATTCAACCATGTCCCTCCCGACCTTCTTCGCTTTGCACCCCGTCTTCACCCGGGAGGCCCTGGTGCGCCATCTGGCTGAAACGGGCGGGAAGGAACCCAATTCCGCTACCGTGCGGGAACTTCTCCGCTACCACCAGCGCACAGGGCGGATCCTGGCGGTCCGCCGGGGCCTGTTCGCGACTGTCCCGCCAGGGAGCACGCCCGAATTCGCGCCCATCGATGCATTCCTGGTGGCGGCCATGGGGTGTCCTGAAGGCGTGCTGGCCTACCACGCCGCCCTGGAACTGCACGGGTTGGCCTACTCCACCTTTGAGGAAGTCCAGGTCCTGGTCCCCCGCTCACAGCGGGCATGGGCCTTCAGGGGCGTGAAC
Source organism: Holophagaceae bacterium (assembly GCA_017859955.1). Taxonomy (GTDB): domain Bacteria; phylum Acidobacteriota; class Holophagae; order Holophagales; family Holophagaceae; genus Holophaga. The sequence continues at coordinate 2,527 of JAFNAB010000116.1, forward strand.
TATCGTCCCCTCCGGGCTCGCGAAGCCCTTGGGGAGGCGGCCATGACCCTCGGTGTGGACGTGGTGGATCGCCTGGGGATGGATATCCGGGTGACGAGCCAGGCGCGCACCCTGGTGGATGTCCTGGATCGTCCGGAGTATTCAGGCGGCTGGGAGGAGGTCTGGAGGTCACTTGAGGGGCTCCGCTTGGTGGACCTGGGGGAGGTCCAGGATTACCTGGCGCGTCTGAACAATGCGACCACCGCTGCCCTGGTGGGTTTCTTCCTGGAGCAGCATCGGGAAGCCCTTCACGTCAGTGAGGCAGAGCTGGCCCGTCTGGAGCCCATGCGCCCCAAGGGCAGGCACTACCTGAACCGCACCGAAGGTGGTCGGCTGGCCAAGCGCTGGAACCTGATCGTGCCGGAGCCGCTCTGGCGGCGGACCTGGGAGGAACTGGGATGAAGCTTTCCCGTGAAAGATTGTTGCGCGAGGCCGGGACAACAGGCTTCCGGCCCGAGTCCCTGGAGAAGGTCATCCGTCTGGTGGGGCTCCTGAACGGGATCTTCCGGCATGCAGACCTGAGGGAGCGCCTGGTCCTCAAGGGTGGAACAGCGCTGAACCTCTTCCTCTTCGATGTGCCCCGACTCTCGGTGGACATCGATCTGAACTACATCGGCTCAGTGGATCGGAAGGGTATGGAGGAGGATCGCCCGGCCCTGGAATCCAAGCTCCAGGCCGTCTTCGAGGCTGACGACTTCACCGTGCGGCGCATGCCGACGGATCATGCCGGAGGCAAGTGGCAGCTCCGTTACGCTGGGGCCCAGGGCCAGGGCGGGAACCTCGAAGTGGACCTGAATTTCCTCCATCGCATCCCCCTGGAGCCCATCCAGACCCTGGATTCCAAACCCCTCGGCACCTTCCAAGCGAAGGGGATTCCGGTCCTTGATATTCACGACCTTGCCGCTGGAAAGTTGGTGGCCCTCCTGGATCGCTGTGCCGCCAGGGATGTCTTTGACGCGGCAGGGCTGTTCGCCCATCCCGCGCTGGATATGGAGCGCCTGCGCCTGCCCTTCGTGGTGATGGGTGCCATGAGCCGGGATATGGACCTGCGGGCTGCCACTCCAGAGCGAGTCATGGACACCCTTACCGATTTCGATTCGATGGTCCGCCCCCTCCTGCGGCAGGGCATCCAAGGTGCGGCTCCAGAAGGCATCCAGACCCGCACTCGGGAAGGCTTGGCCCGCCTGCTGCCGCTCCGCCCCCACGAAGTCGCATTTGTGGAAGCGCTGTGGGAGAGGGGCGAAATTCGTCCGGATCTACTGAGCTCCAGCCCAGAGACTCAGGCACGCATTGCAGCCATGCCGCTGCTGCTCTGGAAGGCCCAGAATGTCCGCCAGCACTGGGGGCTTTGATGGAACCGTGGGAACCCCGAGGATGGGACTGGTCCTTCCGGGTTCCCACGGGGCCAAGACTCCGGGAACCTAAAGGCATGGCTTCCTGGTGGGCTATTTCCGCATGACAATGATCCTGGAGACCCTATGGCCGATCTGACGCCTTCCTACGCTGCCCTGCTTGAGGAGCTCAAGGGGCGCATTCGGACGGCCCAGAACCGGGCCGCCCTGGCGGTCAATGCGGAACTGGTGCGGCTGTATTGGGAAATCGGCCGCACCATCCTTGAGCGTCAAGCGTCCGAGGGCTGGGGTGCCAAAGTTGTGGATCGCCTTGCCAGTGACCTCAAGGCTGCCTTCCCGGGTATGAAGGGGTTCTCATCCAGGAACCTCAAATACATGCGCGCCTTCGCTGAGCGCTGTCCGGACTTCCAAATAGGGCAGCAGCCTGCTGCACAATTGCCTTGGTTCCATCTGGTGACCCTCCTGACACAGGTGGATGGCGAGTCCGAGCGGGCGTGGCTGGCCTCTCAGGCGGTTCAACTGGGGTGGTCTCGGGCTATCCTCCAGTCTCACATCAAGACTCGCCTGTTCGATCGCCAAGGGCAGGCTGTTACCAACTTCGAGGCGCGCTTGCCAGTCGCACAGGCGGGTTTGGCGCAGGAATCCCTGAAGGACCCTTACCTGTTCGATTTCCTCGACCTCGGTGATGAAGCCATGGAGCGGGACATCGAAACAGCCCTGGTCCGCCACATCACGCGCTTCCTGCTCGAACTCGGTGCCGGGTTCGCCTTCGTGGGGCGGCAATACCGCCTGGAGGTCGGCGGGGAGGAGTTTTTCGTTGATCTGCTCTTCTACCACACGCGCCTGAAGTGTTACGTCGTGGTGGAACTGAAGGCCGGGGCCTTCAAGCCTGAGCACGCCGGGCAGCTCAACTTCTACCTTGCCGCCGTGGATGCCCAGGTGAAGTCTCCTGAGGATGGTCCCACCATCGGCCTCCTCCTATGTCGCACCAAGAACCGCATCGTGGCTGAATACGCGCTATCTGGAATCGACAAACCCGTGGGCGTCGCGGAGTATCAGCTCGTGCGTGCCCTTCCGGAGCCGCTCGATACCACCCTTCCTGCCATCGAAGACATTGAGGAAGAACTCAGCGCCGAGATCGGCACCGAAGAGCCCTGACGCCATGTCCCTCCGGGAGGATTTGGTCGCGCAGTTGGTGAGCTTGGAAGCCAGGCTGGCGGAGCAGCTCCGGGACACTGAATCCACGCGTACTCAAATTCGCGAATTGCACACGCAAATTCGGGTTCTGGATGCCCCGTGCGAACGGGCTGTAACGGTCACGGGCCCTCAATCGCCCACGGAAAAGGTGGCATTGTTCCGAAGCCTCTTTCGGGGCCGTGAGGATCTCTTCCCGCGTCTGTGGGTGAATCTACGCGGAGATCGCAAGGGATACTCCCCGGTGTGTGCCAACGAACGCAGCCGCGCCCTCTGCGACAAGTTCAAGGTCAAGTGTGCCGCCTGCGCGAACCGGCGCTTCGTGCCGCTGGATGACCGTGTGCTTCTGGATCACCTTCAAGGCCGCCACGTCATTGGCATCTATCCCTTGCTGCAGGATGAGACCTGCTGGTTCTTGGCCGCTGATTTCGATGGCGAGGGGTGGAAGGACGACGCACTGGCCGTAATGGACACGTGCAGGCAGCACGCGATTCCTGCAGCCCTGGAGCGGTCCCGATCCGGCGAAGGGGCCCATCTCTGGATCTTCTTCTCTGCTCCGGTGCCCGCCGCGACGGCGCGCAAGCTCGGCTGCTTTCTGCTGACCGAGACGATGAACTGCCGCCCCCAGTTGAGCATGAAATCCTATGACCGCCTGTTCCCAAACCAGGACACGATGCCCCAAGGTGGTTTCGGCAACCTCATCGCCCTTCCACTCCAGCAGGAAGCCCGGCGCCAGGGGAACACGCTGTTCCTGGACCAGCATCTGGATCCGCTCCCTGATCCCTGGGCCTACCTCGCCGGTCTTGACCGGATGTCGCCATCCCAGGTGGAAACCCTGGTTGATGTCGCCGCCCGCCAGGGCAAGGTGCTCGGAATCCGGTTTGATGCCATCGACGATGGGCTGGATGAGACCCCATGGGAACGACCGCCTTCAGGGAAGCCCAAGAAGGTTCGGATCGAAGGGGAAGTGCCCACGGTGGTGAAGGCCATCCGTTCACAACAGCTCTTCGTCGAAAAGGCGGGATTGCCTCCAGGTCTTCATGCTGAGATCAAGCGCTTGGCCGCTTTTCAGAACCCCGAGTTCTACCAGAAGCAAGCCATGCGATTCTCCACCGCAGGCATCCCGAGAATCATCTGCGCCGCTGAAGAGCATCCGGTCCACATTGCCCTGCCCCGAGGCTGTGAAGAGGAACTCCAGGAACTCTTGGCGGGGCATGGAAGCTCACTGGTCGTCGAGGAACGCCGTTGTCTTGGCGACCTGCTTGAAGTGACATTCCAGGGGCAACTCACCGAGGTTCAGCAGGCGGCTGCTGACGCCATCACCCCTCATGACCTTGGCATCTTCGTGGCTCCGCCGGGCACTGGAAAGACCGTCTTCGGTGCGCACATGATTGCCATGCGTGGCGTGAACACCCTGGTGCTCGTGCACCGGAAACCACTCCTGGACCAGTGGTGTGCCCAATTACAGACCTTCCTCGGTCTTGGGAAGAAGGAGGTCGGGCAAATCGGAGGAGGGAAGCAGAAGGCGACCGGACGGATCGACGTGGCGATGATCCAGAGTCTCGTCAGTCGGGAGGGGGTCCTGGATTTCGTCGGAAACTACGGCCAGGTGATTGTGGACGAGTGCCATCATGCCCCCGCCATTTCCTTCGAGCGGGTGATGCGGGAAGTGAAGGCGCGCTATGTGCTGGGTCTTACGGCAACCCCCTACCGGCGCGACGGTCTCCAGCGGCTGCTGCACTTCCAGTGCGGCCCCATCCGGCATCAAGTACATCCCCTTTCACAGGAGGGCCAGCGCCCCTTCGCCAATCGGCTGCGCGTCCGGGAAACGCGATTCTTCGGGCAGGGGACCATCCAGGAACTCTATGCTGCCCTTGTCGCAGACCAGCATCGGAACGCCATGATCATCCGAGACGTGAGGGAGGCCTTGTCAGAAGGGCGATCCCCCATCGTGCTTACCGAACGCCGGGACCATCTCGACCTCCTGATGGAAGCCCTCCAGGATGCGGCACCGCATGTCGTGGCACTCCACGGCGGCGTGCCCGCCAAGGCCCGTCGAACAGCCTTGCAGCGACTTGCCGAGGTCCCGCCCAGCGAACCTCGCCTCATCCTGGCTACGGGCCGCTACATTGGGGAGGGATTCGATGACGCCCGCCTGGACACCCTCTTCATGGCCATGCCCATCGCCTGGAAAGGCAGCCTGGTTCAATACGCCGGGCGCCTCCACCGCCTCCATCCCGGCAAGGAGGAGGTTCGGGTCTACGACTACCTGGACGACTCCTTGGCCGTATTCCGGAAGATGTTCGAGAAGCGGATGAAGGGGTATCGCGCCATGGGGTACCGAATGGACGACATCAGCGCGCTTCCCTTACTGGAGCTTATTGATTGACCGATTGGAAGGCCCATGTCTGCCAATATACGACTATGGATTGACGATTCGAAACCTACGCAATAAATTGATTGCGTAGGTTTCGAATCATGCCTTCTCTCCCGCACAAGCCGGAACTCCGGAAACGCCTCACTCGCCTTGCGACCTCCAAGAAGCAGGGACGGGGAGCTGCCGTCATCCGCCTGGCTCGAACCGGCGAACTCCGCAAGTTGCGTCCGGGAGTCTACCGTCCGGCGGATCGTGAGACCTGGATGCACCAGGAGCTGATCGATGCCTGCTCGGCCGTCCCAGAGGGCGTCATCTGCCTGGTTTCGGCGCTGTCCTACCATGGCCTGACCACCACCATCCCGAACGAGGTCTGGATGGCCATCCCCCGGAACGCCTGGGTTCCCAAGCTGACCTTCCCGGCTCGATTCATCCGGATGGGGGACCGCTCCCTTGAAGAGGGGATCGAGTCGATCCGCATCGAAGGGCAGCGGGTTCGGATTACCGGCAAGGCGAGAACGGTTTGCGATGCCCTGCGGTTTCGCGACAAGGTCGGTGTTGAGGTCGCGCTGGAGGCCTTGAAGGCCTTCCTGCGCCAGGGCGGTCGCCCGGATGAGCTCATCCGGTGGGAAACGATTTCCAGGGTTCGGGGGATTCTGCGCCCCTACCTGGAGGCGATGTTGGCGTGACCAAGAAGTCCTCCACATCAGTGATGGAGAACGTGCTTTCGGTCCTTCCAAGAATGCGGTTGCGGCTCCATTGGGCAGAAGGGATACTCGACATGTCGGGTGCCCCTGGTGGGCTCGATATGGGTCATCCCAGGCTGACGTCAATCCCAAGGCCCCGGTTTTTCAGATCGGGGTCTTTCCATTGATACCGGGTACTGATCTTGCGCCACCTTCTGCCCGAAGCAGAGCCGGAGGCCCCCCCACGCTCACCTGGGCTGGGCGTCCGGCAGGGCTTTGCCCCGCGCTCATCTGCCGTCAGCGTCGCCATCTGCCCCCCGCTTCCAGGGGGCCGATGGTGATGCCTGCCGATGCCTTCACCTTGGTGGTCTTTGATGTCTGGAACTGCCGGATGCCAACCACGGGCGTCCGCGTGGCCAGGGGCGTGCCGGGGCGCTGGCGCCCGGCGCGATCCCTGGCGCGGACGAGCCGCGACGACTGCTCAGGCACCCTCCTGCCTGCGGGCCAGCACCTGGAAGTCGGCGGCCACGAGCTCGACGATCTGGTGAGCGTGGCCCTTGGCGTCGGTGTAGCTCCGGGTGCGCTTCTCACCATGCACCAGGACCGGAATCCCTTTGACAAGAAGCTTCTCGGCTCGGTCGGCCAGGCGCCCCCACAGCACCACCGGCGTCCATTCGGTGGTCTTGGTCCAGGAGCCATCGGCGGCCTTGAGGCTCTTGGTGGAGGCGATGGAGAAGGCGGCTTTCTTCCGGCCCGTGGTCGTGACGGTGAAGCGGGGGTCGCTGCCGAGGTTGCCCGTGAGGATGAGGGTATTGAGGGACATGGTGTGCTCCTTGAGGTCTGCCGCTCCCTGCGGCTCGCCCAAGGCAAGCGACGAAGCTCCCAAGGCCAGGGGACGCTTTCTGCGGGAGACCGGCGCTGGCACAAGCCGGAGGGGTTCCCGCTGACCCGCAGGGTCGCCGCAGGCGGAAGCAGAGGCCCCGCAGCCCGAAGGGCGCGAGGGAAGCGCAGCCAGAGCTGCAGGAAAGGCAGACCAGAGAGCGGGTCTGTCTCCTACCCCTCCAGCTCCGCCAACCCTGCCCGATAGGCTTCCAGCCCCCGGCCCGTGATGATGTAGAAACGCTCCGTCCCACGACCGGGCACCTTCACGTTCTTCTGGAAGCGCAGCTTTCCGGATTCCAGCACGCCCTCCAGGAGCCCGGCCTCCGCGCAACCCCGTGCCACGTCCTTGGGGTTGAAGCCTTCACAGGCATCCTTCCAGCCCTCGGCGTGAAACAGGTAGTCCACCCGGTCCTGACCGTCCCGACGGCGGAATCCGGCGCTGTTCACCACCCGCTCGCCCAGGAGCTCCCAGTCGGCAAAGCGCGAGGTGCCGTGCCGCTCGATGAAGCCCATCACGGCGGCAATGCCCCGTTCGTGCTCGCCCGCGCCCACCCCACCGCGTTGGGCGATCCAGGCCTTCAGGCAGACTTCCGCCGCCCAATCCGCACTCCCTGCAGGAATCGGCAGGATCCCCCACTGAATCGCCAGTTCGCCCGCCAGGGCCACCAGGGCGAAGCGGTCCAGCACCCGGCCCACCTGGGAATCTGCCCTCTTTGGCAGATGCGCCTGGCTCCAGGTCACCTTCTGGCGCTCCCAGGTGAGCAGTTCCTGATCTGTCGCCTGACAGAGGCGCTCCAGGAAGCGTCGGGCGGCACTGCCGTGGCAGCGCCGGGTGGCCAGGCGGAGGTGATCCGCCAGGGCCTTGGATGAGTCGAAACCCTCCCAGCACTCAAAGCCCTGATCCAGCCCCTCCGGCAGCACGGGGATATCCACCATGCGCACATCCTGGCCCGCCTTGGGTGCGCGGCCCTCCTCCCGCATGCGATCCCCGAGGGTGATCTCTCCCGTGGACAGGAAGAGCGTCCGCCAGCGCCGCCGGTGGCGCGTCCGGAGATCCCTGGTGGCCCGCACCTTGTCGCTGCCATTCGCCAGCAGGTAGGCCACTTCGCCAGCCTCCTTGGGCAGCGCCTGCCCCTGCTCATCCAGGATGAGCAGGCAATCGCAGTGGGACATGGTGCGCGACGACAATTACCCCTGTGCATCGGTGACAACTACACCAGGGCGTCTGGAGTAGCGCCGAACCGGTGAAGTGCGTGGCGTCTGGCCTGGGTCC
>JAFNAB010000117.1 GCA_017859955.1 Holophagaceae bacterium
GAGGAGGTCTTTGCGGATCATGGCCACCGCGTCCCTGGCCTGGCGACGGGGATTCCTGGGCACCAGGAGGAAGACGGCCACGCCGATGCCGGAGCCCAGGGCGATGGCCCCGGCGTCCCGCAGGACCGCCGCAACCTGGTGGGAGACTGGCATGCCGTACTGGGAACTCATCAGGAAGACCATGAGCAGGTCGATCCCCAGGGCCGCCGTCCGGGGGTGGTTCCGGATGAAGCCCCCCACGAGGAGAACGGGGATGAGGACCAGCAGGGTTGAAGTGGTCGTTCCGAGATGGGGTTGAAGGGTGAGCCGGTAAAGGGCGGCCAGGGATGCTCCCAGCAGGACCCCCGTGAACATCTTGGGAGCCATGAGCTGGGGAAGGGACATTCCGCTCAGCACCAGGGAGAGTACGCAGACGCCCATGGCGACCATGCCCAGGGCAGGGATGCCGGACCAGATGGCGAGAAGGGTCGCGGAAAGGCAAAGGCCCCCGACGAGGGCACCGGCCCTCATGGCCAGACCTGCTTCACGGTGGGGGGCCAGCCAGGATCTGCGTCGGGGGGGCTTGGCCGCTGCCGATTCCGGGCAGGACAGGGCGCGGTGGGCCGCCAGGAGGTCTCCGATGGCCCTGGCCAAGCGTTGAGGCGCAGCTCCCTGGGAACCTGTGGCAGGGGGAGGGAGGGCGTCGCCGCTGAGGTTTTCCCGGAGGGCCTCCAGTCGGAGGGGCAGGGTCGGATCGAGGGGGAGCCTGCCGTCCCGGATGTCCCGGGCGGCGGCCATGGCCGAAAGGGAGGCCACGATCAGGAGGTCCACCTGGCGTTGGCGGCGATAGCCTTCAAGGGAGCCAGCGGCGATCACCCGGGCGGTAGATTCGAGCCGGCTGATCAGGCTCAGGATCCGGGCCTCGCCGGCTTCCTTGTCCGAGCTTCCCCGCACCACCTTGGCGGCGTAGTCCACCGCATCCACCGAAACGGACCGGACCTGGGCATAGAAGTCCGTCAGAGGAGATTCAGGGGTGAGCCACGCCATGATCAGGGTGCCCACAATCACACCGATCAGGGTGCAGTCCACCCGGCTCAGGGCCAGGAGCACCGCATTCGAGGGGGCGTGGAGCGAGGGAATGACCACGATACCGGCGGTGATGGCCGAGAGGGTGGCTCCGTAGCCGTGGACGCCCCGGTGGAGGTGGGTCAGGCCAGCGTGGATGCCGATCCAAAGGGCCAGTGCCGTGACCTGGACATAGGGGGAGACCGGCAGATGGAGAAGGGCGATCCCGAAGCCCGCACCCACGATGGTCCCGAAGAGACGGAAAAAACCTCTTTCCATCAGGGCGCCCCGGGTGGGCTGGGCAATGACCCAGATCGGCATGGCGGCCCAGTAGGCGTTATGCACGTGCAGCAGGGATGCAACGAGGAAGGCCAGCCAGGAGGCCAAGGCAAGGGAAAGGGCCCTGCGAACGGCGGTTCTGTCCCAGCCGTAGTGGTTCAGTAAGGTAATTGCTGCTGTCATTCACTCGCACCTGAGAGGGGTCAAGGGCCTCTCAAATGGTACATTGTAGCGGCTGAGGGATCTCCAGGCTGAATTCAGCGGACTTGCCGTGCTCGGAACGGGCGTTCATGCGGCCCCCGTGGAGGTTGACCACGCGCCAGGCGGTGTAGAGTCCCACCCCCGTACCCTTGCGGGCCAGGAGTTCCGGGGTCTGGAGCCGGGAGAACTTGCGGAAGAGCTTGGGGCGCTCCTCAGGGGGGAAACCCGGGCCTTCGTTCCAGATGGAAATTATGAATCTATCATGAAGTTGTTCCAGGCGAACCTGAATGCGGCCATCCATGTTGCCGTATTTGACAGCGTTGCCCAGGAGGTTCACCAGCACGATCTTCAGGAGCTGGGGATCGCAGTCCGCGGGCCAGGTGTAGTCGGGATAGACCCGCTCCAGGGTCACGTTCATCTCCTGAAGCTGGGACTGCACCAGTTCGATGGCGGGTTCCAGCAGATCCTCCACCAGCCGGCAGGAGCTGGCCTTGAGGTGCAGCTTGTCCCCCTCCATCCGGGCCAGATCCAGGTACTCCCGCACCAGATCCAGCAGGTACTCCCCCTTCTTGATGAGACGTTCCAGCTTCTGGACCTGGACCGGCTCCATGGGCCCCAGGTAGCCCTGGGAGAGGACCCGGGCGTCCGTGATCATGCTGGCCACCGGGTTCTTGAGCTCGTGGCTCACGAAGCCCAGCATTTCGGTGTAGGCCTGGTTGGCCGATACAAGCTCTTCGATCCGCCAGGCCTTCTCCACGGCCTGGGAGATGCGCTCGGCGATGGCCCGCCAGAGGCGACCGTGATAGGGCGTATAGACCCGTTCCTCCCGGGAACTCAGGAAGATGACCCCGAAGGGGCGCTCCTCCAGGATCAGGGGGCAGGTCAGGCTCGAGCGGACCCCCTCCTGGACCAGCAGACGGGTACTGGCGCTGCGGGGATGTTCCTGCTCGTACCGCTTCAGATCATAGATGATGCGTGAAGCTCCGCCGTCGATGACGCGTCGAAGGGAACTGCCGGCCAGATCCTCGGCGTAGCCCACCTTCAGGATCACGGGCTCGTAGGTGGTCTTGGTCCAGTGGGAGACAATGCGTCGCCCCTCATCCTCGATGAAGGCCAGACCGATGCGGTCGCAGGGGTAAAGCTCCTGGATCGCCGCGAACAGGAAGTCCATGAGCTCGGCCATGGAAGAAGCCGCCGCCACTTTCTGGTTCACCGTGTCCAGGATGGCCTGTTCGTCCGGCTGGAAGCGCGCCCGCACTTCCCGGACATCGTAGTTGCCCAGGTAGTGCAAGGTAGATTGCAGTTCGTGCATGCAGTGGCCCGGAAAGAGGTTTTTGGAATTCTCCCATGCCGTGGGGACAAAGCAGAACCACGAAGCACACGAATAAGTTCCCCTTCGTGTGCTTCGTGGTCTTCGGTTCCGGGTGGACCCTACTCGATGTACTTCCCGCGGGGGGTGTAGTCGGTGTGCAGGAGCTTGTGGCTCTTGTGTCCGCAGGGGCCCTCGGTGAGGAACTCGGTGTAGAGCTTCAGCACATCGGGGTTCTCATGGGACTTCCGGATCTCGTAGGCGGAATCCTCGGCATAGATGGCCTTGGCGCGCGCCTGACGGATCTCGGGGGTGGTGGGGATGGGCTGGCCGCCCCCGCCCAGGCAGCCGCCGGGGCAACCCATGAACTCGATGAAGTGGCACTTGGAGAACTGGCCACCGGCCTTGATGTCCTCCATGACCTTCTTGGCATTGGCCGTCCCGTGGGCGATGGCCACCTTGAGGGTGGCGCCCTTGAGGAAGTCCCAGCTGGGGAAGAGGGGCTTCAGCAGGTCGGGCACGGGGCCCACCTGGGGGATGGCCAGCTCGACGTAACGGACGCCCTCGAAGCCGCGCACGGGCTTGATGTCCGCGTGCTCGAAGAGGTCCTCCACCTTGACGCCCACCACCAGCTCGATGACCGTGCGCAGGGCCGCTTCCATCACACCGCCGGTGGCGCCGAAGATCACGCCGGAACCCGAGGGGGTGCCGAAGGGGGAATCGAAGTCGCTCTTGGGCAGGCGGGGCAGGTCGATGCCGGCCTCGCTGATCATCTTGGCCAGCTCGCGGGTCGTGAGGCCGAAATCCACATCCTTGTGGCCGCTATCGGCCATCTCGGGGCGGTTGCACTCGAACTTCTTGGCGGAGCAGGGCATGAGGGCGACGGTGACGATGTCCTTGGGGTCGATGCCCTGCTTCTCGGCATAGTAGGTCTTGATGACCGCGCCGAACATCTGCTGGGGGCTCTTGGCGGTGCTCAGGTTGGGGATGTACTCGGGGTAGAAGTGCTCCAGGTACTTGATCCAGCCCGGGGAGCAGGAGGTGAACTGAGGGAAGACCGCGCCGGGCTCCCGCAGCAGGAGAGCCTGCTTGAGGCGGAGCAGCAGTTCCGTGCCCTCCTCGAGGATGGTGAGGTCGGCACTGAAGTTGGTGTCGAAGACCTGATCGAAACCCGCCATCTTGAGGGCGGTGTTCAGCTCGAAGGTCATGGCCGTTCCGGGCTCCATGCCGAAGCACTCGCCGATGGCGGCGCGGGGGCTGGGGGCGGTCTGGATCACCACGTGCTTCTTGGGGTCCTCGATGGCGGCCCAGACTTCGTCGGTCTGGTCGTTGGCCCGCAGAGCACCGGTGGGGCAGCGGTTGATGCACTGGCCGCAGTTGATGCAGACTACGTCACCCAGGGGTTTGTCCAGGAAGGTGCCGATGTGGCTCTGGTGGCTGCGGCCCAGCACCTCGATGGTGCCCACTTCCTGGAGGTCCAGGCAGGTGCGCACGCAGCGGCGGCAGAGGATGCACTTGTTGTTGTCCCGGACCACGGAGTAGCTGGAGCGGTCGATCTCGTGGACCGGCTTTTCCACGTGGCCGAAGCGGAAGGAGTCGACGCCGTATTCCTTGGCCAGGGTCTGGAGCTCGCAGTTCCCGTTGCGGCCGCAGGTGTAGCAGTCGCCGCAGTGCTCGGAGAGCATCAGGTCCAGGATGTGGCGGCGGGCCTGGCGCACCTTCTGGGTGTGGGTCTTCACCTTGATGGGGGTGGTGACCGGGAAGGAGCAGGAGGCCTGCAGGGTGCGCTGGCCTTCCACTTCCACGGAACAGATGCGGCAGACGCCAGCCACGCAGAGGTCAGGGTGGTGGCAGAGGGTGGGGATCTTGATGCCGGCCTGCTTGGCGGCGTTCAGGATGGTGGTGCCCAGGGGCACCTTCACGTCCAGACCGTCAATATTGACGCTGACGGCGGCGCCGATGGCCTCAGGGTTGCCCGGGGCGGGCACGGTCATGGGCTGCTGGCTCGCTGGCACGCGGCGGCTCGTATCGGGATTGGTCATGTCGGTCATGCTCGGGTCCTCGCTCGCTCAGGCTTGGGAAAAGGTGCGGCCCATGATCTCGTCGCGGAAATGGGTCACGACGGAGAGGAAGGCATTGGGGCTGCTCTGGCCGAGACCGCACTTGGAGGCGATCTGCATGGTTTCGCCCAGGGCGCACAGTTCCTTGAGGTAGGACATGGAGCACTTCCCCGCCCTCAGGAGCTTGACGCCCTCCAGGAGCTTGAGGTTGCCCACCCGGCAGGGGGTGCACTGGCCGCAGCTCTCGTCCCCGAAGAAGTCCATGAAGTTCTCGAGGACATCGAGCATGTCCCGCTGCTGCCCAAAGACGATGAGGCTGCCGCCGCCCGTGGGGATGTCCTCATAGGCGATGCTGCGGGCAAATTCGGAAGGGGGGATGCAGCGTCCGGAGGCGCCGCCTACCTGAACGGCCTTGGCGCCTTCGCCCCCGACCTCCTTGAGGATGTCCGCCACGGTGACGCCGAGGTCGAACTCGTAGACGCCGGGTTTCGCACAGTCGCCGGAGATGCTGAAGAGCTTCATGCCGGTGGACTTGGCGGTGCCCATGGTCTTCCACCAGTCCGCGCCCTTGCCCATGATGCAGGCGGCGGAGGCCAGGGTTTCCACGTTGTTGACCACCGAGGGGTGGCCGTTGAAGCCCGTGTTCACAGGGTAGGGGGGGCGGTTGCGGGGCTCGCCCCGGAAGCCTTCGAGGCACTCGATGAGGGCCGTCTCTTCGCCGCAGATGTAGGCACCGGCGCCGATGAAGACCCGGATGTCGAAGTCCACGCCGCTGCCCAGGATGTCCCTGCCGAGGAGCTTCTGCTCCCGGCGGCGGGCCAGGGTGGCCTCCAGGTGTTCCCGGAGGTCGGTGTACTCGCCCCGCAGGAAGATGATGCCCTCCTTGGCGCTGACGGCCTTGGCGGCGATGGTCATGCCTTCGAAGACCAGGTCGGCGTGCTCCTGGAGCACCACGCGGTCCTTGAAGGTCCCGGGCTCACCTTCGTCGGCATTGCAGATGATGTACTTCTTCTCGGACTTGGCGGAGGCGGCGAAGTTCCACTTGCCGCCGACGGGGAAGCCAGCGCCGCCGCGGCCCTTCAGGCCGGACTCGTTCATCTCGTGGATGATGTCGGGACGGCTCATGCCCAGGGCACGCTTCAGGCCGGCCTCAGGGGTTGCTTGGGTGTAGGTCTGGATCGAGCTCATGCGAGGTGCGCCTCCTTGCGCTCGGTGGCGTGGACTCCGAAAGTCCGCCGACACTCTTCAAGGATTTCGTGGACCTTTTCGGGGGTCACTTTGGTGTAGAGGCGATCGTTGACCAGCAGGGCGGGGCCCTGGTCGCAGAGGCCCATGCAGTTCGTCCACTCCAGGGTGAAGTGGCGGTCCTTGGTGGTCTCGCCGAAGGTGATGCCCAGGTCGTTCTCCAGCTGGCGGGCCACCCGCTTCTTGCCGTTCATGTCGCAGGAAATGGTGCGGCAGAGGCGGATCACGAACTTGCCCTGGGGCTTGCCGTCCAGGAAGGCGTAGAAGGAAACGACGCTCTGAACCTCCACGGGGTGGATGTCGAGTTCGTCGGCAATGACCTGCATGGCGTAGGTGCCGATCCGGTGGTGCTGCTTCTGGACTTCCTGCAGGATGGGGACCAGGGAGGAACGGTTGCGACCCAGCTTCTGGACCAGGTCCCGGATCTCTCCGGCCAGGCGTTCGTGAGCTGTCATGAGCATGGGCACTCCTATTTCTTCAGAAGCTCGGCCACCTTCTGGACGAGGGTGGCGGGCTCAATGGGTTTGCTCTGGAAGTCGTCGACGGGCACCATCTCGCTGTCCCGGCCGAAATCCAGTCCCGAGGCGGTGGAGACGCTCGTGAGCATGAGAATGGGGAAGGTCTTGCCCTTGCGGCGCAGTTCCTGGGCCATCACGAAACCGTCGTCCGGCAGCTCCATCATCACGTCGAGCAGGAGCAGGTCCGGCTGGAAACTCTCCACCAGGGCCATGCCTTCGGACCGCGAGGTCGCGGTCGCGATCTGGTGCCCTTCCTTGGCGAGGAAGAGCTGACTGGCCTCGACGATATCGGGATCGTCATCAACGATGAGAATCTTCGCCATGGCATGAACCTCCGGCAGGGCCCCAGGGGGCCAGCGTTGAATTGGAAATAGGAATGGGGAATGCAGTCGCGGAGAGACAATCTGTCTCCTCCCGCTTGATACAAGGTATTTTCAATCCTATGGGCCCGGTTTTCACTATCGCAAGTGTTTTATTCACTTTGTTTGTATCGATTTGGAATTGACAATTTTGGACATATCAGACGACAATTGGCCATGATGGACTCGATGTTGCGCCTCCGCCCGAATTTCCTCGGTTTCCCCACCGAGATTTCGGCATGTGGCCTCCGCTCCATTATGATTAACGGTACTCACCCCGCTCGGGGGTAGGTGGCCAGGTCGAACTTCAATCCTTGTCCAACTCACCCCCGCGCTTCCAGCCGCGGGGTTTTCTGTATCAGGCTCCCCCTTCCGTTTGAGAGGTTTTCATGGCGAACTCGGTCCCATCCTTCCGCGTGATGAAGTTCGGAGGCACCAGTGTGGGTGGTTCCGAAAGGATGCGGGGCGTGGTCGCGCTGGTGACCAAGGCTCTGGAGGAGCGCCGGGTGTGCCTCGTGGCATCCGCCATGTCCGGTGTGACGGATCTGCTGGTCAAGGCCGTGCTGCCGGCCAACCTGAGCCAGGCGGCTTCGGTGGCGGAACGCTTCCGCGGGCTCCACGAACAGGTCGTGGCTGAGCTGGAGCCGGAACTCGGGGCAGAGGCTCCGGCGCTGCGGGCCGCCCTGGAGGCTCTGGTGGGCGAGTGCGATCGCCTGTTCCGGGGGATCCTGCTCCTGAGTGAGTGTTCGCCGCTGGTGGTGGCCAATCTCTCCAGCCTGGGCGAACGGGCCTCCTGCGCCGTCCTGATGGCCCTCCTGAAGGCCAAGGGGCTGGAGCCCCAGTACCTGGATCCCCGTCAGCACATCCTGGCCGAAGGCGATCCCCTTCAGGCCCGCCCCCGGCCCGAAGCCATCCGCGAGGCCTTCAGGCCGGTCCGGGAAGGCCAGGGCCGTCTCTATGTCCTGCCGGGCTTCTTCGGGGGCGACGAACAGGGGAAGATCGTGTCCCTGGGACGCGGCGGCTCAGACTACAGCGGCGCCCTGGCGGCCGCGGCCCTGGACGCCGATCTCCTGGAGATCTGGACCGATGTGGACGGCATCTACAGCGCCGATCCCCGGGTGGTGAGCGAGGGCTTCTCCCTGCCTTTCGTGAGCTTCGACGAGGCTATGGAGTTGGCCTACTTCGGGGCCAAGGTGCTGCATCCCAAGACCATTGCCCCCGTCCGCGGGAAGCACATCCCCGTCCGCGTCTGCAACACTTTCAACCCCGAGCACCCGGGCACCATCGTCAAGGCCGATGTACCCCAGCCTGAAGGCGGCGTGCGCGGCATCTCCTTCCTCAAGGGCATGGCCATGGTGAATGTGGCGGGCTCCGGCATGGCCGGGGTCCCCGGGGTTGCGGCCCGTATCTTCGAGGCCCTGGCGGCCCGGGAGATCTCGGTGGTGCTCATCGGTCAGAGCTCTTCGGAACTCTCCATCTGCTTCTGCGTGCAGGAGGGGGATGCCCAGCCTGCCAAGGACGCGGTCGAGGACGCCTTCAAGGCCGAAATGGCCGCCGGGCTTCTGGACTCTGTGGAGGTCCAGGATGGGGTCGCGGTCCTGAGCATTGTCGGGGACGGCATGCAGACCAAGTCCGGTGTGGCTGGCACCTTCTTCCGGGCCCTCGGCGAAGTGGACTGCAACGTGGTGGCTATCGTCCAGGGCTCCAGCGAGCGTTGCATCAGCGCCGTGGTCCGCGAGGCCGACGGCAAGCGGGCCATGGCCCATGTCCATCGCCGCTTCTTCGACACCAAGGGCGTTCTGGAAGTGGCCCTCTTCGGGGTGGGGAACGTGGGCTCGAGCCTCCTGGAGCAGATCCGGGGGCAGCGCCCCCGCATGCTGGAGCACGGGCTGGATCTCCGGGTCGTGGCTCTGGCTGGCTCCAAGAAGATGCTCCTGGATCCCGAGGGAATCGATCTGGACCGTTGGCGGGAGATCTATGCCGAGAAGGCCGTGCCCACCGATATCCAGGCCCTCAAGGACTCCATGAAGGCCCGGCGTCCCCTGCACCCGGTCTTCGTGGACTGCACCACCTCCCCCGAGCTGGCGGCCCAGTACCCCTCCCTTTTCGATGCGGGCATGCATGTGGTCACGGCCAACAAGAAGGCCAACAGCTCAGAGATGACCTTCTACAAGGAGCTCCGGAACCGCGCCCGCAAGCACCAGCGGCGCTTCCTCTACGAGACCAACGTGGGGGCTGGTCTGCCCGTCATCGATACCCTCAAGAACCTGGTGCACACCGGTGACAAGGTGCTCTGCTTCGAGGGCATCCTGTCCGGCACCCTTTCCTTCATCATGGGTCTTCTGGGCGATGGGGTTCCTTTCTCGGAAGCGGTCAAGCAGGCCAAGGAGAAGGGGTTCACCGAGCCCGATCCCCGGGACGACCTCAACGGCATGGATGTGGCCCGCAAGGTCCTGATCCTGGCCCGGGAAATGGGCATGGCCGTCGAACTTTCCGATGTGCAGCTCGAGGGTCTGGTGCCCGCCTCCTTCGACGCTAGCGGCACCGTGCCGGAGTTCATGGCCCGTCTGACGGAACTGGATGGCACCTTCGGCGAGATGCTGGCCCAGGCCGCTGCCCAGGGGCAGACCTTCCGTTACATCGGCTCCATCACCCCCGAGGGCTGCCGGGTCGGGCTCCAGGCCGTGGGTCTGGACCACCCCCTCGCCGTCATCAAGGGGGGCGAAAACGCCCTGTCCTTCCTCACGGAACGCTACCAGCCCCATCCCATGGTGATCCGGGGCTATGGCGCCGGGGCGGAAGTGACGGCGGCCGGCGTGCTGTCTGACGTCCTGCGTCTGGCGCCCACCGGCTCTGCGGGTACTCCCGTCAAGGGGGCTTGAGGCGGTCCGGAGGGAGGGCTTAAAGCCTTTCCCAATTACCAGCTTGGTTCAGAACACCGTCTGGATTGGCCACAGATCACGGTCTCTTGGAGGGCCATCCCCCGGTCCGTATTCGTGTGTTCAGTGTGTTCTGTGGTTTCCCATTCATTTTCAACCACGGAACACACAGAGCACACCGAGGAACAGAGGTGGCAGTGCATCCGGGCACTAACCCCAGGGCACTGGGCGGAATCGAAGACTGAGCACGGGCCTACATTTCGGTGCTGGAGATCCTGGAGTGATGACTATGGGCGATGCCGTGACTGAAATGAATCCCATCCGGGCCTACGCCCCAGCCAGTGTGGGCAACTTTGCAGCAGGCCTGGACCTCCTGGGAGCCGCCCTGGCTCCCCTCGACGGTTCCCTCTTCCGTCTCGAGGGCCCCTACGCTGCGGCCCTTCCACCCGATCCGGCCAGGAACCTTGTCCTGAAGGCCTATGGGCTCTTCAAGGCCCGGATGGAACGTCATGGACGAGTCTGTGGCCCCTTTTCCCTGACCCTGGAGAAAAGATTGCCCCTGAACAGTGGCATGGGCTCCAGTGCCAGTTCCATCGTGGCGACCCTGGTGGGCCTCCAGGCCGCCTGCGGTCAGCCCTTCTCCACTGAGGAACTCCTTGAACTGGCGGGGCAGGCCGAGGGCGTTTACTCCGGCGGTGCCCACCTGGACAACGCGGCCCCTTCGCTCCTGGGGGGCCTCCAGCTTGTGGTGGGGGGGGGCAGTCGACGGCTACCTTGGCCGGAGGAGCTTCTGATCGTGCTGGTGCATCCGGACTTCGCGCTGCCCACGGCCACGAGCCGTGCCGTACTTCCCGGGGAAGTGTCACGGGGAGCGGCCCTGGATTTCGGAGAGAACCTGGCCGGATTCGTTCACGCCCTCCATACCGGAGATCGCGGCCTTCTCCAGGCCTGCCTTCGGGACCCCCTGGCTGAACCCTATCGCGCTGCCCTGCTGCCGGGATTCCGGCAGGCACAGACCGCCGCTCTCTGGGCGGGGGCACTGGGCTGCTCCTTCTCGGGGTCGGGTCCCTCGATGTTCGCGGTGGCGGATTCCCTGAAGTCGGCGGAAGTCATCCGGCTGGCCCTCGGGCAGGGGCTGGGCATGGAGCACCAAACCTGGATCTGCAGGCTGGACCTGGAGGGGGCCCGGGTGCTCACCTGACGGGATGGCTTGGCCTTTGCTTATTCATAGGGTGGGTGGGATAGTTACCCCTCATGAATGGTGGAGGTGAGCGTGCGCGGATCCCTGGGTTTAGTTCTCTTCTGCGGCAGCCTTCTCCTGCTTTCATGTGGGGGGGGGAGCGGCGGCTCTTCCACGGGCAGCAACACCTACCCTCCGACGGATCCGACCACCGGTCCCGCTGCGGGAAATCCCTCCGGGGTTTTCCCGGTGCCCGCCGAGGCTCGGCTGGAAGATGTCTCCTCCCCCGACCATGTGATCGGCACAGGAACGCCTGAAAGCTGCACCGCTGAGGCGTTCATCAATGCCGTGGCTCAGGGGGGGACGATCACCTTCAACGGAGGCAGCGCGCCTTTCACCATCACCCTGCCGCGCCCGGCCAAGGTCTACAACCGGGTGGCCGGGGTGGATGTGCCCAAGGTCGTGATCGACGGGGGAGGGGTGGTCACCTTGAGCGGCGGCGGAACGAACCGCATCCTCTACATGAACACCTGTGATGAGAGCCTGGTGTGGACCACCAATCACTGTGACAACCAGGCCTTGCCCCATCTGACCGTCCAGAACCTGACTTTCATCGATGGCAATTCCAAGGGCGACACGGTCTACGACGGCGGTGGGGCCATCTGGGTGAGGGGCGGTCGGTTCAAGGCCGTGAACTGCCGCTTCTTCAACAACGTCTGCGCCAGCACGGGGCCGGATGTGGGGGGAGGGGCCATCCGGGTGACGAGTCAGTACAACGGCCTGCCGGTGTACATCGTGCACAGTACCTTCGGTGGGGCCGACGGCTACGGGAACAGCGGGTCCAATGGCGGCGCCATCAGCAGCATCGGGGTGTCCTGGTCCATCTACAACAGCCTTTTCTCCTACAACAGCGCCATCGGCAATGGAGGCAATCCTGCAGCCGTCGGGACCCCAGGTGGTGGTAGCGGCGGGGCCATCTACAACGATGGCAACACCATGAGCCTGAAGGTGTACGGTTCCCTGATCGAGCGGAATACCGTGAATGCCTTCGGTTCCGCCATATTCTTCGTGACCAACGACCTGACGGGAAATATCTACCTGGAGGATACGACGATCCAGAAGAACACCGGCGGCAGCTGGTACCCCGTCGTGCCTGGCATTTCGATGCATGCCACCACTTCATTCCAGCAGGTGAACTGCACGATCACGAACTGAATGTAATTATGTATGTTTATTGATAGAGTGGCCATGGGGTGACATATGGGAATACGGTTTGCTTGTGCTGGTTTGTCCTGCCTCCTCCTGTTCAATTCCTGTGGAGGTGGCGGGAACGCTACCACTCCGGCGTCTTCCGATTCGGTCAAGATCATCTACCTGCACCACAGTACCGGTGCGACGGTCTGGGCGGGCGGTGTGGATTCCTATTTCACGGCCTATAACGGTGCCCATGGGACCAGTTATGAGATCACGGAGCGTGCCTACCCGGATACGCCTTACGACTGGGCCAACTATCCCTACGACTATTGGAATCTGTGGGTGAATCCCGGCGGCCCAGCCAATGACTCCAATCCCAAGGTTCATAGCCTGGCCAAGCTGTGCTCGGACTATGACGTGATTGTCTTCAAGCACTGCTTTCCGGTGAGCGGCATTCTGGCCGACACGGGTGCGCCCTTGGTTTCCTCCAGTGAGAAGCGGTTGGAGAACTACAAGCTTCAGTACGCCGCCCTCAAGACCGCGCTGAACGCCCACCCGACCAAGCAATTCATCGTCTGGACCGGTGCAGCGCTCCTGGAGAGCGAATCCGATGCCGACCAGGGGACTCGGGCCAGGGCTTTCTCCGAATGGGTCAAGAACACCTGGGATGTGCCGGGGGACAACATCTTCGTCTGGGACTTCTTCGAACTGGAGACGGAAGGGGGCAACTTCCTGAAGGCAGCGTATGCTGCCGGAGATTCCCACCCGAGTGCGGCCTTCTCTGCCACCGTGGCGCCCTATATCGGCAAGCGCATCGTGGACGTGGTTGAAGGGCGGGGGGATACGGGAAGTCTTACGGGAAAGTGAATCCCTCCCTCCCAGCAGGTGCCATGCGGGATTCAACCTAGTAGAATCGAATACTTGGTGCCGTGCTTTCGCGGTGCCCGCAGGGAGATTTGCTATGAAGAAGGTCGGCATCATCGGTTGGCGGGGCATGGTGGGCTCGGTGCTCATGGAGCGCATGGCTGCCGAGAAAGACTTCGACGGCTCCTTCGAGCCCATCTTCTTTTCCACCTCCCAGGCCGGTGAAAAGGGCCCCGAGATGGCCAGCGGGCCCCTGGCCGATGCCAACGACCTCAAGGCCCTGGCGGCCATGGACATCATCGTCACCTGTCAGGGCGGGGACTACACCAGCGAGATCCACCCCAGGTTGAGGGCCGCAGGCTGGCAGGGCATCTGGATCGATGCCGCCTCCACCCTGCGCATGAAGGACGATGCCATCATCGTGCTGGACCCTGTCAACCGGAAGGTCATCGACGATGGCCTGGCCAAGGGCGTCAAGGACTTCGTGGGCGGCAACTGCACCGTCAGCCTCATGCTCATGGCCCTGGGGGGCCTTTATGAAAAGGGCCTCGTGGAGTGGATGACCGCCATGACCTACCAGGCGGCCTCCGGTGCTGGCGCCCGCAACATGCGGGAGCTGGTGCGCCAGATGAAGGCCATCGGCAATGTGGATCCCGCCCTGCTGGATGACCGCAGCGCCATCCTGGATCTGGACCGCACGGTCAACACCGTGATCCGCGATTCCTCCTTCCCCACTGAGAATTTCGGGGCTCCCCTGGCGGGCTGCCTCATCCCCTGGATCGACAAGGCCTGGGAGAACGGCCAGACCAAGGAGGAGTGGAAGGGTTTCGCCGAGACCAACAAGATCCTCCAGACCGCCAAGCCCATCCCCGTGGACGGCCAGTGTGTGCGCATCGGCGCCATGCGCTGCCACAGCCAGGCCATCACCCTGAAGCTCAACCAGGACTTGCCCCTGGAAGAGATCATCGCCACCATTCAGGCCCACAACCCCTGGGTGAAGGTGGTGGAGAACACCAAGGAGGCCACCCTCAAGGAGCTGAGCCCCGCTGCGGTTAGCGGTACCCTCACGGTGCCCGTGGGCCGCATCCGCAAGATGAACCTCGGCCCCGAGTACATCACCTGCTTCACCGTGGGCGACCAGCTCCTCTGGGGCGCCGCCGAGCCCGTGCGCCGCATGCTGCTCATCGCGCTGGGGAGCGGGAAGATCTGAGATCGGGAGTGCGTGGAGAAAGGATTTTCACGCGGAGACGCGGAGTTCGCGGAGGGGGGCCAGTGTTTCCAGCCATCGGTGGCAACTAAGGCGTTGGTGAATCCTTGGTGTACTCATATCTTGGTGGTGGGAATGCCTTTCCTACGGCGCATCGCCGATAGAGGAAAGTGAATCCGGTTCATCCTCCGCGGGCTCCGCGCCTCCGCGTGAGGCACAAGAGGTTGCCCATGTCTCACCCCTTCAAGCTCGTGGATGTCTTCACTTCGGGGCCCCAGACCGGCAATCCGCTGGCGGTGGTCTTCGGGGCCGAGGGGGTGGAGACCGCTCGGATGCAGGCCTTCGCCCATTGGATGAACCTCTCGGAGACGGCCTTTCTCCTGCCTCCGACCCGCCCCGAGGCCGATTACCGGGTCAGGATCTTCACCCCCAAGGGGGAGATGCCCTTTGCGGGCCACCCCACCCTGGGCACCTGCCACGCCTGGCTGGAGGCCGGAGGGAAGCCCAAGGGCGGTGACACCATTCTGCAGGAGTGCGGCGTGGGCCTGGTGCGCCTCCGTCGGGATGGGGACACCCTGGCCTTCGCCGCGCCACCACTCCGGAACGAGGCGGTGGGCGAGGACCTGCTCCAGGAGGTGCTGGCGGCGCTGTACCTCGATCCCTCCCGGGTCGAGGCCGTGCGCTTCCTGAACAATGGTGCCCCCTGGCTGTCCCTACTCCTCCAGGACGCCGCCGATGTGCTGGCCCTTGAACCGAATGCCGCCGCCCTGGCCTCCCTGCCGGAGATCGGCGTCATCGGTCCCCATGGTCCCGGGAGCTTCGAGGTCCGGGCCTTTGCGGTGCCCTCCGGCATCCTGGAGGATCCGGTCACCGGGAGTCTGAACGCCAGTCTGGCCCAGTGGCTCATCGGCGAGGGCCGGGCCCCGGCCCGGTACACCGCCATCCAGGCAACCCGCCTGGGGCGCTCGGGAAGGGTGTCCGTGGCGCAGGAGGGCGGCGAGACCTGGATCGGGGGCACTGTGAGGACCGATGTGGAAGGGGCCCTGACGTCTCTCCTCGGGTCATGAAGGATCTGACGGGAGCTCCCCCTTCCTGGAAGCCCTACGGAGCCATGGGTCTGGGGGTCTTCCTCATCGGACTCTCGGCTCTTTTCGTGAAATGGGCGGGGCAGGAGGGGGTGCCGGGGCCGGTGTCCGCCTTCTACCGCATGGCCATCGCCTCCGCCCTGCTGCTGCCCATCTGGGCCCACCGGCTCCGGGGGGAGGCGCTGCCCAGGCCCTCGGTCATGGGCCTGGCGGCTTTCTGCGGCCTCCTTTTCGCCTCGGATATCGCCTGCTGGAAC
>JAFNAB010000118.1 GCA_017859955.1 Holophagaceae bacterium
GTGTCGGACCCTTTTTCTGTTTGGTAGCGGGGACAGGATTTGAACCTGTGACCTTTGGGTTATGAGCCCAACGAGCTACCGGACTGCTCCACCCCGCGGTAGAATCTAAGTATACATCTTTCTTGGGTTAGGATCCGAGTAAATCGGGACAAAATTTGCCTTCGGGTCTGAGGGGTGTCCATGTCCTGCCCCTGGTCAGCTTGCGGCTTCATGTAGCGGTCGGCGCCTCTGGGAGCATCTCCAGGAGTGCCGGGAGCATGGGCTTGGCCCCTTCTTTCGGCCAGGCGAAGGCGCAGGTGAAGACCAGTTCCGGTTCGTCCAGCGGCACGAAGCAGAGCTTGCTGCCGCCGTGGCGCTCCACGGCCTCCCGGTTCATGATCGCCACCCCGCGGCCCATTTCCAGCGACATGATGTAAGACTGAAAATCGGGGAAGAACTCTGCTTGGTTGAAGTCGATACCGTGACGGGCGCAGACCTTGGTGTGCCATTCCACCCCGGGGCCTCCCAAGGCTGAGGCCAGGCTGATAAGGGGCTGGCCCCGGAGCTCGTGCAGCTTCAGGTAGGGGCGTCGGGCCCAGGGGTGCTCCGGGGCCATCACCACCGTCATCCGGTCGCGTTTGAGGACTCTCACCTGTAGGCAGGGCGGGCACTCCTGATCGAAGATGATCGTGAAACCGGCATCCACCTCTCCTTTCATGATGGCGTCGAACATGGCAGAGGGGGGGAGGTAGCGGGTCCTGATCTCCAGGCCGGGGTGGGTCCGGGCGAAGGTGCGGATGATGCCTGGCAGGAGGTCCACTTCTTTCCCCCCCAGGAAGCCCAGGGTGATCAGGCCCTGTTCTTGACCTTCCAGGGAGCGGGCCCGCTGCAGGAGTTCCTCGTAATCCCGGTAAATGGGTTCGGCGAGTTTGCGGAAATGTTCGCCGAAGTCGCTCAGCTCCACCTGCCGAGAGGAGCGCCGGAAGAGGGGGAAGGGGAGGGCCTGTTCCAGCTCGCTCAGCTGATAACTCAGTGCCGAGGCCGTAAGGCAGAGTTCCTGAGCGGCCTTGGTGAAGTGGCACCACTTGGCAGCGACGAGAAAGCTGCGGAGCCTCCGGAAATCCGGCAGGGCGGTATCGGCGGGCGGCTCCAGGGGCTCCCGATGTTCGGCAAGGATGGCGTCATAGGTCAGGCAGAGATTGCGCAGCTCGCGGTTCAGCAAGATGCCTGCAGGTGTGAGGTGCATGCGCTTGCCGACCCGTACCAGCAAGCGAATGCCCAGCTGGGCTTCGATGGAGGCCAGCTGGTAGCTAATCCCCGGTTGCGTAAGGCCGACGGCCTGTGCCGCCTTCGTCAATTGAAGGTGTTTCCCGACGGCGAGAAAACAGCGGAGCTGCCTCCGGTCCACCTGAACACCTCCCACCCTGATTCTCCCCATCTTAGGATGGAGTCGTCTGTCTATCCAGAGAAAGGCCCCATCCAGGGCAGGGCCTTATACCTTGTGCATCCATACAGATGGGGAGAGATCCTTCGCGCTGCATCTAGGAGCTGGGAGGAAGACTCTCGTCTCACCCGACTCGATCACGATCAACGCCCTGGCGTATGGCATAAAGAACGCCAAGGGGCGCCCAGAGTTTCAGATAATCCAATACGCTCTTATCCCCGGAGCGATGGGGAGCGCTTCTGCTGTGATTGCCGATGGCCGGATGGAATGGGATAGCACAGGCTTCGCGTACCGATCAGCTCCCCAATCCTCTGCTCCACGGCGTAGGTGATCTCTCGGCGCTGGAGGATGGCAGCCACAGCACCGGCATCATGCTGCCAGCGCATCAGAGGCTGTGCATATCGATCCTCAATGGTGACCTGGGTTGTGCCCAGGGTGATTTTGTCCGCATAGTAGACCACTGTCCGCTCATCGATGGCCCTTTGTGAAGCTGCAGGTAGATCGGTGTGGGCGGACACAATGCTTGCTACCCGCTCAAAGCCCATGTCACACAGGAGCGCGGCACCAGCCTCTTCATGGTGTTTCATTCCCTTGGCGATGTCATGCAACAGGGCCCCGGCCTGGACCAGCCCAGGGTTCAGGGAGAGCCCAGCCCTAACCAGGGCATGGGTCAGAGCCATTGCCGTGTCCGCGACCGCCTTGCAATGGTCTACGGTTTTTTTGGGCGTGTCGACCCAGTCCAGCATGGCCAGGCACTGCTGTCGGGAGGGGATTTCCCGTTCGGTGTCGTATTTCAACAAAGCCAGGTAGTCGGCCTCGGTGTCCGCGTCCAGCAGCAGCCCGGGATCGGGCAACCCCAGATTCTTTACGCTGGCACCCTGGGCGAAATCAGCCAGAGCCTCCCGAAGCCCGCATTCCCAGGTATGGGCAAGCACATGGTGCAGGCAGGCTGGTCCCAGCCAGACCGGGTGGCCCTGCTTACCACCCCAGGTCGGCAGGACCAGATCGGCACTCCTGCCTTCCGCCAAAATCTGGCGAACGGAGAATTCGGAGAACAGGGCCACATCCCCCGGCAGAAACAAAAGCCCGTGGCCGGGGGTGAGCGCCGCTCGAAATCCCATGCAGACGGAGTGCAGCATGTCTTTATCGCGGTAATGGGGATTGTAAACCTCGGTAACCCCATGCCGCTGCAGGAGCGGCCGAAGTTCATCCGCACGGTGGCCGGTTACAGCATAGATGGCCGCCACCCCCGCCTTGCGCAGGGTCGAGATACCGCGTTCCAGCAGTGGCATATCCCCCACCCTCAATAACGGCTTGAAGTTCCCCATGCGGGAAGAGAGACCAGCTACTGCTACAACCGCAGTAATTCTAGAATTATGCACTTTACTTCGACCTCACTTATGTCGGTGATACTGCCATGCCGATCGGCATTTCATGCTGGTGTCTGGTCGGGCATCGAGTGTCGCGTGTTGCCAGTGAGGCGTGGCAGGCCGCGTAAATTTTGGATGATTTCTCCGACAATGCTCACGGCAATTTCGGCGGGCGTCTCGGCGTGGATGGGCAACCCGATGGGCGTTCTGACTGAGGCCAGTTTCGATGGTGAATAACCGGCTTCTGTCAAGGATGAGAAAATGGCATTGATTTTGGTTTTGCTTCCAATCATGCCAATGTAGCTGGCCGGGGTCCTCAGGCTCTGCTCCAGTACGAGTTTGTCATTGCCGGCGCTTTGCGTTGTGATGATGATGCAGCTGTTTTTGTGGATATGGATCTTGTCGAAGATGTCCTTGTAGCCTGGGATGGTGTGGAGGTGGATGGCGTGTGGGTACCGCTCTGGCGTGGCAAAGCCTTCCCGGTCATCGGCAATCGTGGTGTTCAGGCCCACAAAATTGAACAACTCTCCTAGTTTCAATCCGATGTGGCCAGCGCCGAAAATGTGGACATGGGTTGGCGGTACGATGGGGTCGATGATGATCCTCCGGTCAGGATCCTCATCCATAAACCGGAATCCTTGAGATTCAGAGCCGCCATCCAGGGCCTTGAGCACCCAGGGAGGGAGGGTCTCGTCAGGGGTTCCATCGTGCCGAAAAATGGAACGCCTGACATTCGACCCGTCTCCCCCGTTCTCCAGGGCCGTGATGAGGGATACCGGGATATGGGTGCTGGTGCAATCTCGCAATTCTTCAAAAAAATGACGATTATTCGGACTTGCATCCACGAAATCAATGAGGACTTCCATGGAACCCCCACAGATCATTCCGATGGAGTGGTCCTTCCCTAGGGAGAGGTCGAAACGCGAAACGTTGGATCTTCCTTCAGATATGGCTTTTTTCGCGGCCTTGATCGTCAGGAACTCAACCATTCCACCTCCAACGGTGCCGGTGATATTTCCCGTGGCATCGATGGTCATCTTTGCGCCTGGGCCTCTCGGGGCTGAGCCCTCGACCTTCAAGACGGTTGCAAGGGCGAGTTTTTCGCCGCGAACCAACATATCCAGGCATTTTTCGATATCAATTTCCATGGACCTCTCCCTTCGGGGCCTGCGATCAGCTTTCCAATTTCTTCGCCTTGATGGCGGCGAGCACCCTTTCGGGGGTGTAGGGCATTTCTTCCAGCCAGATCCCGGTCGCATCGTAAAGCGCGTTTGCGATGGCGCTGGGGACGCCCAGCACGCCCGACATGCCCACACCCTTGCCGCCGAAGGGGCCTGAGGGGGCCGGGTCCTCGAAGAGCACCACTTCCATGTCCGGCAAATCCAGGGTGGAGGACATCTTGTAGCGGTTGACGTTGTTGGCCCGGACAAGGCCCTTCTCGTCAATGGCCAGGTCCTCGAACAGTGCATAGCCGTAGCCCAGGAGCATGGCGCCCTCGAGCTGGCCCTCGACTCCCATCGGGTTGATGGCGCGCCCGATGTCATGCACATTCAGCAGCTTCTCGACCTTGATCTCACCCGTTTCCATGTCCACGGTGATGTCCGCCATGGCTGTCCCCACCGCAGCGGGATTCAATTTGGGGTTGAATCCTGTCGTGACGGAGATCTGGTGGCTGGCGCCGCCGCTGTGGTTGTAGATGCTCCGGTCCCCGACCTCCCGAAGCGTCATCTTCTTCTCAGGATCCTGCGAGGAAAAAACGACGCCGTCCTTGATGTCCAGGTTCTCTTTGGCTTCCTCAAGGAACCTGGCAGCGACCTTCAGGATCTCCTCCTTCAGGGCTGCTGCGGCTTTGGCATACAGGTTCCCCATGCCATAGAGACCTGAGTTGGCCGCGAGTCCCATGTCGTTGAGGGCTCCCTTGGTGCATCCGTGGACATGGTGAAAATGCTCAAAGGGGATACTCAGCACCTCGGCAGCGATCTGGGTGCAGGAGCCCAAGAGGTTCATGCCGCCATCGGGGTGGCTCTGGGTCACCGTCACCGTTCCATCTTCCTCGAGGGACATCACGCAATGGCGATCATTGAGCTCATGAGGTTGACCGCCGCTGACATCCATGTAGTTCGCGACGCCTATTCCCCGCCGGGTGTTGCCCTCGCTCTTCGGCCGGGCCTCCTTCTCCTTCCAGCCGAACTTCTCGGCGGCCAAGCGGAGTACCCGCTCTTGGGTCTCGGTCTCCATGGGGAGTTGGATCGCGTATTCACCCATCTTTTTGAAGTTCTGATACCGAAGCTCCAGACGGTCCTTGCCCAGTTTGGCGGCGGCCAGGTCGAAGAGGTGCTCCATCAGAAGAACACCCTGGGGTTCGCCATAGCCACGGGCCCCGCCTGTGGTCGGTGTATTGGTGTAGACGGCCTGCATCAAGCCCCGGTAGACCGGCAGGCGGTACAGGGCTTGGAAGGCGCCCATTGCCGGCTGGGTGGTAGCGCTGCTGCGATTGAAATAGCCACCGCTTTCGACGAGCAGGTCCAGGGCTCCACACATGAGCCGACCTTCCTTGCTGAACCCGACCTTCCCGCTCAACTCGTAAACTTCGCGGGAGGGTGTTGCCAGGACATAGAGTTCGGGTGGGTACTGCAGGCGGACCGGCTTGGCGGCCTTCTTGGCCAGAGCGATGCAGACCGGGACAATGGACCAGTTGGCTTCGCCGAAGAAGCCACCGGCGTGTTCGCAGATGACGTTCACACTGGCTTCGCCGAGCTCGAATAGCTCCGCGATCTGCTTGCGGGAGGTCATGGGGCGCTGAGCGGGCGTCCAGACATTGAGCTCGCCGCTGTAAGTGAACTCGGCGGTGCAGGTCAGCGGCTCTAAAGGCCAAACATGCTGGCGGGAAGTCTTGACGTGGGCTTCGACCAGGACATCCGCGTTAAGGAATGCGGAGTCTGCGTCCCCTCGATTGCCTGGGAACCCGGCCTTCAGGGAAATATTGCTACCGTATTCTTCATGCACCAGGGGAGCTCCGGGCGCCATAGCCTCATCGGTTGTCAGGGCCGCTGGGAGCACCTCGTATTCCACCTTGATCAGCCCCAGGGCCCTGTCAGCGGTCTCCTCGTCGATGGCGGCCACGGCACCAATGATGTCTCCGATGAAGCGTGCCTTTTCGCTGACGACATACATGTCTTCCAGATCATGTTCGGGATGGTGGTGCATCCATTTCACGATGGCGGGGTTGATCTTCTTCTGGGGAATGTCTTTGAACGTGATGATCGCTACAACCCCAGGCACCTTCTCGGCTTCTGAAACGTCAATGCTCTTGATCAGCGCGTGGGCATGTGGGCTGGTCAGCAGTTTTCCGAAGTGCGCTCCAGGGACCTGGATATCACTGGGATATTTCACCGAGCCTGTGACCTTTTCGCGGTTCTTGAGGAAGGGAAGGCGCTTCCCAACGTAAGTTAACGTTTCACCCATGGTTATGCTCCCACCGATTTCATGGTCTTGGCCGCAAGCTGGACTGCCTCGATGATCTTTACGTAGCCCGTGCACCTGCAGAGGTTCCCCCCCAGATGCTCCTTGATCTGATCTTCAGTCGGCTCTGGATTCTCATCCAAAAGCACCTTGGCCATCAGAATCATCCCCGGTGTGCAGAAGCCGCATTGCGAAGCCCCGGAATCAATGAAAGCCTGCTGGATGGGGTGCAGTACGCCACCCTCCGCAAGGCCCTCGATGGTCGTAATCCGCTTCCCGCGGACCGCGATGGCTAGCGTTGAGCACGAGAGTACGGGTTCGCCCTCCACCAGGACGGTGCATGCGCCGCACTCGCCGCATTGGCAGGATTCCTTCGTCCCGGTCATGTCCAGCTTGATGCGCAGCACTTCCGCCAGGGTCTGATTGGGACCCTTGAGGATCACCTCTTTCAACTGTCCATTCACAATGAAAGAAACGACTTCGCTTTTCTTGGGTTCAATCCTAAACATGCTGCACCCCCTTTGCCTGGTTGACGGCCTTGTTGAGCGCTCGGCCAACCAGGACCCTGATCATGTCGAGCCGGTATTCTTTGTTCGAGCGGAAGTCTGAGATGGGGGAGCCATCGTTCATGGCCACTTCGGCCGCCTTCTGGATGAGTTCTTCGCTGATCGGCTGACCTTGAAGCACTGCCTCTGCGCTCCTCGCCCGCAGGGCAACGGGAGCCACCGCCCCAAGGGCGATCTTGGCGTCCTGGAATACGCCATCCTGAACATTCACCACTGCAGCAACGGTGATTTTCGCAATATCGGCGTGAGTCCGGACCTTGTTGTAGAAAGCCGCTCCGGTGCCCTCGGCCACCTTCGGGATGGAAACCCCCGTCACGAACTCGCCCTGCTGGAGGGTGGTCTTGTAGTAAGCCGTGTAGAAATCGGCCACCTTTTCGGTCCGGACGCCCTGGGTGCCCTCAATGATGAGTTCGGCGTCATGCACCATCAGCACCGGGGAGACATCGGAGGCTGGGGTGGCCAGGCAGACATTTCCGACGGCGGTGCCCATGTACTTCGATTGAACGGAAGTTATTTGGTTGATCGCCTTTTGGATGATGGGGAAGTGCTTCTTGAGCTCCTGGCAGGTATCCAGGGTGTGCAGGCTTACCATTGCGCCAAAACGGAATCCTTTGGCAGGGTCGTATTCAAAGAGGCTCAGCTCTGGGATCTTTTGGATATTGATGACCACTTCGGCCTTGATCGAACCTGCCCGCATGCGGGGGATGAGATCGATGCCACCAGCCATGATCCGGGCCTTCGCCCCGTGTTCGGCCAGCAGGCTCGTCACCTCGGCGGTTGTGGTGGGTTCGAAATATACGAAGTCTTTTAAATGGAGTGAACTCATTGCCAATCCTTTACTGGGGTCGAGCGAACCGCTCATGGTCTTTCAGGTGGCCGTTGGTGGTTCAGGACGCCGCCGACCGGGAGGGAGTGCGGTCTGGGGTGGTCTTCATGCCCTTCGGATTCATACTCTTGTCGAGCGTGCCGGCGGTGTCCGTAACCGTTAGGCCCCACGGCCGAGGGGCCTAACGGTTACAATGAATCAGGCGTTTACCCTGGCTTCCTGGGCTGCAACCTGCTTTTCCTTTGGAATGTTTAAATACAGTCCGATAATTGCACCGATGGCGGAAATGGCAGCTACCACATAGATGGGTCCGTGATAGCTGCCCGTTGCATGCAGGATATAGGCACCAACCGTTATGCCCACTGAGCCAAAGACGCCGATACCCATTGCGGTTCCGTATACTTTACCCACCACAGAGTGCGGGAACGCCTGAGCGACATACATCGCCGTTTGGGGAATAACCAGAGAAACAGAGAATCCCTGGAAAAAGAGGCATGTGTAAAGGACCGCAGAGTTATTGTAGATAAATGGGAACCGAACAGACAGTGTAAAGATGGCACACCCGATAAAACCCAGGACAATGCAAGGCTTGACCCTTCCGTTAAATGCTTTCAAGACAATGAAGCCACTCAGAAGGGCGCCAATGATTGATCCAATGGAGACGAACATCATGCTCATCCCAGCCACGGCTCCACCAAAACCCAATCCCATGGGCGCGGGAATGGCCATATAGCCCGGGGTCAGGTCATTGAACGCATCCATGATCCAGATACCGATGAAGATGACCAGGATGGTGAAATAGAACTCTGGGCGCCTGACGGCTTTGGCAAAATCGTGCGAATTATCCGGCCGAACGGGCTTCGGAGGCTCTTTGGCGAAGATGGTGATAATGCAGCTAACCAGTGCAATGAAAGGTGCAATCCCAAGCCAAACAAACACAGCCTTCCAGTTGCCGCCCGTCACATTCATCAACTGCGGCACGGCGAATAGTCCTATCATGACGCCTAATGAGATGCCGGTGCCCTGAAAGCCGGAATAGATCGGTCGCTCGTTGGGGGGGAACCATTTTAAGGCCACAATGGATACACATGCGACCACCGGTCCGGTCCCAAGTCCCATGATAATCCGAAGTGCCATTACCCCTGTAATCGTTCCTCCAAAAACAGGAAACAATAGCGTCGGTAAGAATGTCAAAATGGCTCCGACGGTAATAACCTTTGGCACACCAAATTTGTCAAGGATCGGGCCACTCGCGATACATCCGATAGCACTTACAAAGCTAAAGGTTCCCATTGAAGCCGCTGAGATTGCAGCCACAGATACCCCTAGTTGTTGTGCCATTTCTCCGACGATCGTCGATGGTGCAATAATGAATATGCCGACCACCGTAAAGGAAAACGTTACTGTCCACAACCAAAACCATCTAAACTTTGAATAAGTAAGATTAGTATCCATATTTGATTTCCTCAATAAACATTCATTTGCATGCATTGGGGTTGGGTACTATCAACACCAGGAAACTCTCCGGCTATTCCGGGGGGCGGGGCTCATAGGCGAGATGCAGCAAAATCATGTGGCGGTGTGGATTTGGTGGTTTCGGGTGCACCATGGTCTCCTCCTGTGGGAATTGGGTGTATTAGGCGGGGGGGGCGTCGATTTAATCTATTTATGTAAATTCATAGACGACCACTTGGACTTCTTTCGAAGCCTCCGCAATCTCTTGACGAGGACCGAGACCATGAAGAGATGGTCATGTGGTGTGCAGCTTACCTGTCCTCGATTTGTCTTATTCAGTCTCTATCTGGGCAATGGAGCTGTCCAACTCAAATTCCTGACTATCCATGGCGCAGATTTTCATGGTTTGGACCCTGTCCTGGACCGGGATCTGCGGCGGAAGCCTCTGGTGGCTGGATGTGGGCCGGGCGTTCAGGTAAAAACATATCAAAAAAAACTGATACTTCCCGAAGGCTTGCGTGCTGAGGCAGGGCCGGGAGTGTCTGATTCCTCAGGGTTTTCCAGTGCTTTCATGGGAGATGGCTGGCAGCCCTCCGGCCTTGGGAAGCGATACAGCAGCCTCGACTCCCGTACCCTGGTAAGCAGCGACTTGGTCGCCGCTGAACGTGTGAAGCCTAGATGGGAATTAGATAATAAAAAATTAGTTTAATATTGCTCAAAGGCGCGTAGCGGACGTCTGACGAATTCAGGTGGGCAAGGGCCTCTGGGATGGTTCTGATGCCGTGGGTGGTAGCGACCAGGCTGACGCTTGGGCCCAGGCGGATGATGGAATCGGCCAGAACTTGAGGGAGCTGAAGGCTCTTTGGTTGAATCGGAAAAGGCTGAAGTCTTTTGGACTCAGGGCTGTGTTCGCTTCAACCGCTTGGTGGCGGGAATAGGCCTTGGACCTCGGTTGTCGGCTTCCACTCGCAGGTTTAAAGCTGTCAGTTCTCGACTGACAGAAAGGGCCCGACTGATGTCGGGCCCTTTCTGTTTGGTAGCGGGGGCAGGATTTGAACCTGCGACCTTTGGGTTATGAGCCCAACGAGCTACCGGACTGCTCCACCCCGCGGCAGGAAAGTTAGTCTACCGCACTGGGGGGGGAATGCAAGCTGGAAATGC
>JAFNAB010000119.1 GCA_017859955.1 Holophagaceae bacterium
CCAGGGAGCGTCCCCGG
This sequence comes from Holophagaceae bacterium, assembly GCA_017859955.1. Taxonomy (GTDB): domain Bacteria; phylum Acidobacteriota; class Holophagae; order Holophagales; family Holophagaceae; genus Holophaga. The sequence goes on from JAFNAB010000119.1 coordinate 18, forward strand.
TGATGAGTGCCCGATGGCTTGACCATCTGCCTCCCTGGCTTTCACTGATGGCCTTGGCGCCTTCGGGCCTCTTTGGCGCAAACGAACTGATGATTATGAGCCTGCCGCTGATCCTGGCCGCCATGGTGGAATGGCGTGGGTGGAACCTCAAACCATGGCGGAGGAGCCTGGAACTGATGGCGGTGCTGGTGCTGCTGCTGATGGGGGCCGCCCACATCAGCCTGATCCAGCTGCTCACCAACCTCGTATTCCTGCTCTGCGGAATCCGCTTGGCTCTCCCACGGACACTGGCCCAGCGGCGCCAGCTGCTGCTTATGGGTTTTCTACTCTTACTGATGGCCGCCATGAGCCTGCCATCGTTGGACTTCGCTTTATGGGCCGCGCTGTGGACGGTGGTGACGGCGCGATCCCTAGCCCATCAGGCCTGGTCGATGCCCGGGAGCGGGCCCCCCCTGCGCTCTCTCGGGGCCTGGACCGCGGTCATCCTTCTGATTTCTGCCCTCTGTTTTCTGGCCTTGCCTCGCGTCGGTAGTGCCAGCCAACTCTCAGGCTGGGGGATCCGAGGCTTCGGTTCTGCCGTGGGATTGGCGGATGCTTTGGACTTGGCGGATCGCGGCCCCCTGAGGGGGCAGAGCGGGGTAGTCCTCCGCTTGGTGCCACAGGGGGCCCTGGACCCAGACCTTAGAGCCAAGCTTGCGGAGCGGCTCGCCCTCCTGAAAGGGCTCAGCCTGGAAGCCCTGGACGGCGCCCGGTGGGAGCTCGGCCGGGACACTCCCCACCGGAGAAGCATCCGGTTATCCGGACAAGAGGATGCGGAATTCCCTCGGGGCCCGGGTCTGGAGCTCCAGCTCGCCCCCTCCGGGAGCGGCCCCATCCCCCTGCCCTACGGCAAACTGACCCTGAAGAGCCCCCGCCCCTGGCTTCTGGGCCCACAGCAAGGGGGGGCCATCGGCTGGAATGTTCCCCCCCGCCAGATGACACCCCTGGAAGTGTCCCTACAGGAGGAGCAGCCCGAAAAGGAAGCCCTGACCCTGGATCGGAGGGTATTGCTCACCCTCATGGGAGAGGGCACAGAGGTCGCCGAGCGGTGGAGTCGGACCATCGTCCCGCAGGACCTGTCGGCCTCGGTTCTGGCTGCCAGATTAGGCTCCGAATTGAGAAGCTACCGGTACACCCTGGACAACCCCTCGGGAAGGGCCGCCAACCCTCTGGAGGATTTCCTGGAGCGCACGAAGTCAGGGCATTGCGAGTACTTTGCCTCCGCCCTGGCCTGCGCCCTGCGCTCCCGCCATGTCCCCGCCCGGGTGGCGGTGGGCTATCGCCTAGGCGCCTGGAATCCGCAAGGCGGCTACTGGCTGGTGACCCAGAACGAGGCCCACAGCTGGGTGGAATACTACGATGCCGATACCAGCCAGTGGTGCGTCGCCGACCCCACCCCGGCCGCCCCAGCCGCAGCGTCCCCCTTCCTGAGCCGACTCCGGAACATCCAGGACGCCCTCCAATACCGATGGGACCGCTATGTCGTCAGGTTCTCGGACCAGGATCAGGTCACTGGAATGGATTGGCTCCAGGGGAAGGCCTCACACTTGGCCCATTGGCCCTTCCAGCGCATCGGGATCGGCTTGGCAGCGGCCCTGGGCCTCGCTGGTGCAGCTTTCTGGCTTTGGAAATGGCGATGGACAGGCTCAAGCCACCCCGTCGGAATACGAGAGCTGGCGCCCCTCATCAGGAAGGCTCGGAAGGTCTGCCCTCCTGCCCCAGGGGAAAGCGCTCGGTCCTGGCTGAAGCGTCTGGCGACCCTGAGCCCCGACCAACAAGCCCCGTTACTGCAACTCGCTGATGAAGTGGACGCCGCCACCTATGGCTCCGGCAACCCCCAACCTCTGATCAGACTGGCCAAGGAGGCCGCCCGGAACTTTAGACCGCTCCAAGGCAAGTCGATGGAGAATCGAGGTACCCCATGAGTCCAGAGCTGCAGAAGTCCGCGGAGCTGCGAAAATTCCTGGCTCCCGAGTTCATCCAAGGGGCCGGGGCCCTCGGACTGGTGGGCCGCTATGCCACGAACCTGGGGGCAGAGCGGGTGCTGGTGGTCTCCGATCCGGGCGTCCGCAAGGCAGGCTGGACCCGGGCAGTCACCGAAGCCCTGGAAGGGGACGGCCTGGAATGGACGATCTTCGACGAGGTCAGTCCCAATCCCCGGACCGGCGAATGCGCTAAGGGCGTGGACTGCTTCCGCGCCACCGGTTCCAACCTGATCGTCGCCATCGGCGGGGGCAGCCCCATGGACTGCGCCAAAGGGATCGCGGTCCTGGCTGCCAATGGAGGCGCCATCAACGATTTTGAAGGGGTGGACGAGGTCCGCAAACCGGGACCTCCCCTCATCTGCCTTCCCACGACCGCCGGCACCGCCGCTGATGTATCCCAGTTCGCAATCATTTCGAACCGGGAGGAGTTACGGAAACTCGCCATCATCAGCCGCAAGGTGGTTCCGGATGTCGCCCTTATAGACCCTCGGACATTGGAGACCGCCGACGCTTTCCTCCGGGCCTGCACGGGCATGGACGCCCTCACCCATGCTGTGGAAGCGCTCGTTTCAAACGCCTCCAGCCCCCTGACTGATCTTCTGGCCCTGGAGGCGGCGGGCCTGGCTGCGGCCAATCTCCCCCTGGTCACGACGGATCTAGCGGATCCAGCGCCCATGGAGCAGATGATGCAGGCAAGCCTCCTCGCAGGCCTGGCCTTCTCCAACGCCAGCCTGGGGGCGGTCCACGCCATGGCCCACAGCCTGGGCGGCCTCCTGGACCTCCCCCATGGGCTCTGCAATGCCATCCTTCTGCCCCACGTGGTCGCCTACAACTTTGAGGCCGCCCCGGAAGCCTACGGGAAACTCAGCCTTCACCTGGGGCTTGAACCCAGCCCCACCGGAAAGGCCCGCCAAACCCTGGTGGATGCCCTGCAGGCCCTCAACGAAAGGGTGGGCATACACCAGACTCTTGGTCAGCTTGGCGTGAGCCAAAGGGATATCCCATCCCTGGCGGCCAAGGCGATGCGGGATCCCTGCCTGGTGACCAACCCCCGGCGTCCATCCCATCAGGAAATCGAGGCAGTCTATGCCGCGGCGCTTTGAGCAACCAGAGGAGTGGGATCACCTGCGCCAGAAGATCCTCGGCCTTGGCGAAAACTCCATCCACAAAAGCCACTTCGCCGAGCTTCAGCAGCGTATCCAGCAATTGGAGGCCAGCGAACGCAAATTTGCCCTGGCTTTCCAGGCAAATCCGGCTCTCATGTGCCTGTCGGCCCTGGAGGACGGACGTCTGCTGGAAGCCAACCAGACCTTCCTCCATACCCTCGGCCTCACCCTAGAGGACGCCATCGGTAAGACCTCCCTGGAACTGGGAATCTGGCCCGAGCCTGAGGCCTACCGGAGCGTAATGGGGCGGCTCAAGGTGGTTGGATCGATCCATCTGCTGGAGCTGCCTGTGCACCGGAAGGATGGAAGCCTGGTCGAAACCCTGAGTTCCATGGTCGCCGTAGAGGTGGAGGGTCAGGACTGCGTCCTTTTCATGGCCATCGATATCACAGAGATCAAACAGGCTCAACAGGAGCGAGAGCGGCTTCAGGCCCAGCTCCTCCAGGCCCAGAAGATGGACGCCATCGGGCAATTGGCTGGCGGCGTCGCCCACGACTTCAACAACCTCCTGACCATCATCAATCTGAACGCAGAGATGCTTGGAATAGAGGGGGAGCCTCCCCCCAAGGGACTGGAGGAGATCATGCTCGCGGCCCAGCGAGCCCAGGATCTGACACGCCAACTCCTGACCTTCGGGCGCAAGCAGCCCATGGAGACCATGCTCTGCGATCTCAATCAGGTGGTGAGTGAAACCGGCAAGATGCTCCAGCGCATCATTGGGGAGCACATCCAGTTGGAGATCAATCTTGCCCCGGATCCGTCCATGGTGGTCGTGGATCCCAGCCAGCTCTCCCAGGTCATGATGAACCTGGCCATCAACGCCAGGGATGCCATGCCCCAGGGTGGGCATCTCCTACTGGAGACCTCCAGGACTCTGGTGGAGGAACACCACCAGCGGGCGAAGCACCAGGACGTTCTGCCGGGCGTTTATGCGGTAATCGCCATGGCCGATACGGGCTGCGGCATGGATGAAGCCACGCTGAATCACATCTTCGAGCCCTTCTTCACCACCAAGGAGAAGGGCAAGGGGACGGGCCTGGGCCTCGCCATGGTCTATGGCATCGTCAAGCAGAGTGGGGGACATGTATGGGTCTATAGCGAACCTGGTCGCGGCACCCAGTTCAAGATCTACCTCCCACTGAACAGCGCCGAGGAGGCCCCCTCGCTGGCGCTCCCCTCCCTGCCCCTTCGCCCCGGATGGGAAACGGTCCTCCTGGTGGAGGATGACGCCGCGGTGCGAGCCCTTGTGGTGGGCGCCCTGGCCAGCTGGGGCTACCAGGTCCTGGAGGCCGCGGATCCGCTGGCGGCGCTCCAGATCACCGACGCCCATAGCGACCCCATCCATCTGCTCATCACGGATGTCGTCATGCCCTATTTCAATGGACCCGACCTCGCCCAGCGCATTCTGCAGCAGCGTCCGGACCTCAGGGTTCTCTTCGTATCCGGCTACACGGATGGCGCCATCATCCACCAGGAAAGCGAGCTCAAAAGCGCTGAATTTCTCCAGAAGCCCTTCAACATGAAAACCTTGAACCAGAAGGTGCGCGCCATCCTGGACGCTCTGCCCACCTGATTCCCGGAAGAAGGGTTTTTGTCTTGCCCGTTGGTAGATTCCGTCCAGGCGGGTCACACTAGGGGCATGATCGGACGACTGCGGGGAACCCTGATTCGAAAACAGCCCAACCGGGCCATCCTGGAGTGTGCCGGAGTAGGCTATGTCTGCGCCATCTCCCTGGGAACCTATGGGCTGCTGCCAGAGGAAGGGGCGGAAGCCATCCTTCACACGGAACTGATCCTCCGGGAGAACGAACTGTCCCTCATCGGCTTCGCCACCCACCCTGAGCAGGAACTTTATCGGCTGCTGGTGAAGGTGGACGGCATCGGCCCTAAGCTGGCCCTGGCGGCCCTTGGAGCCCTGCCCTTGGAGGACCTGGTTCAGGCCATTCGCTCCAGAGAGGTCAAGACCCTCACCCGGATCCCCGGCGTCGGCAAGAAGACGGCAGAAAAAATCTGCTTCGAGCTCTCGGAAAAGCTGGGCGGCCTGGGAGGCCTGGATGGTCTCGATGGGGCCACCATCCTCCAGGACTCCTGGGAGTCCGATCTGCGCTCAGCCCTCACCAATCTCGGATTCAAGGAGGACCTCGTTCTGCCCCTCGTCAAGGAGCTGAAGGTGGACCGCCCCCCTCTCGACCAGGCCATCAGAATGGCCTTGAAGGCGTTACAGCGATAATTTCCCTGGGCTGCTAAGCTGTCATTCAATCAGACGAGGTACATCATGCCCCGACCCTGGCTCCGACTTCTGGATCCCGAAATTCACGACCTTCAGCACGTGGCTAAGCATTCCCCTGCCGACAGCCTGCGCTTTGCCCGCGCCCTGAATTCCCGCTGTCGGCACGAGGAGGCCGCCGAGGTCCTGGACCAGCTGTTGGCGGACAACCGATGCGATGGTGAGCTCTGGTTTGAGCGCCTGCTGGCCCTCGGCGATCAAGTCGCGGGAGACGAGCTGGAGACCTTCCACAAGGATCTGGAGGCATTGAGGTCCGAACACCCCAAGGAAGCCGCCCATCTCAGGAACCTGGGCTACGCCCTGCTGCTCCTCGACCGCGAGGATGAGGCCGAGCTCGCCTTTAGGCGGGCCCTGGAACTGGACGGCCATGATCCCAAAACGCTCGAGCTGATCGGACTCATCTGCCTCCAGCGCGATCACCCGGCCGAGGCCCGGACCTGGCTGCTCAAGTCCCTCAGCCTACAGCCCAAGGACCCCCGGACCCTGCGCCTCCTCGGCCTGGTATGCGAACTCCTGGAAGATCCCAAGGGCGCTGAAAATCATTTCCTGGCCGCCCTGAACGTTGATGTCAATTTCTTCTGGGGCTGGCACAGCCTGGGGGAACTCTTCATCAAGCAGGGCGAGCTGCTGGACGGCCTGCGCTGCATCCACCGCGCCCGGGCCCTCATGCCCATGGAGCCCACCAGCTACTTCATCCTTGCGGAACTCTTCTCCGAGCAAGGACACCTGGAAATGGCCTTGGCGGAGATGCACAAGCTTGTCCTCCTCTCCCCCAATGCCGCGACCTTGGCCGAGGCTTACAGCCTCATGGGAGAGATCCGCAAGGATATGGGAGACTCCGAGACGGCCATCTCCTACTTCGCCCTTGCCGCCGAGACCGACCCCGAGGACCCCAACCCCTGGTCAGCCATGGGGGATCTGGCCCGGGAGGAGGAACGCTGGGAGGACGCCCTCCGCTGCTACCGTGAAGCCCTGGCCCGCGATCCTGAGGCGGCGGACGTTCAGGTTCAGCTGGGCTATGTGCTGCTCCACACGGGCCTACCCCAGGATGCCGAGAAGTGCTTCATGGAAAGCCTGGAGGCGGATCCCAGTGAATACAGCGCCTACCTGGGGCTCTCGGAGTGCTACCGCCAACTGCAGCGGGGCGAGGATCAGTGCCGCATGGTCCGGGAGGCCATGGCCCTGGCCCCTGCCGATCCCGATGTCTGGAATGCCCAGGGGGTTGCCCTGGAGATGCAGGGCCAACTGGCCCAAGCCACCGAGGCCTATGAGAAGGCCCTGGCCTTTGCCCCGCAGCACCGAAAGGCCGCCAACAATCTCGGATTCCTGCTGGAAAAGCGCATGGCTGAAGGCGAGTCCCAGCTCAAGGAGCGCGCCGTCGAAGCCTGGAAGCAGCGCCTTCTGATCTGCCGCGACGAGGGCCAGAGCCTCAAGATGGCCTCCGAACACCTGGTCAAGCTTGGCGTATCCTCGGCCATCGTCCAGCGCTGGCTGGAGAAGGAACCCGGGCCGGTCTTCTAAAAGATCAAAAGAGTAAACACAGAGGGCACAGAGAAATAAAGAAGGGGTGCCCGCGTGGACACCCCTTCTTTGCTTTCTTTTGCTTTTCTTCGTGCCTTGGAGCCTTGGTGGTGAATCTTTTCTTTTACCGTTTTAGTTTTTCAGGCTGTGCAGCGGAGCCGGGATGCGTCCGCCCCGGGCAATGAATTCCTCGGCGGAGAAGGGATTGACCTTCATGACGGGACCAGAGCCCAACAGGCCTCCGAACTCCACCACATCCCCCACCACGGTGCCGGGGGCAGGGATGAGACGCACAGCCGTGGTCTTCTGGTTGACCATGCCGATGGCCACTTCGTCGGCGATGATGGCTGAGATGGTGGCCGCGGAGGTGTCGCCGGGGACGGCGATCATGTCCAGGCCCACGGAGCACACGCAGGTCATGGCCTCCAGTTTTTCCAGGGTCAGGGCACCACACTGGACGGCGGCGATCATGCCCGCATCCTCGCTGACGGGGATGAAGGCTCCCGAGAGTCCGCCCACATAGGAGGAAGCCATCACGCCGCCCTTCTTCACCGCGTCGTTCAGGAGGGCCAGGGCCGCCGTGGTACCGGGACCACCGCACTTCTCCAGGCCCATGGCCTCGAGGATGTAGGCCACGCTGTCACCCACCGCCGGGGTCGGCGCCAGGGAGAGGTCCACGATGCCGAAGGGCACGTTCAAGCGCTGGGAAGCTTCCTGGGCCACCAGCTGCCCCATGCGGGTGATCTTGAAGGCGGTCTTTTTGATGGCCTCGGAGACGACCCCGAAATCGGCGCCCTTGGTGCGCTTGACCGCGTTGGCCACCACGCCGGGTCCGCTGACCCCCACGTTGATGACGCACTCGGGCTCGCCCACCCCATGGAAGGCGCCGGCCATGAACGGGTTGTCCTCAGGGACGTTGGCGAAGACCACCAGCTTGGCGCAGGCGATGGCGCCACGGTCGGCGGTGAGCCGGGCGGCCTCGCGGATGGTGAGGCCCATGTCCCGGACCGCGTCCATGTTGATGCCGGCCTTGGTGGTGGCCACATTGACCGAGGCACAGACGCGTTCCGTGTTGGCCAGGGCCTCGGGCAGGGCCCGGACCAGGGCGCGGTCGCCCTTCGTGTAGCCCTTGTGCACCAGCGCGGAGAAGCCGCCGATGAAGTTCACGCCCACGGCCTTGGCGGCCTGGTCCAGGGTCTCGGCGAAGCGGGCGTAGTCCAGCTCATCGCTGCTCTCGGCCACCATGGAGATGGGGGTGACCGAGATGCGCTTGTTGATGATGGGGATTCCGAATTCCCGCTCGATGTCCTCTCCGGTCCTCACCAGCTTTTCGGCATAGCGGGTGATCTTCTCGTAGATCCGGCGACGGGAGTTGAGGGAGCTCTCGGAAGCGCAGTCACGCAGGGAAATGCCCATGGTGATGGTGCGGATGTCCAGGTTCTCCTGCTCAATCATGCTGATGGTTTCAAAAATCTCGTTGCGATTGAACATTCAGAATCCTTCTTCAGTCTCGTACATTCCTGCAGGCCAGTCCTGGGGATGGGGTCGCTAGATCCGGTGCATGCTCTGGAAGATGTCCTCCCGCTGGAGGCGGATCTCAACGCCCAGCTCCTTGCCCTTAGCGCTCAGCTTCTCCTGGAGCTCCCGGCAGTCCACCGTGGCATCCACCATCATGATCATGGTGAAGATCTCCCCCATGAGGGTCTGGGAGATATCCAGGATGTTGGTGCCGGACTCGGCTAGCACCGCGGTCACCCCGGCGATGATACCCACCCGATCACAACCCAGCACCGTAATGACTGCTCTCATCAGACTCTCCTAGGCCCCGCCACGGAGTGGGGGCATCGAAACATCATATCAGGCCGGGCCTTGGGCTGGAGACAGCTAGCGCTTCCCCAGCTCACGGCGATAGGCGGCCACGTTGCGATTGTGGTCCTTCAGGGTAGGCGCGAAGCGGTGCCCCCCCCTCCCCGTAGCCACGAAATAGAGATCCCCGCCATTTTCCGGCGCTCTGGCCGCCTCGATGGCCGAGGGCCCGGGAATGGCAATGGGGGTGGGCGGCAGGCCCTCACGGGTATAGGTGTTGAAACGATGGGGCCGCCTCACATCCTCCCGGGTGGGCGCCGTGAAGCGTAGATCACCCGTAAGCCAGCGGGCGTACTGGCTGGTGGGATCGCACTGGAGGCGCATCCCGATCCTGAGGCGCTGGTAATAGACCCCGGCGACCTTGGGCAGCTCCTCTTCCAGGGAAGTTTCCTTTTCCGCCAGGGAGGCCAGCTTCAGGGTCTCATAGGGAGACAGGACGCCCCCCTCCAGACTGGGATAGACCTTGTCCCGGAAGGATTCCACCATCATGAGCATGATCTCCTCAGGCTCCATGGCGTGGTGCAGGCGGTAGGTGGCCGGGGCCAGGAGTCCTTCCAGGCTCTCAGCCTCGGGAAAACCGGCGGCCCGGGCCAGCCGCTCGCTCTTCCAGAGGGTCCAGAAGACCTCCTCGGGCACGAAGGCCTTCAAGCGCCGTTGGACGCTCCAGGCATGCATCCCTGGCACCAGGACCACCTGGGTGTAGTGGATCTCGCCCCGCTTCAGCTTGCCCGCGACATTAGAGAGACTGGACCTGGGAGAGAAGGTGTATTCGCCCCGGAGGAGCTGCAGCTTGCGGGCCCGGGCCCAGACCTTGAAAAGGGCCGCCGAGCGGATGACCCCTTCCCTTTCCATCTGCTGGGCCACCTGATCGAGGGTCGCCCCTTTCCGGACCAGTATGGTCGCCGGATGGTCCAGGGGTCCCTGGCGCATCAGGGTCCACAGGGCTGAACCGGGGATGAGAGCCAGGGCCAGGGTCGCCGCCAGGAATCGCAGGGAAAGACTGGATCGGGCCACTAGCTGAGTTCCCGGTGCTGGACCACCAGCCTGGACACGGTTTCCCGCAGGTTGAGGGCGAGGTTCTCCACCAGCGCCACACTGCGGTGCTGCCCCCCGGTGCAGCCGATGGCCACCGTGAGGTAGGCCCTGCCCTCGCTCTCAATATAGGGCCAGGTCCAGCGGATCCAGTTCTCCGCCATGGCCACGAAGGTCCCGAAGAGATCGGACTTCAGGAGGTAGTCCCGGACCGGCAGATCCTTGCCGGTCATGGGCCGCAGTTCGGGGACATAGAAG
>JAFNAB010000222.1 GCA_017859955.1 Holophagaceae bacterium
CAACAACGAGTTCGCCAACGGTTCCGTGATCTTCACGGAGAGCGGGCACTACGCCCGTGAGTTCGCCTCCCGCACCGATGGCGGCATGGTGGGCGTCAACGTGGGCATCCCCGTGCCCCTGGGCATCTTCGGCTTCACCGGCCACAAGCGCTCCTTCTTCGGGGACCTGCACTGCATGGGCCGTGACGGCTTCATCTTCTTCACGGAGAGCAAGAACGTCACCACCACCTGGAACACCGGCAAGGCCATCCCCAAGAAGATCGAGACCTGGGACGGCACCATGACCCGCGGGTAATCCCGAAGGGAAAAGGTTTGAAAGGGGCCCGACCGACGTCGGGCCCTTTTCTTCGGCAATTCACAGGAAATCCCTAGGAACGATGAGGGCGGTGGGATCACCTATGATGGAGGCAAATCCCCTGTGGGCCGCGCCCATTCCCAGGAGAGCCCCCCCTATGAAGATTCAGCGATTCATCCTTGGCGCACTTACGGTCCTGGGCGTCCTTTTCAGCACGGGCTGCGTGGCCATTGGGACGGACACCTCCGGAACGGCTATCTACGCCTTTGATGCCACGGACAGCAAGATCCTGGTCTGGGACGATGCTGAGACCCTTTACGACGACACCAGCACAGATCCGACCCGGACCCTGACCTCCGCCAAACTGGCGGACCTGGCCCCCCTGGCCTCCGGGGGCATGTGCCTGAACCGCAGCCAAGGCCGCCTATGGCTGATCTCTGAATCGGGACTCATCGCCCGCATTGACAGCATCCGCTCCCGCAGTGGGGCCATCACCAGCTCTTATATCCGAACCTTCCAGTTGGGCGATGGCGACGGCGGGGACGACGATGTGCTCGACAGCAGCACCTTCGGACAGCTTGCGGTGGATGGCACAAGCGGGACGCTCTACGCGACGGAATACAACAGCAGCACCACCCGGATATGGGCGATCACCTCTCCCCTCGCCTATGCGGACGGTGACACGGTGGCAGCCACCAGTGTCAACCTGCTTAAAGTCTCAGGAGACAAGCACTGCCTGGGAGTGGCCGCATTCAACAGTAAGCTCTTCGGATTCTTTTACAGCGGCAGCAGCGTCGAAGACAGCAATACCGATACATACACAGGACCGAGACTCAGGCTTGGCACGGCCTCTGGTTTCGCCTCCGACAGCAGCGTGATCGTGGGCACCAGCAACACGCTGCTTTCCGAGTGCAAGGACCACGGGCTATTGGCAGCGGATTCCACCAACGGCCTGGTCTATGTGTGCCGCACCGCTGGCCCCATCGCATTCAAGAATGCCAAATTCTCCACCAGCTACGATGTCGCCCCCAGCCTGGAGCTTCCCGCACCGAGCGCGGCCCTGGTCACCATCGCCCACCCGGGAACCAAGGATTGGCTGGTGGGCACCGGTACGCCGGCGACCAGCAGCACCACCCTCTGGATGTGGAAGTCCCCTTCCACCGACACCACGACCTCGCCTGTAGCCTTCGCTTACGGAACCGCCATCCGCGCCATCGCCATGGACGGGTCCGCCAGCACGGAGTGACGGACCCGGCCTTGGATTAGGTTTTAGGTGAGATAACTGGCATTACCCGTCAGCTGTGCACTCAGCCCCGGGTAATTCCAGTAGCTCGAAAGCAGCAGGACATCCAGATCCGAAACTCCGGAGACGTTCTGGCTGCTGTTGGACGTTGGCGGCGGGGGCGGCGAACTCCGTCGAGACGGCATCCTGGCCCCCCTGATGGGACTGCATCTTCTCCAGCATGGCGGCGTAGGCCGTCTTGGCGGAATCCATGTCCCCCGACTGGATGAGGCTGCCCAGGCTGTCGAGGTCCGCCTTGAAAGGATTACCGGACTGGGTCCGGCTCATCCACTGAGCCTCAGGTGAAATGAACAGGCTGTCCAGACCACTCTGGGACAGACCGGAGGCGCTCTCCGTGCTGCTTGAACTGTCCGAATTGCCCAGCAGCCTGGACAGAACGAGGGCCGATACGCTGGAGGCCCCGATGGGAGAAACACTCATAAACCCTCCTTTGTGGGTAGGAACGGGATCCTGGTTCCATTGGGCAAGAGCGTTGCCAGGACAGAGCCGCCAACCGAACCCTTCCGGGCCCAGGCCTCATCACCCCTGCGCCCAATGGCGCCCCCAGGCCGCCCAATCGCCTCCGCGACGAGCCCAATGAACGGGCCTTCCAGGCCGCCCGCCAACACACACTCAATCCACAGATCTCAAGAATTAAATAAAGGTAACTTAGAACAACAAGTGCAATTTATGCCCTGCCCTATCCATGGACAATCATAAAAATCCGACTCGCATCAGGCTTCACTCCCAGCAGCAGCCCCCCGAAAGGCAGCTTTTCAGCGGCCCCAGGATCGGCGACACCCCCATGGACACCGCCGATCGGCCGGAGCATCAATTTCCCAGCAGCGCGAGGGCGGAAGCGGCCCCTTGGTTCTGCATCAAAGCCTTGGCCTGGGCAGAAAGGGTCACCGTATCCCCGGGCGAAACCGCCAGCTTGGCGATCTCCGCAAAGGAAGGGCTCGCGGTGGCCTCCTGACTGGAGGCTTTGACGGCGTTCGTAGTGGGGGTGGAAGCAGCGCTTCCGAGGGGTGGAATACCCATGGTGGTCTCCTAGGATGTCGGGACACGGCCCGAGCACCCCACCGCAATCCTTTGGCCAAAACCGGTAAGCACCCTCTTTGCATCAGAACCAAGAGGAGGGCGGAATCGCGCCTGCACCCCGCTGAATGACTAACCCATCCGCCCAACGCAAGAGCCGAGGCAACCCATCCTGACC
>JAFNAB010000120.1 GCA_017859955.1 Holophagaceae bacterium
TGGGTGATGCCCAGGCCCTGGAAGCCGATGGCACTGCCTTCAATGGTATTCAGGTCCTGGCCCGGCGCGCTCGGATGAGCACGGGGTACTTCCCCGATCCCAGCACTCTGGTGGCCAGCAATGGCTTCTACTCCTCATCGGACAGTGTGAGGCCAAGTGTCATGAGCGGTGTGGTCACCGAGGATGATTTCGGCTATCCCATCGCCTATGCCACCATGGGCTACTCAGAGGGGATGCTCGTTCTTATTAATGGCAAGGTCGGCCAGCCTGAATCCAAGGCCACCTTCATGGCTGGCGGCCCGGCGGGCATGGATGGGCGAATCCACGACCTGTCCTTCGCTGTGGATAAGGAGCATGCGGATATCGTGGAGGTCATGAAGGGCACTTGGCAGGGGCCCAGCGGCACCGAACAGGGCAACCTCCTCCTGGTGGGCACCACGCCCGCCAGCGGCGGGAAGTTCTGGGTCCTGAAGCCCGATGTCACCAACCTGAACGTCCCCGGAGTGGTCCAGTACGCCTGCGGAACCCTTCCCGGCACTATCCGGCGGATCACCCCCGATCCCGCCAAGATGCTCGTGGGCGTGGAATCCAATGGTCAAGTGTATGTCTTTGACCTGAAGACCCTCATGCCGAAGGGAACCACCCCCCAGGCCCTTTCCCCGATCTACAGCTTCGCCCCCACCGGCGCCTGGACCCTGGTGGAGGGGATGCTGATCGACGATCAAGTGACGGCGGCGCGTAGCTCTCTTGTAATCAAGAGCCTGGATTCCGTGGATATCGTCCCTGTGTTCGGTCTCCCTGTGCGCGTTGATGCGAGTCAGTGGTTGGCAGGTGCAGATACCGCGTTCAGCAGTGGCGATAGCGGAGCTGCGAAACCCCTCCTGACTGAAGGAGTTGCCCAGAGTGCTGCCTCGAGTGCCAGTAGTGAGGGCGGGATCCCTGTCTCTAGGACCGCGACTTATGCCATGACCAGATTACAGGGGGAGAACGGCTACCCCTTCCTCCGCTATTTCTACCCCGACCTTGGTGAAATGCAGGTATCAGCGGTGATGGAGTATCGCGATGCAAGTAGTTTTGCCATGATCACGAAGGAGGATAGCGAGTGGTTTGTGGAGGCAAAGGGGGAACTCTACGAGGGCGCTAATGAAATGCCAGGTGCCATAGATATCAGCGCCTTGAGGATCCTGCGTGGTTCCGGTGATTGGAATGACCAAGTTGAGAAAATAGCGGGAACAAGGAGCCATCTTTATGGAGATGGAGATCCATCGATGGCGCTCCTGATGGCCGAGTCTCGGACCAACAGCTCAATTGCGATGAGGCAGTTTGCCTATGCCCCATTCTCCTTCTCGATCAACTCCGGAATCCTGGCTGCGAAGGCTCAGGCTATGCGCTCTGACCGCGCCGAGCGCTTCAGGGTGAAACTCCACTTCCTCTTGTTCGACAACAAGGCGAACTACCCGGACAAGCCCCTTCAACGAAGAGAATACGAGTTCTTGGTCAAGTTCAACTCCAACACCACCGTACATGATGTGATCCGGGGCGGTGTCTGGCATTACGATCCGGAAGTTTCGGCTTCCGATCCTGGCCAGACCATGAACAACCCGGCCATGGGAAAGTGGGAGAGCTTCTTGCGGAGCCAGCCATCCGGCACCGTTGTTGCCGATCTCCCGGAGGAGCTTCAGCAGCGATTGTCCTTGACGGAGCATTGCCAGATCCCGGCGGCCCAAGAGGAAATCCCACAGGTGGCCTATGCATTGCCGGACATGGCCCTTGATGAAGTGCAGGTGGGGATTGAGAGGGCCATGCCCATGTTGAGGAGGCGCATTTATAGTGGCGGAGGTGCCCAAAGCAGCCAATTGGGGCCGATGCCGCTGGCCTGGCGTCCAACCTTCCACTCTCCGGTGTATACAGGGGACCGGAATCCGAAATGGGTATGGCACCAGGGGGACCCGCCTGGTGCGTATGGATATCGTATGGCCCAGGTCGTGAATACCCTGCAGATGTTTACGAAAGAAGAAGGGGGCGACGCCTATAGGGTCCTCGATGACGCCAGACGGTGGGGTAAGGACCCTGCAGGCTTTCCGTGGGAAACAGATTCATCCCTGCCCGAGTCCCAGCGCATCGATGGGCGTATCCTTCCTATCCTTTATCAGCAGTTCAAGACCTGTGCTGGCGGATTCAATCATAACAACATCATGGTGCAGTACTTGGTAGCGTATCCCAAACTACGCGCTCCAGAAGAGACGGGCAAAGGGCGCTACCCAATCCATACGCTATTGACCCGGGACTTATTGGTCGGTCCTGTGGGTGTGTCCCTTTCCAAACAACCCTTTCATGGTGAACGCAAGCGCATTGATGACGCCATTGTGGGAATAAACAATCTTCCCAATCGGAGCGAATGCTCAACAGCTACGTATGGCCCGTGGTACGGCGAGTTGCAGTCCGCCTTGGAAAGCCAGCAGATCATCGCGTCCGCATCCTCTGGACTTGATTCGGTCTATTATAACCAAGGCCTCGGGATTCTTCAGTTGATGCTTTCCAAGAACTGGCACCTCCTCTTTCCCGGGGATGGGAAACCGTATTTCCCTTTTTTGAATCCACATGTGTTGTGCAATACTGCCGACCCCAAGGATTGGAATTATTCAAAAAACCAGGATTTTAATTCGAACATTGAAGCGGATATGTCGGATTTCATCTTTGGCCACATCAAGGCTGATCGGATAGATGTATTGATCAATGGGATCCAGAACAAGGCTGAAGATGTGGATGAATCAGCCCAGGCCCTGCAACGGAGGATGGATAACGTGCTTGGCGTGAATGACCCTTCCGCGAGCACGCCCATCATTGCTCAATACAACGTCTCCTCCAACCTCTACTATGGCTGTCCTATTGGATTGTGGCCAGGTCGGGGCTTTGATCTGTTGGATTGCATCAGCCAGAAGGAGGACACCGCCGCGCCGGATCGTGTTACGACCAATGAAGACAGTATCCGCCTCATCGCGACGCTCCGGGCAGTGGCCAAAATTCTGTGGAGCCGGGATTATCAGAGAGCGTTCTATCTGAAGCACCGCGACCCCCAACTTCCCAGGGAGGTCTGGGAGATCCATTGGTGCACGGATCTCCAATCTGGCGGACTTCTCGCGGATGCCAAGGCGCGGACGCTGGATTCCATCCTGGTGATGGATGCTCCGCTGGTTGAGTTGGGGGATGCGGATATCGTTCCGAAAACACAGCCGAGCTTCCAGGATGAGTTTCCGGAGGGGGTTGAAGCGTTCTCTCGCATCCGTGCTGCGGGTGAGGTGTTCCGGGGGCGCCTGAGGGGAGAATTGAATCGCTTGTATGACAAATTGGAAGCCATCCCATTCACGCTTCACGCGCATAGTCAGGGTGCGATCATTTCGGCTGTGGCACAGTCCCGTCTGGGGTGGATCACGGCCAGTCGACGGTTGCCCACGGGGGGGGAAGTGGGCCGCGTCGATGTGGCAAGCAAGATCGATCTGATCTCATACGGCGGAGGGGCCAACATGTACGACTGGGGTGTTCGGCAGGCGTACAAGAGTTACACGCACCACGTCAACAGGAAGGACGCCGTGGCCCTTGGGTTGGGCATGGGGGACCCCTTCCAGCGGGTGTTGGGGAGTCCTTTGAAAGCGGCCGCAAGACAGGGGGTGTACCTTGGGGGTGCCAGCGGGCATGCCGGGAAAATTATCGCTGGTCCGCCCGATTCTCTGTTAGAAACCTGGCGAAACCGGCACAAGGTTATCTTCCACGAATCGAGTAGGCTGCTCCCGAATCTAGACGAGCACAATTTTACAACAGCGTACATCTGCGATGTAGGCAGTGACGCGGGATCAATGACTCCGCTGGGTGAGGTCAATAAGTTTGAAGGAGCGAGACAATGTCTGGAAAAATGAAATACAAGCCTAGTGCTAATGAATTGAATGCTATAAGTGGATTTATGGTATTTTTTCGAAGATGGGCAATTTTGTGGATTGCAATATTACTGCTGATGCTAATTCCATTTTCAAGAGCATACATACTTGCTCGACTAGGTAATAGTGATGCTATGTATTTTCTCTCGTGTGAATATGGTCGAGATAATAGTATGTATGTCAGAAGAAATAACTATAAAAGCAATTATTGGATTCGAAAATCAGCGTCTAGTGGTAACATACATGCAATTGTTTCGATAGAATGTATGTGGAGTGTATTGAAGCCAGAAGAGGTGGTCTACTGGCTCCGCCGAGGCGTTGAATTCGGTCACCCGTGGTGTGCTGATCGACTTGCATGGGGTTACCGCTGTGGCATGTACGGGCTCCCGATGGATCCTGTCATGGAAGCAAATTACCGAAAAATTGAAAAAGAATTACAAAATAAAAAATAGGAATGTTGTTTGAGATGATTTTATCGACGTTTGCCCACGGGGCCGATGGTCCATATGAATGCGTCGAGAATCTCCTTGCCCCATAATGATTTCGGTCAATTTTGGCATTGCGGCTACTGCCTACAGCCCCTTGAGGCCAAGGAGTCGGCCCTGACAAACAGCGGGGAGCACAATTTCACGAACGGCTACCTTTGTTCCGTGGGCCAGGATGATGACGGCAAACTGGCCACCTACCCTGTAAGGGACACCCCTCCCTCTGGGGAGCAGGACCCCGCTTGGGGGCATGAGTGGTGGTGGCGTTACCTCAATGTCAATGTGCGGACAGGAGAAATCGGATGTCTCGACAAATGAAGACCTGGATCGGATGCCTAGTGCTGGTACTCGCAATGGGGTGCAACGAGCGCAGCCGACTTGCCCTTAAGGCGGAATATGGCACTCCTGCGGCCCAGCGGGAATACGGGAAATGGCTGTGGAGCAAAGGACCCGAGCGCGACATACCAGAAGCCACATCGTGGCTAACGAAGGCCGCGGAAGGGGGGGACGTGGAAGCCATGTATAAGCTTGGGAAAATTAGATCCATGGGGGGGGGGCTGACTTCACCGCAGCCTGAGGCCGTGATGTGGTTCCAGAAAGGCGCGGAGGCGGGGGATCCGTATTGCATGGTGGAGTTGGCTGCTGGCTATCGTTATGGCTGGATGGGCGTGGAAGTGGATGAAGCCAAGTTCCGATATTGGATGGCCAAGGCCGATGCTGTTCAGAAGGAGCGGGCCAAAACCTGGGGTCGGTAAGTGCGTGGCAGTCATCCTGCCCGAGACGCCGAGACAGCCAACGCCTAGGTGTACGACGGCTTTCCCCTCTACAACCTCGCCTTCAAACTCCGGTAATCCGTCTTGCCGGTCCCCAGCACCGGGATCTTCTCCAGGCGTTCCACGCGGCGGATGCTGTGGATGGGGCTGAGGTCGGCGGCGCGGATGGCGGCGTTGGCGGCTTCGCGGGTGATGTCGCGGATGGTGAAAAGCACCAGTTCGGGGTTGTGCTCGTCGGGGGTGGCTTCGACGGCGAGGATGATCTCCTCGTCGTCCGGCTGGCCGAAGCGGCCCAGGAGGGCCTCCTCCACCGCCGGGAGGCTCACCATCTCGCCCCCGAGCTTGACGAAGCGCTTCAGGCGCCCGGCGAAGACCAGGTGGCCCTCCTCTTCCTTCACCAGGTCCCCGGTGCGGTACCAGCTGGAGCCCTCGAAGTCCTGGAATGGGCTTGCGCCCTCGTAATGGAGGTAGCCCCTGAAGATGCTGGGGCCCTGCACCAGGAGCATCCCCGTGCGGCCCGGCTGGGCCCGCTCACCGGTGTCGGGGTCCACGAGGACGTGGCGCAGGGAGGGCAGGGGGAGGCCGATGGTTCCGTGGCGGCGGTTCTCCAGGCGGTTGCCGCTGACGACCGGGGAGCATTCGGTGATGCCGTAGCCCTCCAGGACCACCAGCTCTGGGAAACGCTGTTCCAGGGTGGCGTAGAGGGTCTCGGGGCACTTCTCCGCGCCGGTGATGACGTAGCGGAGGCTGGCGAGCTGCTCATCCGTGGCGGCCCGCACCACGCCGTTCAGGAAGGTGGGGGTGCCCAGGAGGAAGGTGGCGCCATAGGCCCGGATCAGGCTGGCCAGGGCCGCGCCCTCCGTGGGATTGGGGTGGTAGACCACGGGCACGCCGGTGCAGAGGGGCAGGAGGGTGGTGGTGGTGAGGCCGAAGGAGTGGAAGGGGGGCAGGATGCCCATGAAGCGGCTGCCATCCAGGAATGGATAGGCCTGGAGGAGATCCCGGATATTGGCCAGGAGGTTGCCCTGGGTCAGGGGCACGGCCTTGGGCAGGTTCTCGGAACCCGAGGTGAAAAGCACCACCGCCGTCTCTGAGATCTTGGCCCGACGGAGGCTGCCCCAGGAGAGGCGGCTGCGCAGCAGGGCCAGGAGCTTGCGGCCAGTCCCGATGGACTTGCCCACATCTTCCAGGAGCAGGAATCGGTCCCGCACGGCGGATAGGTCCAGGCCCTGGGCCTCCACCTTGGTGAGGAGCTGCCCGGCGGTGAGGACCTTGGAGACCTTCAGGAGGTCCAGGCCATGCTTGAGGTTCCGCCCGCCCACGGTCCAGTTCACCATTACCGGGGTCTTGCCCGCGAAGAGGGTGGCCAGGTAGACGATGCCCGCGCCCACGGAGGCCGGGAGCATGATGCCGACGTACTGGCCTTCGATGGCCTCCAGGCTGGGCTTGAGGGCCAGGATGCCCAGGATGATGTCGCGGTAGGTCTTCACGCCGGAGTTCTGGTCCGCCAGGATCGCCGCATCGGGCTGGCGCCTGGCCTGGGCCAGGAAGACCTCGGCCAGGGAGCCGCCCTCGGGCACCTTGACCGGGTGCGGTCGGGGAGCGAACCAGCGGGGATCGATGGGTTTGAGCTGGCGCTGGCCGCTGGTGTCCAGGAGGCCCGCCGCCGCCAGGATGACGTCCCCCACGGTCTGCAGCACTTCCGGGTCCGCGGCGTTCAGGTGGAATTCCTGGTCCAGCCAGTTGAGCACCTCCAGGCGCCCCAGGCTGTCCAGGCCCAGATCCCGGGCCAGCTGCTGATCATCCTTCAGCTGGGTGAGGCCGCTGAGTTCTTTCAGGTGGGCCAGGACCTGCTCCCGGGTGGCGGGGTCCACCTTGGCGGGGTCCCCCTCGGCCTTGGGGGCCACGGGGTCCGGCAGCTCCCGGTCGGCCTTCCCTTCCCAGAATCCGTAGGGCACATAGCGGCCTGCGGGGGCCTCCCGGTTGTAGAAGTCCTCCATGTAGCGGTTCTGCTGGTCCCGGGTGCCCTGGCGGGGGAAGTCCAGGGCTTCCTCGAAGGTGAGGGTCACCTCCCGCTTGGGCATGAAGAAGAGCCCGTTGGCCAGGAGCTTGCGGAGCCCCATGCCCAGGAAGGCGCCCATCTGGGGGTTGAGGCCGTAGATGCGGCTGGAGGCACTGCCCCAGAGGCCGGTGGTGCGGATCAGGACGATGCGCGTCTCCGGGGCCTTCTTCAGGATGGCCTCCACGGCACTGGTGGCGCCCAGGGCCTCCAGGTGGCTCCGCATGATCCTTCCCGCCGGGTAGAGCAGCAGGTTCTCGCCGCGGTTGAGGGCGGCAGCGCAGTTGTCGAGGGCCTTCTCGACCTCATCCCGGGCGGCGGCGCCGTATACTGCGGGGTCCGGCAGGGGCATGGCCTTCATGGTCCGGGCCGCCCAGGCGGTGAAGCCGCTGGCGATGCGGTCCTTGTCCGCCAGGACCCAGGGTTCGAAGGGCTTCTGGAGGTGGACCCGCACGAGTACGGGGTCGATGAGGGCCGGGTGGTTGGGGAGGAAGAGGGTGCCCCGTCCCTTGGCTTCGGACAGGGTGTCCCGGCCGAGGAGCCGGACGCGGTACCGCAGGCTGATGAGGGGCTTGGCCAGGGCGCAGAGGAGCGAGGCGATCATGCCCAGGCCTTTCCGCGGAATTCCATGCGCAGCCAGAGGGTGAAGGCCAGGGAGGCCACCCCCAGGCCGCCGTAGGCCAGGGTGGGCCGGAGGGCGCTCAGGGCCGGGATCAGGGTGTAGGCCAGGCTCACGGCGGACATGCCCAGGAAGGCTGCGAAGTTGGCGCTGGCCCAGACCGCGCCCTTGCGCTCAGGGGCAGGGCGAACCTGGAGGAAGCTTTCGCAGGGGATCATGAAGAGTCCGCCTCCGGCCCCGGCCAGGGCGATGAGGGCATAGAGGGCGGGGATCTGGACTCCCCGGGGCATGGAGGGCACCAGGGCCAGGGCCAGCATGGCCAGGCCCATGAGGAGGCCCGCGGGCAGGAGCACCCGGAACCAGCGCTCACCCTTGGCGAAGCGGGCGGAGAGGAGGCCGCCGCAGGCCAGACCCAGGAGCTGGCTGGCCACCAGCAGCGAGGTCCGGGCGTCCCCCAGGTGGAACTGTTCCTTGCCCAGGGTGTTGATCACCAGGAGCTGGAAGACCCCGGCGGACCAGATGAAGACGTCCGCCAGCAGGACCCGGCCCAGCTGGTGGTCCCGCCAGATGGCGCCCAGCTCACGGCAGGTGTCCAGGGGGCCGCTCCAGGGAAAGGGGCGCTCCGGGTCGGCGGCGGGCCTGGAGGGGATGCCCAGGCTTACGCCCAGGCCGATGATGGCGAAGACGATGACGGCCAGGCCCACCATCCCGTGGCCGAAGGTGGCCCCCAGGAGTGGGTTGCCCTGCATGCCCAGGACGAAGCCCGCGAGGGTGATGCCCACCAGGATGCCGACGCTCACGATCATGCGGAGCATGGCGTTGGCCTGGGTGACGTGGCTGGGGGGGTAGAGCTCGGGGATCGAGCCGTTCAGGGCAGGGCTGAAGAAGGTGGACTGGATACCCATGAGTCCCACCATGCCGATCATGATCCACATGTGGCCCGTCAGGATGCCGTAGGCTCCGACGAAGGCCGCCAGCAGCTCAAGGCTCTTGGCGCCTATGACGATGCGGCGCTTGGGGAAGCGGTCCGCGAACCAGCCCGCCGGGGCCGCGAAGATGATGAATGGAATGGTGAAGGCCGCACCCACCAGGCCCTGGAACTGTTTCATCCCCAGGGTCACTGCCAGGAGCATGACGGCCTGCTTGTAGAAGTTGTCGTTGAAGGTGCCCATGAAGTACGAACCCGCCATGGCCGCGAAGCGGCTCCGGGCCTGGCGGACCTGCTGTGCTTCGGTATCCAAAGTCATTCATGCTCCTGAACAAATCAGAAGCAGTCTAGCAGGCGCACCACCAAAGGCAGGGTCAGGAGGCTCAGGGCCGTGGTCAGGAAGACGCAGCGCGAGGTGTAGGCGTTGTCTCCGCCGTAGATCTGGGAGAAGACCGCCACGGTGGCGGCGGCCGGAAGGGCCTCGATGACCACCAGGATGCGGGTGATGACGGGGTCGGCGTGGAAGAGCCGACACACCAGGAAGGTCAGGGCCGGGGCCAAGAGGAGGCGCACGGCGCTGATCATGTAGATGGAGACGCCGGAGAAGACCTCCGTCGCCTTCACCTCCGCCAGCATGACGCCGATGATCATCATGGAAAGCGGGGTGGTCATGTTGCCCACCATCGCCATGGCCTGGGTCACGGGGTGGGGCAGGCGCAGGGAGCAGAGATAGAACAGGATGCCCGCCAGGGTGGCGATCATGATCGGATTCATCACCGCCTTCCAGGCCTCCCGGAAACTGGTCCGACCGGTGAAGAGGGTGATGCCCGAACTGAACATGAAGATCCAGAAGGGGAGTTGGAAGACGGCGCCGTAGAAGACCCCCACGTCCGGGAAGAGGCTCGCCAGCAGGGGGATTCCCATGAAGCCGCAGTTGGAGAAGGCCGTGATGAAGCGCCAGGGGGCCTGGCGATGGGGGGGCGCCTTGAAGAAGAGGAGCCTGCCCAGCAACAGAAGCAGGATGTTCATGAGGATCGAGAGGGCCAGCATCCGGCCGGCCCCGGCCAGCAGGGCCTTCTCGAAGGGCCGCAGGAAGGACACGAAGACCAGCAGCGGCATGGTGATGTTGAGCAGGAGGTCCGACAGGCCCCGGTTCACCCGGTCATCGATGAAGTGCCGCTTCCTTGCGTAGAAACCGGTCAGGAGGAGCAGGAAGAGGATGATGACTTGATTGACGATATTGCTCAAAAGCGCCTTCCACGGAACCCGGAGCGCCGGAGATCGGCCCGCTCCCGGGGTGCCGAGGCCAGGCGGACCAGGTTCGGACGCTCGCGGTCGCCATTCTGCTCAACGTTGATGGGCGCGCCATCCCAGAGCCCCAGTGTATGGAGGTGGTATCCCAGGGCTGCGTTGCCCGAGCCCGTTGCGGGATCCTCCAGATAGCCGAAGGGGGCGGCGAAGACCCTGGTCCGGAGCTGGTTCTGAGGGCTCGCCGTGTCGCGGGTGAAGACCGTGACCACGTCCAGTTCCGAGGCGTTGCAGAAGGCCGTCAGGGTGCTGAGGTCGGGTGTAAGGCTCAATACATCCTCCAGCCTCCGAATGGGAAGGCAGAGGGTCCAGTTCCCGGCATCCACGATGCCCAAAGGAATGGTGGGGTCTACGACCGTTTCCGGAAGGTTCAGGGCTTCGCAGATTTCCTTGAGTGCAAGCATGCAGGTCCTGTGAATGGGGGTAGGTGCCTGGACGTATACCGCATCTGCAGTTGCCAGTTGATTTTCCACCGGCAGAATCCCTTTGTTGGTGTGAAGATCGACCTGCGGCAGGGTCGCAAGGGTCGGATTGTTTTTCAGCAGATCGGCCATGATGGCGATGGTGGCGTGCCCACAGAAAGCCACTTCCCTCGTCGCTGAGAAGTAGCGGATCCGGAAGGAATTGCCTTCCAGGGGGGTGAGGAAGCCCACTTCGCTGACGTAGCCTTTCAACTCCTGGGCGACGCGTTGCATTTCCTCCAAGGTGAGCTCTTCATGGGCACCCAGATACACCGCTCCCGCTGGATTGCCGCTGGAACCGCGGGTGGCGAAAGCGTCGAGCTTCTTGAACCGGAGACGTTTCATGGTGGGGCTCCAGGATGGACTGTTGGGATCGTGCTGGGATGCTTTTCTGATTACACCTTGGCATGTTTTCAAGGGTCTGTTGTCCCTGTGGGGCCTTGCCCTTCGAAAACGTCTTGTATTCCGTCGGGCTCTGCGGGAGTCTGCGATCTTAGAGGTTCCCATGACTGAAGCCCCCCTGATCCGCCTCCAGGACATCACCAAGGTCTACCAGATGGGAGACATGGAGGTGAGGGCTCTCGACGGCGTCTCC
>JAFNAB010000121.1 GCA_017859955.1 Holophagaceae bacterium
GGAGGAGGGGGATGACCGCGGGATCCACGGGTGGGTGGGGCTTGGGCCCCTGGTTGCTCAGGAAGGCCTCCAGGAGGAGGGGGATGTCCTCGATGTGCTCACGGAGGGCGGGAAGACGGATCGGCCGGACGTTGAGGCGGTAGAAGAGATCCTCGCGGAAGGTCCCCTTCTGGACTTCCGCGCGCAATTCCTTGTGGGAGGCGCAGATGATGCGCACATCCACCGTAAGGGGGCGTTCGCCGCCAAGGCGGGTGACGGTCCGGTCCTGCAGGACCCGTAGGAGCGCCACCTGCTGATCCAGGGGCATGTCCCCGATCTCGTCCAGGAAGAGGGTACCGCCGGCCGCCAGCTCGAACTTGCCCGGACGGCCGCCCTTGTTGGCTCCGGTGAAGGCGCCATCCTGGTAGCCGAAGAGTTCGCTGGCCAGGAGTTCCCGGGGGATGGCGCCGCAGTTGATGGCGATGAATGGGCCCGTGGCGCGGTCGGAGAAATTGTGGATGGCTTGGGCGAACATCTCCTTGCCGGTGCCGCTTTCGCCCGAGAGCAGCACATGGCTGTCGTCGGATGCCGCATTCCGGGCCAGATCCAGGGCCTTCTGCAGGGACTGGCCCCGTCCCAGGATGTTCTCGAAGCGGAAGGTGGCCTCGGAGCCGCTGTAGCGGTTGATGAGGCGGCGCATGCTCTGGATCGGGTGGACCGAGAGCACGGCCCCCTGCTGCTGGCCCTGCTCGTCGAAGATGGGGCGGCCGCTGGCGACGCACACGATGGGGCGTTCCCAGAGGGTCAATTCCAGTTCCTGGTCCTGCAGTTCTAGACCCAATTGAAGCAGTTGGCGCAGGGGGTCGATCTGCTTGATGTGCTGGCAGAGGTCCAGTCCCGTGGCCTGGTGGTTGGACATGGATAGCAGTCGCTCCCCGGCGGGGTTGATCTGCTGGATGATGCCCTTGGCATCCAGCACGATGATGCCGTTGCTTGCGGCCCGGAGGATGCTGGTGATGTGGCCGTTCAGGCGGGTCAGTTCGCTGTTCCGCTGGTAGATCCGGCACTCGTTTTCGATGGCCTGGACCGCCGCCACCACCATGCCGAGGGTGTGGAGGTGGGAGGTGTCGATGGGCCCCATGAGTTCCAGCACACCCGTGATCTGGCCTGATTCGCTGCGGATGGGGACGCCGGAGCAGGTCCAGGCGTGGTATTTCCGGCAATAGTGCTCACGTCCGGAGATCTGCACCGGGCGGCCCAGGGTCAGGGCCGTGCCCACGCCGTTGGAGCCCTCATCCCTTTCGGTCCAGCTGGCCCCGGGCTGGAAGTTGATGTGGGGAGCGGCTCTCAGGGTCTCTTCGTCCCCTACGGTCTTCAGCAGGATTCCGCGGCCGTTGAAGAGGAGTACGACGGAACCGGAACCTGCCACGAAGCTATAGACTTTCTGCATGAAAGGGTCTGCGATGCGGATCAGCTCGGCCTTGTCCTGCAGCAGGGCTGTGAGCCGGGCTCCGGATACCTTCGTTGCGGACATTTCCGCGAGGGGGTCGATGCCCCACCCTTTGCATCGAAACCACGAGTCCGCGATTTCGGAACGGAGCGATTCGGCGGGAAACACTTCTCCCGTGCGGATGTAGTGTTCCCAGACTTGGGCGAGGCGGTGCTGTTTTCGGAGGGATTGCGCCATGGTGTCATCCAGGTGTTCCAGAGTGTTCCATATATGGGGCATATGGGGACACTGAATCAAGGGATGAAATGAAGGTTGAGTGTTGTTTTTATGCGTAAGGTCAAATAAAGCAAAGAATAAAAATGTTGACCCTGGTTGGCCCAGACCTTGCTTTTGAGTGGCAAAGAGCCTGTCCTGATGTGACACGTTTTGGTGCAGCCCGAGCAAGTTGGGCAAAATATTATCTGTTAATTATGGAGTTCAGATGTCCAGCCCGGTAACAGACTTCTTTGATTCGCTGAGGGATCGCGTCCACTCAGCCATGGCTGAGCACCGCAAGGCCGGTAAGATCACGGTCCAGATCGGGTCTGCCACCTGTGAACATGCGGCGGGCTCGCTGGATGTCCTGGATGAGTTCACCAAGCACATCCAGTCCTCCGGGTCCGATGCCATCGAGATTCATAAGACCGGCTGTACGGGGCGCTGCAGCAAGGAGCCCATCGTTGGGATCTTCGTCCCGGGCCAGGCACCCGTCAAATACGAGCGGGTGAACCGGGAGCTTGTCCACGAGATCTTCACCAAGCACATCCAGAAGGGCTGCCCCCTTCCGGAGCACGCCCTGGATGGTTCCCTGGATCGGCAGAACCTTGGCGCAGGGCAGGGGGCCAAGTCCTCGGTCTCCCAGAAGTTCACGGAGATGTACGGCGATGTGAGCTTCTTCACGGCCCAGAACCGGATCGCCATGCGTAACAGCGGCGTTCTGGACCCCGAGAGCCTGGAGGAATACATCGCCCTTGACGGCTTCAAGGCCCTGGCGACGGTCCTGGGCAAGAATGATCCCCAGTGGGTCATCAACGAGGTCCTCAAGGCCCGGCTGCGGGGCCGGGGCGGTGGCGGCTTCCTCACGGGCAAGAAGTGGGAGCTGGCCACCCAGAACGAAGAAAAGACCCGCTACATCATCTGCAATGGTGACGAGGGCGATCCCGGCGCCTTCATGGACCGGGGTATGCTCGAATCCGATCCCTTCAGCGTGCTGGAGGGCATGATCATCGGGGGCTACGCCATCGGGGCCGGCAAGGGCTTCTGGTACATCCGGGCCGAGTATCCCCTGGCCATCAAGCGGATCCAGAACGCCATCGACCTCTGCACCAAGGCCGGGCTCCTGGGCAAGAACATCATGGGCTCGGGCTGGGACTTCGAGATGGAGATCCGTCTGGGCGCCGGTGCCTTCGTGTGTGGTGAGGAGACGGCCCTGATCCGTTCCATCGAGGGTGAGCGCGGCCAGCCCAAGGTCCGGCCTCCTTTCCCCACCACCCGGGGCCTCTGGGGCAAGCCCACCTGCATCAACAACGTGGAGACCTTCGCCAACATCACAGCCATCGTCAACCACGGCGGCGAATGGTTCGCCAGCGTGGGCACCGAGGAGAGCGGAGGCACCAAGGTCTTCGCCCTGGCGGGCAAGGTGAAGCACACCGGCCTGGTGGAAGTGCCCCTGGGCACTCCCCTCAAGGACGTGGTCTTCGGCATCGGCGGCGGCGTCCAGGATGACAAGGCTCTCAAGGCCATCCAGACCGGCGGCCCCGCCGGCGGCTTCATTCCCGCCGCCATGGACAACCTGGCGGTGGACTTCGGTCCCCTGTCCAAGGTGGGCTCCATCATGGGCTCCGGCGGCATGATCGTGCTGTCCGAAGAAGACTGCATCGTGGACATCTCCAAGTTCTACCTCTCCTTCACGCAGGAGGAGAGCTGCGGCAAGTGCACCCCCTGCCGCGAGGGCACGACCCGCATGCTGGAGATCCTGGAGCGGATAACCAGCGGTGCTGCGGTCCTCGAGGATCTGGACAAGCTGGAGCGGCTGGGCAAGCTCTGCCAGCAGACGGCCCTCTGTGGTCTCGGCCGCGCAGCGCCCAATCCGGTTCTCAGCTCCCTCAAGCACTTCCGGGATGAGTACGTCGAACACATCCAGGACAAGACCTGCCGCGCCAAGAAGTGTGTGGCCATGATCCACTTCGAGATCAATGCGGAAGCCTGCATCGGCTGCACGGCCTGTGTCCGGAACTGCCCTGTCAATTGCATCGCCGGTCAGCGGAAGGAAGCCCATGTCATTGACCAGAGCCGCTGCGTCAAGTGCGGGCAGTGCTTCGATTTCTGCCGCTTCAACGCGGTCGAGCGCAAGTAGTCCTCTTCCACGCCGATCCAACTGGGAAAAGTCTGATGACCAAGCAATCAATCAATCTCACCATCGATGGCACACCGCTGCAGGTTCCAGCCGGAACCACCGTCATGAAGGCGGCGGAGCGTCTCGGCATCCATCTGCCCCGCCTCTGCTACCACCCGAACCTGAGCCTTGAAGGCGCCTGCCGCGTCTGCGTGGTGCAGGTGAAGGGCTTCAACCACTTCATGACTGCCTGCAGCCAGGAAGTGTGGGAAGGCATGGCGGTGCAGACCAACAGCCCCGAGATCCGGCAGGCCCGCCGCGACATCGTGGAGCTGCTGCTGGACAACCACCCAAAGGACTGCCAGACCTGCGACCGCGATGGCAACTGTGAGCTCCAGCGCCTGGCCTACCAGCTGGGTGTGCGGGAACGCCTCTTCGAAGGCAAGAAGAAAGAGTTCGCCACCGACGAGAGCAGCAAGTCCGTGATCCGCAACCCCTCCAAGTGCATCCTCTGCGGCCGCTGTGTGCGGGTCTGCGCCGAGGTGCAGGGCGTGGGCAACCTCAGCCAGCATGGGCGCGGCTTCGAAACGGTGGTGGGCCCCGCCAACCTCTGCAACATGGACGATTCCGTCTGCATCCAGTGCGGCCAGTGCGTTGCCGTCTGCCCCACCGCCGCCTTCCTGGAGCAGGATCACACCGAGCGGGTGTGGCAGGCCCTGGCCGCGGAGAAGAAGCACGTGGTGGTCCAGGTGGCCCCTGCCATCCGGGCAACCCTGGGCGAAATCTTCGGTCTTCCCGTGGGGACCCCTGTGACGGGCAAGCTGGTGACGGCCCTCCGCCGCCTGGGCTTCGATGAAGTCTTTGACACCAACTTCGGTGCGGATCTCACCATCATGGAGGAGGCCACGGAGTTCCTGAGCCGGGTCTCCAAGGGCGAGAACCTGCCCCTGCTGACCTCCTGCAGCCCGGGCTGGGTGAGCTTCCTGGAAAAGTTCTACCCGGAGATGATCCGCTTCACCTCCACCTGCAAGTCCCCCATGCAGATGACCAGCGCCCTCATCAAGTCTTACTACGCCGAGAAAAAGGGCCTGGATCCCAAGGATATCGCCGTGGTGGCCATCATGCCCTGCGTCGCCAAGAAGTTCGAGGCCGGGCGCCCCGAGCACACCATGGCCGATGGCACTCCCTACACGGATGCGGTCCTGACCACCCGTGAACTGGGCTGGATGATCAAGTCCTACGGCATCGACTTCAATGTGCTGCCGGATGGTGAATTCGACCGTCCCATGGGCATCTCCTCCGGCGCCGCCGACATCTTCGGTGCCACGGGAGGCGTGATGGAGGCCGCCCTGCGCACCGCCGCCGTCAAACTGACGGGCGAGGAGCTGGGGCCCCTGGAATTCTCGGAGGTCCGTGGCGTCACGGGCATCAAGGAAGCCACCATCAAGATCAACGGCATGGAGATCAACATTGCGGTCTCCAACGGCCTGAACAACGCCAAGAAGCTCCTGGAAGCCATCAAGTCCGGGGAGAAGAATTACCACTTGGTGGAGATCATGGCCTGCCCCGGTGGGTGCATCATGGGAGGTGGCCAGCCCTATCCCCAGGTGTACCAGGACCCCATGGATCCTGACATCTCCAGGGCCCGAGCCAAGGCGCTTTACGGCATCGATGCCCAGAAGCAGCTGCGCCGCTCTCATGAAAACCCCGCCATCGCCCATCTCTACGCGGAGTTCCTCGGCGAACCCAACGGCGAGAAGGCCCATCAACTCCTGCACACCACTTATCAGGCCCGCAGCCCCAGGGGGATTCGGTGAACCACCAGACCGCAACTACGATCACTGACAACTGGGAAGCCGTCCGGGCGGCCTGTCTCGAGGTCCTTCCCGCGCACATCATCGCGTTCATTGAGAACAACCGGGACATGGAGCATTCCGAGGGGCAGCTCATCGCCGCCCTCCACATGGTCCAGGCTCACTTCGGGTATCTGGCCCAGGACACCATGCACGCCGTGGCGCAGCTGGCCCAGATTCCCCTGGCCAAGGTGACCGGCGTGGCCACTTTCTACCACTACTTCCGCCTCCAGCCCCGGGGCAAGCACATGATCAGCGTGTGCCTCGGAACGGCCTGCTATGTGAAGGGCGCGGACAAGGTGGCCCAGCGGCTCATGGACGAACTGGGCATCCACTTCGGGGAAACCACCCGGGACGGGCTCTTCTCCCTGGACAGCACCCGCTGCCTGGGTACCTGCGGCCTGGCTCCGGTGGCCATGGTGGACAATCAGGTCTACGGACCCCTGACGCCTACGGATGTCTCGGTGATCCTCGCGAAGTACGTCAAGAAGGAGAAGGGGACCGCAGAGTAGGTCCGCATCCTCCGACAGGAGCCCTCCCGGAAAGCCTGGCTTTCCGGGAGGGCTTCTGGCTTGTGGCGCAAGCGGGCGGCAGATGTCCCATTCAAGAGGCATTTCCCTAATTCCTGCGCGACTGAAGTGTCACGGACTGGTATCCTGTGTGTTTATACCCAGCTCCGGTTGGGGTGATCGTCTACGGAGGAAACATGTGCGGCATTCTGACCATATTGAACATCGATCCCGCACGGTCCAATCCCAATGAGCTCCGCAAGGTGGCCCTGGCCATGGGCCGCAAGATCCGTCACCGCGGTCCCGACTGGAGCGGTATCTGGGCCTGTGATCGCGCCATCCTGGTGCACGAGCGCCTGTCCATCGTGGATGTGGAGCACGGCGCCCAGCCCCTGATCGACACCATGAACGGCAATGTCCTGGCGGTGAACGGCGAGATCTACAACCACAAAGACCTCCGCCATCAGCTTCGGGAAACCCACGATTTCCAGACCAACTCGGACTGCGAGCCCATCCTCTACCTCTATGATGAGCTGGCCCCCAAGGATTTCCTGAACCGGATGAACGGCATCTTTGCCTTCGTCCTGTACGACACCAAGCGCGACACCTTCCTCATCGCCCGGGATCCCATCGGCGTGATCCCCCTCTATGTGGGCTGGGATCGCCAGGAGAACCTCTACGTCTCCTCCGAGATGAAGGCCCTGGTGGGTCACTGCGAGCGGATCCAGGAGTTCCCGGCCGGTCACTACTACCTGGGTCACGAGGCTGACAAGGGCTTCCAGAACTACTACGAGCCCAAGTGGGCCGAGCCCGGCTTCTACCCCACCACCCCCTACGATCCCGCAGTGTTGCAGGAAGCTCTGGAGAGCGCGGTCAAGCGCCAGCTCATGTGCGATGTGCCCTACGGCCTGCTGATCTCCGGTGGCGTCGACAGCAGCATCATTGCCGCCATCGCCGCCAAGTACAGCCAGGGCCGGGTGGAGGAGGATGGCCAGTCTCCCTCCTGGTGGCCCCGCATGCACAGCTTTGCCGTGGGACTCAAGGGGGCTCCGGACTTCGCCCCTGCCCGCAAGGTGGCCGAGTACATTGGCTCGGTGCACCACGAGATCACCTTCACGGTTCAGGAAGGCCTGGATGCCCTCTCGGACGTCATCTACCACCTGGAGACCTTCGATATCACGACGGTGCGGGCCTCCACGCCCATGTATCTCCTGATGCGGAAGATCCATTCCTTCGGCATCAAGATGGTCCTCTCGGGCGAAGGTGCGGACGAGATCTTCGGTGGCTACCTCTACTTCCACAAAGCCCCCAACGGCGAAGAACTGCACGACGAGACGGTGCGCAAGCTCAAGAAGCTGCACCTCTATGACTGCCTGCGGGCCAACAAGACCAGCGCCGCCTGGGGCGTGGAGGCCCGGGTTCCCTTCCTGGATCGGGAATTCCTGGATGTGGCCATGATGATGGACCCCTCCGCCAAGCTCCCCCGGAACGCCGATTACAGCCGTCCCATCGAGAAGTTCCCCCTCCGGAAGGCCTTCGACGGCTACATCCCCAGCGAGGTCCTCTGGCGCCAGAAGGAACAGTTCTCCGATGGTGTGGGCTACTCCTGGATCGATTCCCTCAAGGCCTACGCCGAAAAGGAAGTCACCGATGGCATGATGCGGGGCGCTGCGGAGCGTTTCCCCGTCAAGACCCCCGAGACCAAGGAAGCCTACCTATACCGCCAGCTCTTCGAGCAGCACTTCCCCAGCGCCACCGCCGTCAACTGTGTGCCCCACGAGAAGAGCGTGGCCTGCAGCACCGCCGCAGCTCTGGCCTGGGACGCCTCCTTCCAGAACATGGTGGACCCCTCCGGCCGTGCCGTGGCGGGCGTCCACGACGAGGCCTACAAGAACTGATCGTTGTCCGGAGTTTCGACTCCGCCCGAGGACGCCACCCCCATCCGGGGGTGGCCTTCGTTTAGGTGGTCGCTCATTCATGCCGTGGCGGTGCTGTGCCGAATAAACCTTGGAAGTGGCACCAGACTGGAGACTCGATGGCGAACACGCATCCTCCGCAGCACCTTGTGGGAGCCTTTGTGCTTACGCCGGCAGGATGGATCCATGGCATCCTGCACCTTCCTGTGGTCAAGAATCTGGTCGAATTCCTCAATGCCCCGGAGGAGTTCCTCAAGCTCACCAAGGTGGTCCTCCCCGGCGCCAGGCCGCTCCAGCCCTTCCTCGCCCTTCGCAAGACCGCCGCACTGCTGGTCGTGCCCAGCCTGGATCAGGGGATGGAAAAAATCACCGGAAGCCTGGGAGCCCTCTCCAGTTCCCATCATCCCGTCATCTGCCTGCTCAGTCAGGGAAGTGTCCAGGGTCATCTCAAGCTGCCCAAGGGGACCCGGATATCCGATTTCCTGCAACGCCATCCCGGATTTATCGAGCTGCTGCATTGCCAGATGGGGGCGACTCCACTTCTGAAACCCGATCCTTCCAACAGTGATACCTGGCCCCTGGTCCTGCTCAATTCACAGAGCATTCTGGGCATGACCGAGCCGGGGTGATGAGCGGGCAGCAGAAGGGCCTCCCGGGGGAGGCCCTTCGAGCAGGTTTGCGCGGAATGGGTGCTAGAAGCGCACGGTGACCTTGTCGCCGCTGGTGACGTGCACGGTGTCGATGAAGCGAACCCGGCGGGGGTTGTAGTTCAGGACCAGGCTGCTGGTGCGGATGCCATCGCCGAAGGAGCGGACGCCCTTCAGGAGGTTGCCGCTGGTGACACCGGCGGCGGCGAAGATGATGTGCTCGCCGGGGGCCAGATCCTCGGTGAAGTAGATGCGGTCGAAATCAACGCCCATCTTTTCGGCCTTTTCCCGGCTGGCAGTGTTGCTGTCGGTCAAGAGGCGACCCTGGATCTCGCCATTGAGGCACTTCAGGGCGGCGGCGGAGAGGACGCCTTCGGGGGCGCCGCCGATGCCCATCACAGCGTGGACACCCGTGCCGGAAACAGCCGCGGAAATGGCTGCGCTGAGATCACCGTCGCCGATGAGCTGGATGCGGGCACCGGCCTTGCGGATGTCAGAGATGATCTTGTCGTGGCGGGGGCGTTCCAGCACCACCACCGTCAAGTCCGCCACCTTGCGGTTCAGGGACTTGGCGATTTCCTGGAGGTTCTCGCCTACCTCGGCATCCAGGCTCACCTTGCCCTTGGCCTGGGGTCCGACCACCAGCTTCTCCATGTAGAGGTCGGGAGCGTGCAGGAGACCACCCTTGGTCGAGGCGGCCAGCACGGCGATGGCGTTGGCGGACCCGGTGGCGCAGAGGTTGGTGCCCTCCAGGGGGTCCACGGCGATATCGATGGCGGGGAAGCCCTCGCCACGACCCACCTTTTCGCCGACGTAGAGCATGGGGGCCTCGTCCCGCTCACCTTCGCCGATGACGATGGTGCCATCCATCTGGATCTCTTCCATGGCCTTGCGCATGGCTTCCACCGCGAGCTGGTCGCTGTGCTTGCGGTCCCCGTGGCCGATGCTGCGGGCGCAGGCGATGGCCGCCTGCTCGACGACATGAAGGAATTCACCGTTCAGTTGCTGTTCCATGAGTGCTCCTTCCGAAGGAATCGGGTAGGGGTGGAATGTTCGGATTGGGCCTAGCCCAGATTCTGCTCGTCCCGGACGATAGCCTGCCTGATCCAATCCTGGAAGGGGGCAGAGGTGGCTTCCACGGGGATCATCAGGATTTCCGGGACTTCATAGGTGTGCAGATCCGTGATGGTGTTGGATACGTCCTCGAACTTGTCACGGGTGGTCTTGATGATGAGCATGACCTCTTCGTCCAGGTGCGTTCCGCCCTGGTAGTAGTAGTAGCTCTTGATGCTGGGCAGGATGTTGACACAGGCCGCATAGCCCATGTCCACAAGGGCCGAGGCGAT
>JAFNAB010000122.1 GCA_017859955.1 Holophagaceae bacterium
CCCTTCGCCTCGCCCCTGCAGGCCCATGCACGGTTGCTGCAGGAACACTTCGGCCCGGAGGTCGCTGTGGTCTTCCTGGGCCCCTGCATCGCCAAAAAGCTGGAGGTCGCCCCCGGGCACCCCCTCGTGGCGGCGCTGACCTTCGAGGAATTGCGCCAGTGGATGGAGCAGAGGGGTATCCATCCCACCAGGCTGCCCCTGGGGCTGCCTGCGGCTTTTGAGCCCTACCCCGCCGCCGAGGGGGCGCTCTACCCCCTGGAGGGAGGCATGGCCGAGGCCACGGCCCTGAGCCTGGCGCGTCCCCATACCCGCTTCGTCGCCCTGAGCGGCACGGCACACATCCTGAGCGCCCTGGAGGAGCTGCCGGAAACCACGGATCGGAATATCTTCCTGGAGCTTCTGGCCTGCCAGGGGGGCTGCGTCTGCGGCCCCAAGGCCCGACGGAAGGCCCCGGTCCAGGCCCGGATGCAGGTCCTGGATGCCGTCAGGCCCCTTGACCAGCTCTATCCGAGGCAGCCGGCGATCCCGATCGACCGCAGCTTCCCCTCCATGGCGATCCCTAACCCGGTGCATCCTGAAGGCAGAATCCAGGCGACCCTGCAAAGCCTGGGCAAGCGGGGTACCGAGGACGAACTCAACTGCGGAGCCTGCGGCTACGAAACCTGCCGGGACCTGGCCACAGCCATCCTCGCGGAACGCGCCGAGGCCCGCATGTGCGTCTCGAACCTGAGGCGGCAGGCGGAGAAGCAGGCCAACGCCCTCCTGCGCACCCTGCCCTTCGGGGTGGTGGTCGTGGATGAGCACCTGAAAATCATCGAAAGCAATGAACAATTCATTTCAATTCTAGGGGAGGATGCCCGCCTGGTGCAGGCCTCCCAGCCGGGCCTGGCGGGCGCCTCCCTGGAGAAGTGCATCGACTTCGCCGATCGATTCCGGGAAGTGCTCCGGTCCGGGGAGGAGATCATCCGGGAGGACATCCAAAGCGCAGGCCTGACCCTGAACACCACCATCTTCACCGTCGAAGCCCATCGCGTCGTGGGCGCCCTCCTGCAGGACGTCACGGCCACGGAGCAGCGCCACCGCCAGATCATCGAGAAGGCGGAAGAGGTCATCCAGAACATGCTTGCCAACGCCCAGGAGATCGCCTTCAGCCTCGGGAAGAATGCCGCCCGCTCAGAAGGCATCCTCAATTCGATCATCGCGGAATTTGGCGGGCAGGACGGAAGGAGTGGGATTGGACGCCGAGGCCGATAGCCTGTTCATCGAGGTCCACCAGGCGCAGCTGCCTTGCAGGGGCGAACGCCTGCCCGGGGACCTGTTCCACTCCCGGCGCCTGGAGGACGGCAGGCGGGTGGTATCAGTCCTGGCGGACGGCCTCAGCACGGGCATCGAGGCCGCCGTGCTGGCCTCAGCCACCGCCTCCATGGCCCTGGAATACGTGGCCTGGAACATCGACACGGAGCGGGCCGCCACCATCCTGATGGACAGCCTGCCCAGCGATCCCGAACGGCAGATCAGCTACTCCGCCTTCACCATCATCGATGCCCAGGTGGATGGGCGCACCCGGATCTTCGAGCACGGCAATCCCGGCTTCATGCTGATCCGGCAAGGGGCCCTGGTGCCCATCGAGAAGCGCTGCCTGGGCCAGCAACGCTGGGGCAACCGACGCCTGGAGGTCTCGGAACTCCAGGGTCAGGTGGGGGACCGCATTGTGGTCTTCTCGGACGGCGTCAGCCAGTCCGGCATGGGCACGGAGGCGTACCCCCTGGGCTGGGGCGAGGAGGCGGTGGCAGAGTGCCTCCTCGAGCACCTCAACCGGAAACCGGACCTGTCCTCCCGGGGCCTGGCCAGGCTTCTCGTGCACCTTGCGAAGGGGAACGACGGCGGCTCCCCCGGGGATGACATCACCTGCGGCATTATCCACTTCCGCCACCCCAGGATTATGCAGGTCCTCACGGGCCCGCCCTTCGACCGGAGGCGGGACCGGGAATTCGCCGCCCTGATGAACACGCCGGGGGCCCGGAAGGTGATCTGCGGGGGCACCACCGGCAACATCATCGCCCGGGAGCTCCACCGGGAGATCGAGGTGGACCTGGGTCACTACCATCCCGAGGTCCCCAACCCTTCCAGCATGGCGGGCGCGGAGATTGTGACGGAGGGTTGCCTCACCCTGGGCAAGGTGGCCGAGTACCTGGAAAGCGGCCCCCCCGCCCGGCCCAATGCCGCCTCCCGCATGGTGGATCTCCTGCTGGAAAGCGATGTCATCCATTTCCAGGTGGGCACCCGGGTGAACGAAGCCCATCAGGACCCCTCGCTGCCGGTGGAACTAGACATCCGGCGGAACGTCATCAAGCGCATCGCCGCCCTGCTGGAACAGAGGCACCTGAAAAGGACCGGGATCTCCTACTACTGAACCCCGATCCGACCCGGATTCCGGACGGCCCGGCCTTCAGCTGATCCCGTGTTCCCTGAAAAAGCTGGCGTAGGCCCGGTCCGACCCCTCAATGTGGGCGACCAGCCATTTCTTGAGGAATTCGGGCAGAGCCAGGGCGCTGATATGGCCCTCCTCGTACTTGCGGGCAAGCTCCCTGGCCTCCTCCAGCAACTGGGCATGCTCCAGCGCGTGGGCCTCCGTCAACGACAAGCCCCACATCGGCCACACCTACACCACGGTGCTGGGGGATGTCCTGGCCCGTCATCACCGGATGCTGGGGGAGGATGTCTACTTCCTCACCGGCACCGACGAGCATGGCCAGAAGATCGAAAAGACCGCTGCCAAGCGGGGCATCACGCCCCAGGAACTGGTGGACGAGGTGGCTCCCAATTTCGAAAACCTGTGGAAGGAGATGGGCCTCACGCCGGACCACTTCGTCCGCACCACCCACGCCCGCCACAAGGCCACGGTGCAGGAGCGCTTCACCCAGCTTCTGGGCACCGGCGACATCTACAAGGCCAGCTACAAAGGGCTCTACAGCGTCTCCGATGAGGCCTACGTGACCGAGACCCAGGCCAAGGAGCTCCAGGCCCAGGGCCTGGCCCACCAGCTGGTGGAGCTGGAGGAGGAAAGCTACTTCTTCCGCCTGGCGGCCTACGAGAACTGGCTCATCCAGCTCTACGAGAAGTATCCCGAGTTCGTTCAGCCCGAGTTCCGCCTCAACGAGGTCCGGCAGTTCGTAAGCCCCAACGGCGAGCGGGGCAACCTCCAGGACCTGAGCATCAGCCGCACCTCCATCACCTGGGGCATTCCGGTGCCCGGCGACGAGAAGCACGTCGTCTATGTCTGGTTCGACGCCCTGCTCAACTACCTGAGCGCCTGCAAGGAGGGTCACTGGCCCCCCACCATCAACCTGGTGGGCAAGGACATCCTCCGCTTCCACGCCGTCTACTGGCCCGCCTTCCTCATGGCCATGTACCGCCAGGAGGGGGACGACCTCAACGGCGAGCTTCCCGCCCGGATCCGGGAGCAGCTCCCCCAGACCGTACTGGCCCACGGCTGGTGGCTCATGGGCGAGACCAAGATGAGCAAGTCCCTGGGCAACATCGTTCGCCCCAAGGAACTCCTGCACTTCGGCACCGATGCAGCCCGCTTCTTCCTCATGCGCGACATGCAGATCGGGCATGACCGCGCCTTCACTTTCGAGAGCTTCATGGACCGCCTGAACGCCGACCTCGCCAACGGCCTGGGCAACCTGGCCTCCCGCTCCATCAGCATGATCCAGCGCTATCGTGCAGGCGTCGTGCCCACGGCCACAGTCTTCGATGACCTGGATCGGGAAGTCGCGGAAGCGGGCCGGAAGGTCCCAGTCGAGTACCTGGCCAAGGCCAGCGCCAACGACTTCAATGGCGCCCTGGATGGCCTCTGGGTCTACCTGCGGCAGCTGGATGGCTACATCGTCAAGGCCGAGCCCTGGAAGCTCGCCAAGGAAGAGGCCAACAAGGAGAAGCTGGATACGGTGCTCTGCCAGCTCTACCGCGCCCTCCGGGCCACCGCCGTCCTGACGGCCCCCGTGATGCCCGGCATGGCCCAGCTCCTGTGGGAAAGTCTGGGGATGACGGGTCAGGTTTCGGAGCAGCGTTTCGCGGATCTGGCCTTCGAGGCACCTGCCGCCGCCCCCGTCAACGACCCCAAGCCCCTCTTCGCCCGAATCGACAAGGATGCCGCCATGACCGAAATCGAAGCCATCAAGACCGCCGATATGGCGCCCGCTCAGCCTTCCCTGGATGTCCCCCCCATGAAGGAGAACATCGATTACGATACCTTCGCCAAGACCGATCTCCGGGTGGGCCTGATCCTGGAGGCCG
The DNA here is from genome assembly GCA_017859955.1 of Holophagaceae bacterium. Taxonomy (GTDB): domain Bacteria; phylum Acidobacteriota; class Holophagae; order Holophagales; family Holophagaceae; genus Holophaga. The sequence goes on from JAFNAB010000122.1 coordinate 4,303, forward strand.
AAGAGGTCCCCAAGAGCAAGAAACTCATCAAGATGAAGGTGGACCTGGGCTTCGAGCAGCGCACCATCCTGGGCGGCATCAAGGAGGCCTATGCCCCCGCCGACCTGGTGGGCCGCAGGGTTGTGGTGGTGGCCAACCTGGCCCCCCGGGCCATGATGGGCATCGAGAGCCACGGCATGCTCCTCTGCGCCAGCGACAACGCCTCCAAGCCCTACCTCATCGCCCCCCCCGAGGACGCCAAGCCCGGGTTTGTGGTGCGCTGAAGAGTAAAATCTCACGCGGAGGCGCGGAGACGCGGAGAAGAACAAAGGCAAGGACCGGGCAGCACTTGTCCATTCCTTTCATTTTCTTCACTCCGCGGCTCCGCGCCTCCGCGTGAAACCGTCCTTTCCTTCGAGCACCCATGCCTGAACCCACCCCCCGCCGCCAGACCCTCTGGGCCGTGCTCGTCCTCATCGTGCTGCCCCTGGTGTGGGGCTACAACTGGGTCATCATGAAGAAGGCCCTGGCTTTCATGGGGCCCTTCGAGTTCGCGGCTTGGCGCTTCATTCCCGGAGCCCTTTTCCTTTTCGCCATCCTGGCGGCCATGAAGCGCCCCCTGACCCTCCAGGCGCCCTTGAGCGTCCTCGCGGTGGGGTTCTTTCAGACCGCAGCCAACATGGGCCTGGTGATGTGGGCCCTGAGGGGAGGCCCGGTGGGAAGAGGGGTCATCCTCAATTACGCCATGCCCATCTGGGTCGTGCTCATGTCCTGGCCCCTGCTGAGGGAACGGCCCATGCGGATCCAATGGATCGCCTCGGGTTTCGCGGCCCTCGGCATCGTCTGCCTCTTCCTATCCAAGAGCATCCATGGCCGTGTGGATGCCGCAGTCCTGGCACTGCTATCGGGCCTCAGCTGGGCCATCGGAACGGTGATCACCCGACGCCTGCTGACCAGGCATCGCATGGACCCCCTGACCCTGACCGCCTGGCAGATGCTTTTCGCGGGCCTCATGCTGGCCATCGTGGCTGTCCTGGCCCCGGGCCGCCCCACCCTGTGGCATGCCCCCTTCTTCATCCCGATCATGCTCTGGGAGATCATCCCAGCCACCGCCCTGGGTTGGCTTCTCTGGACCTTCTTCCTGAAGCGGGTGGATGCCGCCTTGGCAGGCCTCGCGGTCCTGGCCTCCCCCCTGGTGGGCATCGCCGCCGGGGCCATCGAGCTCCACGAGCGCCCCAGCGGAATCGAGGCCCTGGGGATGGGTCTGGTGGTTCTATCCCTGGCCCTGGTGGGTCCGCTGGCGCTGCGCCAGATCCGCAGGGCCAGTGCGATGAAGACATCATGTTCGTAGTCACCCATTATTCAGCCCCCTCCGGCCAGGGCCGATAGGTCCTTGTGCGCGGATCCGCTCCCGGTGGATCTGATTCGCCGGGGGTAGAGATGGTCATGGAGGTCCAGGCATTCCAAAGCGCATTGCTGAGCATGGACCGTATCCGGGTCGGAAACCTGCTGAAGGAGTCGCTGGCCCGGGAGGGCCGGATGCAAGCCATCGAAAGCCTGGTGGTCCCTGCCATGCAGGCCATCGGCACAGAGTGGGAACAGGGGCGCCTTGCCCTGGCCCAGGTGTACATGAGCGGCCGGATCTGTGAACAGGCCCTGGATGCGCTCATCCTGGAGGATGGCCCTCCCGTGGCCACAGGCCCCCGTATTGGCCTGGCGGTGTTCATGGACCAGCACCAGCTCGGGAAGCGGATCGTGGCCAGCGTGCTCAAGGCCTCCGGCTATCGGGTCCTGGACTACGGCCAGGGCCTGGACGCGGAAACCCTCGCCCGGCTGGCTCTGGCGGATCGCGTCCCCATGCTGATGGTTTCCGTGTTGATGCTGCACTCCGCCATGCACCTCAAAGAACTCAGGCAGGCCCTCGGCACCAATCCTGAAGCCCCGGTACTGGTGGTAGGCGGCGCCCCCTTCCGCCTCGACCCCACCCTCGGACGGGAACTTGGCCTCGAGGCTGTGGGCGAATCCGCCGCTGACGCCATCAAGTTTGCACGCCAATACCTGGGGGTCCCATGCCCCATATGACCCCGAAGGAACGTATCTTCACTGCCCTCAGCCACCGGGAGGCAGATCGCGTCCCCTTTGTGCTCGCCCTCACCCTCCACGGCGCCAAGGAGCTGGGACTGACCATCCGCCAGTATTTTTCCAGTGCGGCGAACGTCGTGGAAGCCCAGATCAGGATGCAGCAGCGATACGGACACGATGCCCTGATCGGGTTCAGTTACGCCGCCGCGGAGTACGAGGCGTGGGGGGGCGAGGCCATCTTCGTGGAGGACGGTCCCCCCAACTCCGGCGAACCCATCTTCAAGAACCTGGAAGCCCTGGATCACCTCGAGGTGCCCAGGATCGAGGCCTGTCCCGAACTCCAGACGAGCCTGGAGATCATCCGCCAGCTCAAGTCCAGGGCCGGGAACGGAATCCCCATCCTGGGGGTAGTCCTCTCCCCCTTCTCCCTGCCCGTCATGCAACTGGGCTTCGACCTTTACCTGGACCTCCTCTACGGCGACCGGGAACGTTTCTGGCTGCTGATGGCCGCCAATCAGGTCTTTGCGACGGCCTGGGCCAACGCCCAACTGGAGGCCGGTGCCACGGCACTGGCCTATTATGATCCCCTGGCCTCCCCCTCCATGATCCCTATGGATCTCTACCGGGAAACAGGTTTCAAGGTGGCCTGCGACACCCTGAAGCAGATCTCTGGTCCCACCATCACCAATCTGGCCTCCGGCAGCACGCTGGGGGTCATCGACCTGATTGCCCAGACGGGCACCCAGGCCATCGGGGTGAGCAGCCTGGAGGATCTGGTGGAACTCAAGAGCCGCTGTGCAGGGCGCCTTGGCGTGGTGGGGAACCTGAATGGCCTCGCCATGGTCAGATGGACCGCGAAGGAGACGGAACAGGCCGTCCGGGAAGCCTTGGTAAAGGGAGCCCCAGGGGGCGGTTTCGTCCTTTCGGACAACCATGGAGAACTGCCCTGGGGCGTCCCGGACGAGGTCATCGGAACCCTGGCCGAGACGGTGAGGACCTGGGGGCAGTACCCGGCGGGGTCCGATCATGCCTGAGGGTATCCCCCTCCACCTGATGGTCTGCGAGCACTATCTCGCCGATGTCCAGGCCTGCCTGATCCCCGGCCACCGCGTCTCGGCCTTCCCGGCGCGGTGCGGCCACCCGCCCCTGGCCTGGGAGGAGGTCCCCGCTATCCGCGAGAACCTGGAGGAGAAGATCCTGCTGCTGGGTGGTCCCTGCCTGGGAGCGCTCTGCACCAAGGGGGGCCGGGTCAGCTCAGCCCGCCTCCGGAACTGCCAGGAGATGCTCCTGGATGCCGAGACCCTGGAGGGTTTCCAGAAAAAGGGCGCCTATGTCCTGAGTTCCGCCTGGCTGCAGCATTGGCGGAGACATCTGGCCACCTGGGGCGAGGATCCCGAAGTGGTCAGCCAGATGCTGCGGGAGAGTGTGAGCCATCTCCTCTGCCTCGACACCGGAACGGGCCCGGAAAACCTGCAGGCCGAACTGGCAGCCCTGGGAGAAGCGGTGGGTCTGCATGGTGAGGTGATTCCGGTTGGCCGGGAGCACCTGAAGAGGTTCCTGGGGAAAATCCTCCGGGAAGCCGATGAAAGGCAATCAACCCCCAGTGCGGAACTTCACGAGGCCCGCCGGCAGGCCGCCGACCGGGCCCTGGCCCTGGAGTTCCTGAGCGAACTCAGCCAGAGCCTCCTGGAGGAAGAAGTCCAAAAGCGTATCGTAGCCTTCTTCGCCATGCTCTTCGGCGCTGCCAGGGTGCAGTTCCATGGACCCGAGGCCGCTGTATTGGAAGAGACGGAAGAGTTCAGGATTACGAATGAAGGCTTTATAGTTCGATTTGGTGACCCGGATCAGAAAATCGGCACCATCGAAGTGGCCGGGTTGGACTTCCCTCAGTACCTGAACTACTACCTGAACCTCACCCTGTCAGTCACGAGCGTCTGCACCATGGCTGTGCTGAATGCACGCAGCTACCAGGCGCTCTCCAATGCCAAGGCCTCCCAGCAGCTCATGCTGGACGTGCTGGGCGCCTTCTATCGCCCCGGCGAGGAACTGGAGGAACTCGACACCACCCTCAAGTATGTCCAGGCTTATACCAAGGCCGATGCGGTGGCCGTCCGCCTCGCACAGAGCGACCCTGCCAACGGTCTTACCCGCGGGTTTTCCAAGCCCCCCCCAGCCCAGGAGGGCGATCCTCTCCCCGGCGAGGAGCCAGGGCCTCCGGATGGGGGGTCGATGATGCAGGGCCTCTGCGGAAGTTTGCTTTCGGGGGAACTCCCCAGGGATCTCCCGGGCCTGACGCCTCGAGGCGCCTTCTGGACCAATGATCTGAAGGCGTTGCAGCCAATCCTGGCATCAGCGGGTCTCGATGCCGCATGCCCGGGCACCAGCGAAACCGGGGCATTCCGCTCAGTGGCCCTGATGCCCCTCCTATCCAGGGAGGGGATCCTGGGTCTCCTGGAAGTGAACTTCCGGGCGCCGGGTCAATTCAGCCCCGAGCTGCTGGATCTCCTGGAGGGCATTGCCGGCAGCATGGCCCTGGGCCTGGAGCGCCGTTTTGCCGAGGACCGCCTCAGACTGATGAACCAGGACCTGGAATCCCGGGTCCAGAAACGCACGATGGAACTGGCCACCACCAACGAGAATCTCCGCGAAGAGATCGAGCAGCGCACCCAGGCGGAGCAGCAACTCCTGCAAGCCCAGAAGCTGGAGGCCATCGGGACCCTGGCCGGGGGGGTCGCCCACGACTTCAACAACATTCTGACCCCCATCCTGGGTTTCGCGGAGCTTGGATTGGAGCAGGCTGGGACCCATAACGGCCTGCGACGCAATTTCGAGGTGATCCTGAAGGCTGCGGAAAGGGCCAAGGAACTGGTCAACCAGATCCTGCTCTTCAGTCGGAAACAGGGCCAGGATCTGGCCCCCCTCAGGCCCGCGCCGGTCATCAAGGAAGTGCTGAAACTCATAAGGGCATCGCTGCCGACCACCATCGAGATCAGGGCCCGCATCGAGGCCGAGGACGCAATGGTGCTCGCCAACCCCACTCAGATCCACCAGATCATGATGAACCTCTGCACCAACGCCTTCCACGCCATGGAAGAGCGCGGGGGGGTCCTGGAGGTCATCCTCGACCGGGTCCAACTGCGCCAGGAGGATCTCCTGCCACCCCTGGACCTCAGGCCCGGAACCTATGTCATGCTCCAGGTCTCCGACACGGGACGGGGCATGTCCAAGGAGATCCTGGCGAGGATCTTCGAACCCTTCTTCACGACCAAGGAAACCGGGAAGGGCACGGGTCTTGGACTTTCAGTGGTCCACGGCCTGGTCAAGAGCTACCAGGGGCGGATGTCGGTCTACAGCGAACCGGGACAGGGGACCGTATTCCGGATCTATCTTCCCGAACACCAGATGGACGAACCGAGGGCCGTCCCAACGACCACGGTGGAAGTCCCGGTGGGTTCGGAGCACATCCTGGTCGTGGACGACGATGACAGCGCGCTTCAGACCATCCATGCCCTCCTGGAGAGCCTGGGCTATAAGGTCGCCATGGCCGACAACAGCCCGGAAGCCCTGGAGAAGGTCAAGCAGGCCCCCTTCGCCCTCGACCTGGTCATCACCGATATGACCATGCCCAAGATGACGGGTCTGGAGCTGGCTCGAGAGATCCAAAGCATCAGGGCGGATCTTCCGGTCATCCTGTGCAGCGGCTATAGCCAGGGATTGCTCCAGGACCTCGCGGAGGAACAGGGTATCCTCGCGATCGTCCAGAAGCCGTACACGATCAGCCAGATGGCCCAGACGATCCGCAAGGTGCTGGCAAGGCCATGATGGGGTTCACCCGCGTACACTGGTTCCATGAAACGTCCCCTCTGGCACCTGCGGATCGAGCGCACCACCAACGCCCCCTTTGAGGTGGTCGCCAAAGCCTTGATGGCCAAGGACCATAGGCGTCGATGGCACCCCCGGCCCGGTGAAAGCAGCTGGAAGGTCCTGGAACAATCCGAGGACCGCCTGGCCCTCGAAGCCCTGGACCGCCCCCTCTGGGGCGTAGAGGAACACGCGCTCTACCGGGTGGAACCCCAGGGGGACCGTCTCCTGCTGAGCTACCACGCCCGCTTCAAGGGCTGGCCGGTGCTTTTCCTGATGGGATACTGGCACCTCCGTTCGCATCGAATCTGGGAACGCTTCGTGGAGTCCCTATGAAATTCGTCAGCTGGAACATCAATGGCTTCCGATCGGCCCTGAAGAACGGCTTCATGGACTGGCTGGAGGCCACGGATCCGGATGTCCTCTGTCTCCAGGAGATCCGGGCCGAGTGGGAACAGGTAGAGCTCCCGGTCCGGCTGGCCCTGGAATCCAGCTTCGATATCTGCTGGTTCCCCGCCACCCGCAAGAAGGGCTACGCCGGGTCCGCCACCCTGACCCGAAAGGGCCTGGGCTGGAGCCACCAGCCCGGCCTGGGCATCGAGGACTACGACTGCGAAGGACGCATCATCCAGAGCGATCTGGGGAACCTGACCCTGCTGGCGGGGTATTTCCCCAATGCCTCGGCGGGACTGGTGCGACTGCCCTACAAGCGCCAGTTCGCCAGGGATCTGGCGGAGCGGATACGCCAGCTCCACGCCCAGGGGCGCCAGCTCATCGTCACCGGCGACATGAACGTCGCCCCCGAGGAGATCGACCTGGCCCGCCCCAAGGACAATCGGCTGAATCCCGGGTTCACCGACGAGGAGCGCGAAGACTTCAAGGGGTATCTGGCATCGGGCCTTCGGGATGTGCTGAGGGAGCAGAATCCTGGGGCGCCGGGCCTCTACACCTGGTGGAGCCAACGGGGCGGCGCGCGTGCCAAGAACGTCGGCTGGAGGATTGACCTCTTCCTGATCAGTGAGGGCCTGATGCCCCAGGTGAGGGAAGCCCTGATCCATCCGGACACCCTGGGCTCCGACCACTGCCCCATCAGCCTCGAGCTGGACTGAACACCACCCCACCCCGCTTTGGGCGTAGAATGGGCTCTGGACGATTCCCATGCCCCTGGACCTTCTCTCACCCTTGGCTTCCTCGGCTCCGGGGATGCGGGAGTTTGTCAGCAGGGATCCCAGACGGGCTTCGGACTACATGCAGCGGGCCTTCACCCACCACCAGTTGAACGTGCTGGGAATACCGAACCGCTTCAAGGCCCAGATCCAGACCCTGCAGCTCGGCAGCCTAAGGCTCAGCACCCTGGCCTTCGATACAGAAGTCGAGCTGGCCCAGGATCCGGACCCCAACTACCTTCTGATCTCCACCCAGACCCAGGGGTCCGCCGAGGTCCGGTGTGCCGATCGGGCCTACGAAGGCGGATCGGGCATGGTGGTCATCGATTCCCCCTACCTGCCGGTGGTCAAGCGATTCAGCGCTGACAGCCGCCGGATCCACCTGCGTTTCGACACCCGGGCCGTGGAGGCCTGCTGTGCCAGGCTCCTGGGGCACGGCCTGGACCGCCCGGTCCACTTTTCGCCCTTCATCCCGGATGCGGCTGCCACCCACCGGCACTGGATGGCCCTCCTCCAGCTGCTGCTGACCTATGTGGAACCGGATCCATCCAGCCCCTCCAGCCTCAATGCCCCCATGGTCCGCCAGCTCGAGGAGACGGCCCTCCTGATCCTCCTCAACGAGCATGAGCACACCTACTCCCAGGAGCTCCACTCCCCGGCCCCCTGGGCACCGGTCCACGTCCGCCGCGCCGAGGCCTTCATCCGGACCCACGCCGGAGAGCCCCTTGGCCTGTCCGACATAGCCGAAGCCGTGGAAGTGAGCATCCGCACCCTCACCCAGGGCTTCCGGGAATTCCGCAATACCACCCCCATGAACTTCCTCAAGGACCTGCGCCTGGAGGGTGCCCACAGCGATCTCCGCTCCGCATCACCCGGGACCACCGTAGCCGAGGTGGCACTCCGCTGGGGCTGCTCCCACCTGGGACGCTTCGCCGAAGCCTACCGACAACGTTTCGGCGAGACCCCCTCCGA
>JAFNAB010000123.1 GCA_017859955.1 Holophagaceae bacterium
CCCGCCACCTCCCCCAAGTCCGGAGGAGCTCAAGGCTGCCCAGCTCCGGGCTGCGCGGCAGGCCGAACAGAGCACCCAGCCCACCCAGCTCCGCTACCTCGGACACCTGGGCAACCGCAGTTCCGGAAGGATCGGGGCCTTCATGAAGGGAGAGGAGCCTCTCACCCTCAAGAAAGGGCAACTCTTGAATCCCAAATGGCGACTTCAGGAACTCACGGACGAAACCGCGATCTTCCAGAACCAGACCTTCACTGATATGCGCTACACCCTTCGGGCCACGGAAGCCCAGGCTGGCAAGTCCCACGCGGCTGGCCGCGCCCAATCCAACGAATTCTGACCCCGGATGCAAACGATGGACATGACGCCCCACTTCTCCCGCCTGCGCCCCGCCCTGGCGGCCGCCCTATGCCTCAGCCTGAGCCTGGGATGCACCCTCCACAAGGCCCAGCAGGCCTTCAAGGAGGGCAGGTACGAAGACTCCCTGACCGCCTACCGGGAGGTCATCAAGAAGGACCCCACCAATGTCCAGGCCCGCATCGGCCTGCGCCGCAGCGCCGCCCTGGCTTCGGAGAAGCACCTGGAAAAGGCCAGGGAGGCCGAGCGCAAGGGGCAACCCGCCAAGGTGGGCACGGAAGTCCGGGCCGCGCTCCTGCTGGATCCCTCCAACACCCATGCCCAGGAGTGGATGCTCCAGTTGGAGAAGGAGGCCGAGCTGCGCCGGGCCAAGGCCGCAACCGAGGAGAGCATTGAAAGCGTCCGGCAGCGCGGCGAAGGCAAGCCCACCTCCACCTTCGAGATCAATCCCCGCTCCCTGGAGAGCCTGGACCTCAACTTTTCCCGCAAAACCAGTGTCCGCGAGATCTTCGCCACCCTCAGCAAGACCACCGGTGTCAACATCCTGCTCCACTCCTCTTTCCAGGACTCCAGCATCTCCGTCGACCTGCGGGGCCTGAACTTCCAGCGGATCCTGGACTCCCTGATGCTCCAGAACGACCTCTTCTACAAGGTCCTCGACAACAATTCCATCATGATCTTCAAAGCCACTCCGGCCAACCGCCAGCAGTTCGAGAACCAGGTCATCAAGACCTTCTACCTCTCGAGCGCCACCGCGGACGACGTGAAGGGCATCTTCAGCGCCCTCCAGCCCGAAATGAAGACCTTCGTAGACAAGCGCCTCAACGCGATCACCATCAAGGCCAAGCCCCATGAGCTTTCCGTGGCCTCCCGGATCGTCAAGCAGATGGACAAGGCCAAGCCCGAGGTGATGGTCTACATGGAACTGCTGGAGGTCACCGAAAGCAACAAGGAGCAAGTGGGCCTGATCCCGGTGGTCAGTGCCTCCGACACCACCGGCACCTACCGGATGGGCGCGACCCTGGACGGGGCAGGGAGCCTGAACTCCCTCACCGGATCCCTGAAGATCTCCTCCAGCAGCCTCCAGTATCTCCTCCCCAACCTGGCCCTGGACGCCCTGAAATCCTCCGGCGACGCCAAGCTGGTGGCCAGCCCCAATGTGCGGGTCGTGTCCGGTGAAACCGGCGAAGTCAACATCGGCGACAAGGTCAGCACCACCCAGTCCTCCATCGGCAGCCTGTCCAGCACCTCCACCAGCACCACAACATCGTCCCTGAGCAATCTGACCGCGTCCACCAGCTACAGTTACGAAGACGTGGGCGTGAAGATCAAGGTGGAACCCCGGGTCCACTTCAACGGCGATATCACCATCAAGATCGAGTCCGAGGTCAAGACCCTCAAGTCCAGCTCCACGGCGGGCAGACCCGACATGGGTCAGCGCATCATCAAGACCTCCGCCCGCCTGCGGGAGGGTGAGACGGCCATCTTCGCCGGCATGCTCAAGGATGACGAGCAGAAGACCAAACAGGGGATCTGGGGCCTCTCGGACATACCGGTGATCGGCAGTCTCCTGAGCAGTCACGGCAAGGCGCGGGAGAAGACCGACGTGCTGCTCACCATCCGGGCAGCCCTGGTGAGACGGCCAGACCTCCAGGCGGAGGACTTCGAGGCCTTCGATCCCGATCTGGCGACCTCCAAGAACGGCCCCTTCTCGCCCCGGCCTGACGCCAAGGTGAAACATGGAGCCCCAACCCAGCTAGGGCCTTCCGCCAACCCTACCCCCGAGCCTGAAGCAGCTCCCAAAGAACCCGTCGCCAAGGAACCCGTCGCCAAGGAACCTGTAGCCAAGGAAAACGCCGCCAAGGAAGCCCCCGAGGACAGCGCCAAGGCAACGGCCAAGACCGAAGCCGCCGCCAATGACCTGGTCTGCTTCCTTTCCCCCATGAGCATTCAGACCCAGAAAGGGCAGCACTTCCAGCTGGCCCTTCAGGTCAGTGGCGGCAAGGGCGTGACCAGCGGAAGCATGGACATCCAGATCGATCCCAAGTTGAAGCTCAACCAGGCCAGCGCAGGCGACTTCCTCACTGCCGAGGGGGGGAACCTCGAACAGAGCGGGAAGGATGGCCTCTGGAAGTTCACCTTCAAGCGACCCACCGCCAATGCCGACAGCGGAACCCTGGTGAACCTGGACCTGGAGGCCCTGGACGGCGGCAATGCTCCTGTGCTGGTGCAGAACAGCAGCTACCTGGTGAATGCCAACCCCATTCCGGGTCGGGTCATCAACGCCCTGGTCACCGTGGAATAGTCATGCAGCTCAAGTCCTGCCAGCGGGGCTTCACGCTCCTGGAAATGCTCACTGTGGCCACGATCCTGGTGATCCTGGCCTCAGCGGTCATCCCCATGGTGAAGAACGGCATGATCCGGCAGCAGGAGGTGGAGCTGCGCCGGGACCTGCGGGAAATGCGCACGGCCATCGACAATTACAAGGCCATGGCCGACCAGCAGAAGATCAAATCCCCGCCGGTGGAGAACAATGGCTACCCGGAATCCCTGGAGGTCCTGGTGGAGGGTGTCCCTCTCACGGGGAAGGCCATCAAGATGCGATTCCTCCGGAGGATCCCCGTGGATCCCTTCACCGGCAAGGCCCAGTGGGGCCTGCGTTCGGCCCAGGATGAGGCCAACAGCACCAGCTGGGGGGGCGGCAGTGTCTACGACGTCTACAGCCTTTCGGATCGCAAGGGGATGAACGGCATCCCCTACAAGGACTGGTGATCCCCTACCCCGCCTTCAACAAAGCCTTCCGCTGCATGTAGCGGCGGCACTGCCCCAGGCGGCTGTAGCCCAACATGATCCCCAGGATGAAATCCTCCTCTGGGCTTAGGGTTCCCAGGGGTTTCTGGCACATCCGCTTCACGACTTCCATGCAAAGGGGATCCCCCAGGAAGAGGTTCATCCGGTTTTCGTCGACCCGCTCCAGGTGGTAGCAGATGCCACGGCGCTGCAGACGCTCCACGGCTCCGGGTGCCTGGGAACTGGGCAGGGTATGGAGGACGAGGCTCCTGAGGCCTTTTTCGTATTCGTAGATGTGGTGTGCCAGGACCGTCATGCGGACGCCTGCAGGTCCTGGGCCCAGCGGGTCAGTCGTTCCCCGGTCAGATGGGACTGGCCTGCCTCGTCCAGCACCAGCCCGGCGAATCGCCCCCCAATGACCGCCCTGGAAGCCTCAAAGGCATACCCCTCGGTGGGCCAATAACCGATCCGCAGAGCCCCCGCCTGGGCTACGGCCTCGTGAAGGATGCCCAATCCATCCACGAAGGTCTCCGGGTAGGCGCTGGCATCCCCCAGGCCGAAGAGCGCCACGGTCTTGCCGCTGAGATCCAGTCCGGACAGCTGACCCAGAGCGCCCTCCCAGTCGTCCTGGAGCTCCCCCGAGCCCCAGGTGCTGGTCCCGAGGATGATCCGGTCAAAGTCCCGGAGGCTCGCCATCCGGAAATTGGCAACGGAGGCGACCCGCGTCTCGCCGGGCAGCAGTTCGGCCAGTCTTCGGGCGATGCGTTCGGTATCGCCGAGGGTTGAACCGAAGAGGATCAGGTTGTTGGACATGGTTTCTCCCTGCCGGCTGTTGATGCCGGAACAGATGGTGTCGAAGAGGGGTTGAGCCTGGGGCAGGGGCAAGCGAATGCGAATCATGGAAGAGCCTCTTTTCATTGCAGATCAAGCCATTATCCAGGCGAAACCGGCGGCGTCATTCGAGTTTATTGAGACTCATTCTCATTTGCAACTAGATAATTTCCTCCCTGCCCGACCCGACTCGAAAATTCGTACTTGCCCTGACCCGCAACCCGCGATACGATTTGGTTTCGCGCTGATCAGTCTTGCGGGACACAGCGAGATCTTAGCGGATATGGCGGAATTGGTAGACGCGCTAGCTTCAGGTGCTAGTGGCCTTACGGTCGTGGGGGTTCGAGTCCCTCTATCCGCACCACCTAAACCGGCACCCTAGGTGCCGGTTTTTGACTTGCATGGGCGTCCGGCCCTCTCCGGACTCGACCCTCTTCGCGGCACGGGACTGCGGGATGGGTGACGGGATGAACCCCGAAAAGGAGCCCACCATGGCCCTGACCACCGATCAGAAGACGATCATCATCGAAGACTTCAAGCAGCACGCCACCGACACCGGTTCCCCCGAAGTCCAGGTTGCCCTGCTGACCAAGCGCATCAACGACCTGACCGAGCACTTCAAGACCCACACCAAGGACTACCACAGCCGTCGCGGCCTCCTGATCATGGTCGGCCAGCGCCGCAGCCTGCTGGACTACCTGAAGCGCAAGGACAAGACCCGCTACGCTTCCCTCATCGAGAAGCTCGGCCTGCGCCGTTAGTCTTTACCGCACTAAACGAAAAACGCCCGCAACCGCGGGCGTTTTTCGTTTAGGTCAGAACGATCCGGCCCTAAGCCATGCTGAGCCGCCCTGAGATCGCGTTCAACTCATGGGCCATCCGGGCCAGGTCATCGATGGTGCGGACGCTTTCCGTGACGGCAGCCGAGAGCTGGTGGGTGGCTGAAGCATTGCCCTCGGTGATCCGCAGGGTTTTCTTCATGCGGCCCGCCAGGTGCCCGCTCTCGTCCCCCTGGCTCCGCACACCCACCAGGGATGCCCTGCAGCCGTCGGCGATGGTCCGGGTTCCGCCCACCAGCTCACCGAGCCCGCCCTGGACGATCAGGACCGATTCCGCGCCCTTCTCCACCCGGGCCCCACTCTCCTGGATGAGCTGGGAGATCTCGCCCGCAGCCTTGGCAGATCGCTCCGCCAGCTTCCGGACCTCCTCGGCCACCACGGCGAAGCCCTTGCCGTATTCCAGGGCCTTGGCGGCCTCGATGGCCGCATTGAGGCTCAGCAGGTTGGTCTGATTGGCGATCTCCGTGATGACGGTGGTGATCGCCTCGACCTTGGAGGAGCTGTCCCGAATGGCCTCCATCGCCCGGATGGAGGCATCCACATTCTGCACACTGGCGCTGCCGACTTCGATCATCTTGTTCAGCATGGCCATATCCGAGGTCTGCCCCGCGTGGACCTTTTCCAGGAAGTCCTTGATGTTCCGGATCGTCTCGGCGGAACTCTCCACCTCCACCCGCTGGTCATCGGCGCCACGACTGATCTCCCGGGTGGCCCCTTCGATCTGGCTCATGGTGGCGGAGAGCTCTGTGGCGGTCGAGGCCACCCGCTCGCAGATCTGACGGATCCCCATGGAATCCTCCTGGAGCTTGGCAATCGCCCGGTTGAGCGGGGTGGCGATGGCCTGCAGTTCATCCTTGTCATCCAGGTGGCACACGCTGGAAAGATCACCCTCGGCAAAGGCCTCAGCACGCTTCCCGATGGCCAAGACCGAGTCCTGCAGCCTCTGTCCCAGACGGAAGGCCGCCCAGGCTCCCAGAGCTGCGGTCACCAGGAAGACGACCAGGATGGTCAGCTTGGCGGACGCGCCGCCAGTCCCAGTCAGGGAAGCCACCGTGATAACGAGGGATCCCAGCACGGGGATCAGACAGGCAGACACAACCTTATTGCGCACATTGACGCCTATAACCATATTATTCTCCAGAATTGAACAGGCCCTCATGAGCCAACCATTAGTACCACCATGCGGTTCTTTTGTACCGTATTATCCACCAGACAGGTGAGAAAGGAAACCCATAGAGCTGGCTACCCCGGAAATCGATGGAATGGCGAATCAGCCCCCGCCTATCCCTTCCTCGAAGGGCCCACTATGCTGGAAGAACCGCACAGCTTCACGAAAGCGGCCTTTGATTGGTGCTGGTACATGCCTGAGCCCCTTCCCATTCCCCGCGAACCCAATCCCTACGCGGTCCTTGACCGAAGGATGGTCTACGACTCACCCTGGATCCGCATCCGGGAGGACCGATTCACCCACCGCCGGGGAGCTGAGGGGCGCTACGCCGTGTGCGGTTTCCATCGCACCGCCTGCGGGGTCCTGGCGCTGGATGAGGAGGACCGGGTGGTGCTGGTGGGACAGTGGCGGTACCCCCTGGAACGCTACTCCTGGGAACTTCCGGAGGGTGGCGGAGACATGGGAGAGAGCCCCTTCGAGGCCATGCGGCGGGAACTCCGGGAGGAGGCGGGCCTGGACGCCGGAGTCTGGGAACCTCTGACCTTCTTCCACACCAGCAACTCCAGCACCGATGAGGAAGTCTTCCTCTTCCGAGCCACGGATCTGATGGAGCATCCCGATGGCCACGCCCCCGAAGAGGACGAAGAGCTGGCCCTGCGAAGGGAGCCCTTCGGGCAGTGCCTCTCCAGGGTGCTCTCAGGTGAAATCACGGACAGCCTGACCGTGATGGCACTCCTGGCCGAACATGCCCGCCGGACCGGCATTCCCGGGCATCTGGCACCGGAGCTGGCGGAGCGATTCTTCCAGCGCCCCTCGGAGCATCCCAGCCCGGGACGGGCCCGATGGCAGGAGGTGGCGCGGTGATCCTCTCCCTGCATCCCGACAACCCCCAACAGCGGCACCTGGAAAGGATCCTGGAGGTCCTCGAAAAGGACGGCATCATCGCCTACCCCACGGATACCCTCTACGGCTTGGGCTGCCTCATCTCCCGAAAGAAGGCCGTGGACAGGATCCTGGCCCTCAAGCACCGGGATCCCCGCAAGCCCATGTCCATCCTGTGCGCGGACATGGAGATGCTCTGCCGCTATGCCCGGCACCTGGAGACCAGCACCTTCCGCCTCCTCAAGCAGCTCCTGCCAGGCCCCTACACGGTCGTCCTACCCGCCAGCCGGGAGGTTCCCCGGTACCTTCAGGCCAAGCAGACCGTGGGGCTCCGCATCCCGGCCCACCCCTTCTGCCGGGCCATCACCAAGCTGGCCGGGGAGCCCATCCTGACCACCAGCGCCAACCTCTACGGAGAGCCCCCTCTACAGAGTTCCTGGGAGATCCAGGAGGAACTGGGACACGCCCTGGACCTGGTGGTGGACTGCGGAGAACCCATCGGAGAGTCCAGCACGATCCTGGATCTCACCGGCGACGAGCCCGTGGTGCTGCGGCAGGGGGCCGGCCCATGGCCGCTGCCATGATCGCGCCCCTGTTCCTGGCCTTTGGCCTGGCGACCGCCCCCCCCTGCCTCCCTCCCGCAAAGGCTGTCCCCACGGACGCCTCCCTCCGGGATGTGCTGGAGCGGGAGCGTTTGGCTCTGGCCTTGGCGGAAAGCCTCAGCTACCTGGAAAGTCCCAGAGGTGGCAGGGATTACGCCAATGCCCCAGAACCCTTCACCCGGGATCGGGTTCGACGCACCCTGAAGCGCCTTCAGGGTCTGCTGCGAAGCTGCGAGGATCTGGCAAATCTAAATAAACAATTAATCTCAGAATTCGAATGGATTCCTCTCGCTGGCCAGGACAACCGCGGCACCGTGGCGCTAACGGGCTACTTCACGCCGGTCTACGAAGCCTCTAAAACCCGCAGCGAGGCCTGTCCCTGGCCCCTTTACGCCAGACCGAAGGACCTGGACCGATGGCCCCTGCCCCATCCCACCCGCGCCGAACTGGAGGGTGTCAATGGCCTGATGGCCTCTCGGGGGAAGCTCAAGGGCCTTGAGCTCTTCTGGCTGAAGAACCGCTGGGACGCCTACATGATCCAGGTCCAGGGATCCGCCCAACTCAGGCTGGCGGACGGGAGTACGGTGGCGGTCGGCTTCCATGGCGCCACACAGTATCCCTACACCCCCATCGCCTTCGAGATGAGCCGGGACCAGAAGATCCAGGAGCAGTGCCTGCGGGAGGGCAAGCTAAGTCTCAGGGATCACTTCCAGCTCCACCCCGAGGACATGGACACTTACCTCCAGCGGAACAACCGCTTTGTCTTCTTCAAGGAGATCCCGGGCCCCCCCAGGGGAAGTCTGGGTGTCCCGGTCACCCCTACCCGCAGCGTAGCCATCGACCGGAGCCTCTTCCCCATGGGCCTTCCAATCCTGCTGACGGGCCTGCCTTCGGAGGATCCGAATCGCCTGGTTCTGGCCCAGGACACCGGTTCCGCCATCCAGGGCCCCGGACGCCTGGATCTCTATTGCGGCATCGGGCCCGAGGCGGGAAATCAGGCGGGGCGCCTGGTCCACACACCGGTCCAGGCCTACCTGATGCTGCTGAAGGAAGGCCCAGAAGAGGAGAAGCGTCCGTAACGGAACCACCCGAACGGCAAATTATTTTCGTGACCGCCCCTAAACGAGTTGCCCCTCCCCCCCTCTAACCCTGTGTGCGGAACAATTCCGCCCTTCCGTTGGAGGATTCCATGTCCCTTCGTAGCATGATTCTAGGCTGTGCCACCCTCGGCCTTCTGGCGACGGCCCCCCTGGCCGCCCAGCCCTTCCCCGGATGCGGTGCCCCCGGTGAGGGCCGCATGGGGAGACAGATGGCCGTGACCCTGAAGCTCACAGATGAGCAGCGCTCCAAAATCGAGGCCATCCGAGCCAAGCACGCCGTTGAGCTCAACACCAAGCGCCAGGCCGTGAAGGATGCCCAGAAGGCCTTTCATCAGGCCTGCCTGAACCCGGCCAGCACCCCGGCCCAGCTCAAGCAGCTCCACCAGCCCGTGGCGGAGCGCCAGCTGGACCTCATGCTGGCCCAGCGGGCCATGCGCCTTGAGCAGCGGGCCATCATGACCCCCGAACAGCAGGCGGAAGCCGACAAGCTCTGCCAGGACATGGGGCAGATCGGAGCCGGAATGGGCTCACACCGCGGCGGTCGGGGCATGCGCCGCTGATACAGTGGGGGGTGGAGTGACCCATGCCCTTCATCCCCCGCCTTTTGCTTTGCCTGAGCCTTCTCCTCTCCGTTGCCGGGCGTTGCCAGGAAACGTTGCGCTTCCGGCAATGGATCGGGGGACAGGAGACCGGCGGCCTGGAGCTGCGCTCCACCAATGAGGGACCCCGTCGCCGTCTGGAAACCCGGGAGTGGCTCCGCCTGGAGCGCCTGGGCTTGGTGGTGGAGCAGGAGGTCCGTCAGACCCTCTGGAGGGACCCCACCGGGGAGATCCAGGTCCAGTGGACCCTCAAACTGGCCCAGGAGCCCATGGAGGGGGAGGCCGACTGGTCCCCGGGCAGCCCGCGGCAGCTGAACCTGAAGCCCAAGGGGATGCCCTCCCAGGCCATCCAGCTTCCCGAACAGACCTTGCTCTGGCCGGAGGATGCGGATGCCCTGATGAGGGCAGCCGCCGCATCCCGAAGCCCCTTGTTCCTGAGGGGCTACGTCATTCCCATGCAGCAACCCTCAAGCCTGGAGCTTGAATGCAAGGGACCCTCCCCCCTGCCGGGCTTCTCAGATGCCGTGCGATTCAAGGGCAGGAGCCAGGAAGGCCCCATCACCAGCGAGGTGGAGGTCTGGATCTCCCCGACCCGGGGCGAATTGCGCCACCAGGGCAAAATCATGGGGATGGACTTCCTCCTCCAGCGGGCGGAACTGCCGGCTCCCGGCACCCTGCCCCAGGCC
>JAFNAB010000124.1 GCA_017859955.1 Holophagaceae bacterium
CGGCATCGGCCAGATGCACCTGCCCATCATCGCCGCTTCCATCGCCCTGGGCGGCCACGTCCGCATCGGCATGGAAGACAACATCTTCCTGTCCAAGGGTGTGCTGGCCAAGTCCAATGCCGAGTTCGTCGAGCGCACCAAGAAGATCATCGAGGCCCTCGGCAAGGAAGTCGCCACCCCCGACGAGGCTCGCCAGATCCTCGGCATCCCCACGCGCAGCTAAGCCGCAGTTCTCTTGGGAACCGACATGAAAGAATTCAACCAAATTGCCATCATCGGGTCTGGCCTGATGGGTTGTGGGCTGGCCCAGGCCTTTGCCTACTCCAAGAACTGCCAGGTCCAGATATTCAGCCGGGCCACTCCGCCTTCGGAGATCTTTGAGCGTGTCGAGACCAATCTCAGGCCTCTGGTCGACAAAGGGGTTTTCTCGGCGAACGAGGTCGCCTCGATCAAATCCCGGATCACCCCCACCAACAACTTGGCGGATGCGGTGCGCCAGACGGACTTCATCGTCGAATGTGTCGCCGAGGATATGGAGATCAAGCAGAACCTGTTCCGGGACCTGGAGCCGCTGACGCGCCCCGATACGGTTTACGCCACCAACACCTCGGTCATGAGCCCGACGGAGATTGCGGCCAAGACCAGCCGGAGGGACCGGGTGGTTGGAGCCCACTTCTGGAATCCGCCCTACCTGATTCCCCTGGTGGAGGTGGTCAAGGCCGCCGAGACCTCCGAAGCCACCATGGACTACACCATGGAGCTGCTCCGTCAGGTCGGGAAGCGCCCGATCCGCGTGAACAAGGATGTGCCGGGTTTCGTCGCCAACCGTCTCCAGCATGCCTTGTGGCGCGAGGCGATCTCCATCGTGGAGCGGGGCATCGCTGATGCCGCAACGGTGGATGAGGCCATCAAGACCAGCTTCGGGATGCGACTCCCCCAGCTCGCGCCCATGGAGAACTCGGACCTCGCGGGGCTGGATCTTACACTCCAGATCCACAGCTACATCCTCAAGCATCTCGAGAACTCCACCGAGCCATCTCCCCTGCTCCAGGAGAAGGTCGCCAAAGGCGAGCTCGGCTTCAAGTCGAACGGCAAGGGTTGGCGGGAGTGGACCCCTGAATCCATGGCCACCTGCAAGCGAGAGCTGTCCGAGTACCTCATCAAGGTCATCTACGGCAAGTGAACCCCACTGTCCCCGCCATTCGGCGCATGGAGGCATCTATGATCAAACGGGAAGTCAAGAACTGTCAGCCCTACGAGGCGCCCAAGCACTTCAACATGTCCGCGCTTCGCCTTCATGGGAAGGATGAGTCCGGCATCACGAAATTCTGGGTGGGCATGTCCCATTTCCTCCCCAAGGGGGGCGCGGAATACGACGAGTCTCCCGTGGAGAAAGTCTATTTCGTCCTCAGTGGCGAGGTTACGGTCTACAGCAAGGACAAGGCTGAGACCTTCGTCCTGGGGCCAACGGACTCCATCCACATCGGATCGGGAGAGGGGCGGACCCTGGTGAATGAGGGCAATCTGCCCGCCACCATGCTGGTGATCGTCAACTATCCCAACAGCTAGGCGGCTGCCGGGCATTGCAACGCGGTTCAACGATATAAGTTGAGGTGTGAGATGAAAAATATTTTTTCACTTGAGGGAAAGAACGCTGTCGTCATCGGTGGGGGGGGCGGCATTGGTCTGGAGATCGCCAAGGGGCTCGCTTTCTATGGTGCCAAGGTGGCCATCGCCAGCCGCACCCTGGAAACCCTGCAGGCCGCCGCCGACAAGATCGAACAGGAGATCGGAAAGAAGGTCCTCTGTCTCCAGGTGGATGCCTCCAGGGAGGAGAGCATCGCCGCCCTGGCTGAGAGGGCCGCCCAGGAGATGGGGTTCGTGCAGATCCTCGTCAATTCCCAGGGCTACAACAAGAAATACTCGACCTTCGACCTGCCCGTGGACGAATGGGAATCCATGGTCTCCACCAACGTCACAGGCATGATGATCGCCTGCCGGGAGTTCGGGCGCGCCATGGTGGAGCACAGGTACGGGAAGATCATCAATGTGACCTCCATCCGCGGCATCCGGGCGGTCATCGGCGGGGGCGGGAACACCGCCTACTCCACGACGAAAGGTGCCGTAGACATGCTGACCAAGAGCCTCGCCTCTGAGTGGGCGAAGTTCAATGTCAATGTGAATGCCATCGGCCCGGTCATCACGGATACGCCGATGATGGCCTCTGTCTTCGCGGCGAACCCCGAACTCAAGCCCAACATACTCCGGAACATCCCCATGGGCCGGATCGGGCTGCCAGAGGACAACATCGGGCCTGCGGTCTTCCTGGCATCCGACGCTTCGGCGTTTGTCACCGGGCAGATCATCTATCCGGACGGCGGCAGCGCGGCGGTTGTGTGAGCTCCTGCTGTACCAGGCGGGCCGTTGTTTGAGGGTTTCCGCATCCAGGCGCCGAGGGCTCCTCATTCCCTCGGCGCCTGCCCCCGGTTGTGCTGATAAAGAGGCGAATCCAGCTCGGGGATGCGGCGGAGATACTCCTCCTGGCTGATTCCGTTCCGCCAGTGCCCCGTGGCCATGGCCAGACCGCAGACCAGGACGAAGAGGCCCAGCACCAGGGCGCCGAAGTGGATGCCGTGAATTCTGGCCCGCCCGGGGGCCTCCATGGCCAGGGTCTCCTTCACGGGGCAGGCATCCACGCATCGCAGGCAGGCCATGCACTCGTCGCTGTGGACCCGGTTGGCGGCATGGACCTGGATCCGGGAGGGGCAGGCCCGGGTGCAGCGCCCGCAGTCGATGCAGGTCCGCTTCTCGCGCCGCACCTTCAGGGGGCTGGCCAGGCTCAGCACCCCCAGGAGGGCGCCGTAGGGGCAAAGGTAGCGGCACCAGAAGTTCTGCACCATGACCGAAAGCAGGGCCAGGACCAGGATCACCCCAAGGGCCAGGCCGCTGATGCGGGCGAAGAAGAGGTACATCTTCAGGTCGGCCATGCGGTTGTAGGGGCTGGCCAGGAAGGCGTCCAAGCTTCCTGCATCCATGCTGAAGATGGCCAGGAGGAAAAGGGCCAGGAGCAGATATTTCAGCATCCGCAGGGGCCAGTCGATCCAGCGGGGCAGGCTGAGGTTGCGCCCGAAGAGCCTGCGGCCCAACTCCCAGAGGGCCTCGCTCAGGGTGCCCACGGGGCATAGCCAGCCGCAAAAGCCCTTCTTCAGCAGGAGGCTGATGGCCAGGATGGCGATGAGGATTAAGAGTCCCGCCGGATGGATGCTCGTCAGGTGCCCCGTCTCGATCCACTGCCGCAGACTCATGAGGGCGCTGATGGGGAGGAAGCCTTCAGCCCCGGGTGGGCGGGGCACGTACAAGGCCGCCCCGCCGCTCATCCCCCAGCGCATGAAAAGGAGGAACTCCACCCCGATCCAGAGGCAGAGCAGAAGCAGGGCGATCTGGACGGCGCGGCGGAAGGGTTGGCTGCGGAAAGACAAGGGGCCCCCAAGGCAGGCCTTCAGCATGCCATGGGGGCCTTGGGGATCAGCCCTGGAGGGCTGCGGTGACCAGGGTTGCTAGGGGCGTCGTGGGACGGCCGATGAGGCCACTCAGGACTTTGCCCTCATCGAAGAGACCGCCCTTGGAGGCTCCGGTGTCCGACTCCGCCAGCAGGGTGGCCAGGCCCTCGGGCAGGCCGGCCCCCACCAGGGCCTGCTGGTAGGCCGCCTCCGGGATGTTCTGGTAGGTGATGGCCTTGCCGGTCTGCCTGGCAATCTCGGCGGCCAGCTCCGTCAGGGTGTAGGCCGTGTCCCCGGCCAGTTCGTAGACCTTGCCTGCCTGGTCCGGCAGGACGAGGACCTGGGCGGCGGCGGCGGCGTAGTCGGCCCGGGCAGCGGAGGCGATGCGGCCATCCCCGGCGGCACCGTAGACGGCTCCGAGCTGGAGGGCGGCGGGAACGCTGGCGGTGTAGTTCTCGGTGTACCAGCCGTTGCGCAGCAGGACGTAGGGCACACCGGCGGTCTTCAAATACTCCTCCGTGGCCTTGTGCTCGGCGGCCAGGGGCAGGGGGGAGCTGTCGGCCCGCAGGAGGCTGGTGTAGGCCAGGAGCTTCACCCCGGCGCGCCTGGCGGCGTCAATGAGGGTCACGTGCTGGGGGTAGCGCTTGCCGACCTCGCTGGAGGAGATCAGGAGCACTTTCTCGATGCCCTGAAGGGCCCTGTCGAGGGTCTCGGGCTGCTCATAATCGCCCTGGCGCAGTTCCACGCCGAGGGCGGCCAGGTCCTGGGCCTTGGCGGGGGTGCGCACTAGGGCGGCGATCTGGGTGGCTGGGACCTGCTTCAGCAGGTTCTGGATGACGAGGTGGCCGAGTTGGCCGGAAGCGCCGGTGACGAGGATCATGGTGGTTCTCCTTATGGGATTTGAGATGAATCGCAACCAAAACGGTTACGAAATGGTCGAAAAAAAGTCAGCAGTCCTCGCTGACGTTCTGGACAAGCTGGGCGATGGTGGTGCGATCCAGATCCTGTTCCAGGGCCACCTGGGCTGACTGGAAACGTCGCATCAATGCCTGCTGGATGGTGCGACCCACGGGGCAGAGGGGGTTGGGATCGGAACTGTGGAGGGGGAAGATCGAGGTCTCTTCCATGGCCAGGAATACCTGGCGCAGGGTGACGGTCTCGGGTGCCTTGAGGAGCTGCCAGCCCCCGCCGGGGCCCCCCTGGGAGGACACCAGACCCGCCTGGCGCAGGTTGGCCAGGATGCGGCGGATGACCACCGGGTTGGTGTTGACACTGCCCGCGATGAACTCCGAGGTCAGGGGCTCGGGCCCGCAGTAGGCGAGGAGGGTGAGGATGTGAATGGCGACGGTGAAGCGGGTGTTGTTGTTCATGGGATGTCTTATCCGTAACCATGATGGTTGCGATATTCTAGCCTGTCAAGTCCCCTCCCCAAAAAATAGCTGGCATTGCCTGGGAACCCGGTTTCGGACACCCCTGTCTCGGAAAGGTGATGCTGGTGTGCTTCGCGCCAGCTGCCTAATTCACTCAGCCATGGATGGCGATCGTAATTTTTAAGTTTGGCGATTCGATTATTTTGTTTTATTTGCATCAAAAGTCACATATGGCCCAGTTTGGTGGATTTTATACCTATGCAAGGGTTGGTTATCTGCACAATGACTGCATAACCCACACAAACAGGAGTTTTCATGATCAAGTGGAACATTACCAGTCGGCGTCATCCCCAACTCACCACCGAGCGATTCTATTGGGAGTGGGCTGTCATTCACGTCGCCCTCATGTTGACCAACAAGTCGACGATGGAATCCTTCGAGCGCTACGTTCAGCATTTCGCCATCGATCCTTCCCTGATTCCCGCCGAGGCACGCCTTCTGCCCCTGCACTCCATGGGGTGGCAGAGCTTTGCTGAGCATTGGATTAAGGGCCTGGACCGGATTCCGGTAGCTGTTGGAAGCGCAGACTACCGGGGGCGCCTGCACCCCCATTCCTTCAGCGATTCCGCCATGGAATTGCATCTCCTGAATGGCACCTGCATCTATGAACGCCCCGACTTCAAGTCCGGGGGCGTCAAACTGATCCACAATCTCAAGCCGCACCTGAACATGTCCGTGCCCCAGTTCTCGGAGTACCTGGCCAACGTCCATGCTCCCAAGGTAGTGGAACTCCTAAAGGACCGTGGCCTCCGGAAATATGAGATCGATCGACAGCTGGGCCTCGATCCTGCTCAGTTCAAGGGCACCCTCTTCGAGAAGGGTGGTGTCGATCAATACGCTGGTCTGGAGGAGTTCTGGTTCGATAGCCTCGACGAGGCCATCGCCTTCGGCCAGGATCCTGAAATTCGCAAGGTGCTGCTGGATAGCTACCGGAATTTTGTCTCGGTTGAAGCCAGCCATTCCATCTATTTGACCGAGCGGGTTGCCTTCGATTTCGTGACCAAGGAGGCCACCACCCGTCCCGCGATCATGGATCCCGACAGCTGCGAGGCCAAGGCCAGTTATGCGGACTGGCAGTGCTTCCTGCCCAGCCTCGCCTCTTCTGAGCCTCACCAGACCAATTGCTACCGTGAGCGTCCATAGGCCGTCGCAACGGTCCGGGTTGCACCCATATCGGGAGTTTTGATGAAGCGCATTTGTTGCAATAGGAGAAGGGTATGAAAATTATAGGGATTTCAGGCGGCGGAAAGAACGGGAACAATGACGCCATGTGTCGAGAGGCCCTAAAGGCGGCCAAAGAGATGGGGGCGGAGGTCGAGTTTATCCGCCTGCTGGATCTGGATCTGAAACCCTGCAACGGTTGTGTCGCCTGTGTGGGCAAGATCATGCAGGGCAAGAATCCCCAGTGCATCATCAAGGACGACTTTCCCTGGCTGGATGAAAAGATTCTGGAAGCGGACGGGGTCATCTTCGCCATGCCGATCTTCGAAAAGGGAGCTCCGGCTGTTTTCAAGATCATCCAGGATCGCTTTGCCGGCCCCAGCCATGATCGGGGCATGCTGACGGTCTGCAGGATGATCAGCCAGAAGACCGGGAACGAGGGACCTGATGCTCGCCTTTTCCGCGACGACAAGTTCCTCTCCTTCATGTCCATCGGCGGCAGTGACTGGGCCACCCGGGTCTCCGCTGACATGCGGCTCTTTGCTCTGGTTCCCATGTGGAAGACCATCGACGACAAGGTATTCATGTGGTCCAAGGGTATCGTTACCGAAGACGAAAAGGTTCAGGAGTGCCACCAGGTGGGCGTGAACATGGTCAAGGCCCTTAAGGACCCTGCCAATGCCAAGTTCATGGGTGACCCCGGCGTCTGCCCTCACTGCAATTCCCGGAATTTCTACTTGGAGAACGAGGCGGCCAAGGCTGTCTGCGAAGTCTGCGGCATCGTCGGCGAGATCAAGGTCGTGGATGGCAAGATCAAGTTCGAGTTCCCCGAGGAACAGTTGAAGCATGCCCACGACACCCTGTCGGGCAAGCTGATCCACGTGGACGACATCAAGAAAAATGAAGGTGCCCTGGCAGAGGCCAAGAAATCGGCGAAGTACGCCGATCGGATGGCTGGATACAAAACCTTCCTCCAGGCCAGTCTCCCGGCTGGAAGGTAGCCATTAGTTGGGTGATTCAGCGTCCAGGCTCCGTTAGGCCTGGATGCTGAACTCGTCCTCCCTTAATTAAATTGAATACTTCATAGGTGGAACCGGGATGAACAAAAACCAAAGTTATCCAGCCTTTCGATGGTTTGTGCTGCTTGCCATAGCGGCAGCCACCATTGCGCAGTCCGTGGTGATGATTGCTCCGGCTCCCCTGGTGGGCGCGATCTCCCACGACCTGGGCATCACGCCCGGTGCAGCCACCGCCATGGTCATGGCGACCTGGAACATTGTCGCCGTGGTATCCTCACTGCTGGCAGGCTTCCTTGTGGACCGCTACGGTGCGAATGCCATGATGATCACAGGCTGTATTCTGTTGATCGTCCCCACCCTCCTCTTTCCCTTCGCGGGGACGAGCGTTGGCATGGTCCTTTTCCTTCGCATCTGTCATGCCTTTGGCTGTGGTCCGGTGATGGGGACCGTCGCCAAACTGGCCCATACCTGGTTTCTGCCGAAGGAGCGGGGTTTTGTGGCCGGGATCCAGGCCCTCACGGTTTCGGTCGGCGTGGCCATCGGCTTCATTACGGCCCCCGCTGCCTTCGTTCAAACCCAGAACTGGCTGACCGTGATGCCACGCATGACCGTGACGCCCATCATCGCCCTCGTTCTGTGGGTGGTGGTCCTCTTCGGCCCCAAGGCGCCCGAGGAGGAGCATGAGATCCTGGGCGCGGGTGATCAATCTGAATTCAAGTCCGTCCTGGCCATGCCCATCACCTGGCTGATCATCTTCGCGGGTTTCACGGCCTCATGGTTCTTCTCCGCCTTCAACGACATGACCCCTGGCTTCCTGGCGCTCAATGCCCCCATGGGGCTGGGATTGGGCCCTGTGGCCGCTGGCAAGCTGATGACTCTCTTCCAGGTGGCCTTCATGGTGGGTGCCCTGGCTGTGGGCTTCCTCTTTGAGAAGCTCTTCCGGCAAAGCGCCCGGATCACCCTGTTTGTCGGGCTTCTCATGATGGGCGTCTTCACGGCCTCCCTCCTTAGCCCCGCCATTAGCGGTGCCAAGGGCCCCCTGAGCACAGTCCTCTTCTGCACCGGTTTCTTCGCTGCCTGGGGTATGCCCACTTCCGTGGCCTTCATCTCCCTGCATTACCCTGCCCGGGTCATCGGGCGCCTTACCGGACTCTTCTTTGCTCTGGCCTTCTCCGGGGGCATCCCGGCCATCCTCCTGGGTTCCCTGGCCCTCCACCATACCGGACGCTATGTGGTTTCCTTCTGCATCGCCATTGCGGTGGTGGTGATCGGGGCCCTGGTCTCCCTGTTCCTCAAACGCCCTACCTTTGCGGCTAGGAAGGTCACTGCCTAAGTTTCGTTGATATCCATGCATGCAAGGGCCCCCTTTCCTGCTTCTAGAAGTTCCTCGCATCCTCTGGGTGCAGCCTGCTAGGGGAACGGCGAGGGACGACCTTGCGCCAACCGTGCCGGGCCAGGAGGGAATATACCGTTGACTTGGCCACGCTGCGCCCAAGCCTTGCTTCCAGGGCCTGGCGGAGAGCCTGGGTTACGAGGGGGGTGCCTTCACCGGCTTTTGAAGCGAAGTCGTCCAGGAACTCCGCTTCTTCTTCCAAGGTCATTGCCGCGTGATGGCGACCCCCGCGGGGCTTTTCTATGATTGCTTCGACGCCATGACGAATGAATTCCTGCTGGGTTGCCCGAACGGTGTGGACATGCCACCCGAGTGTCTTGGCGATCTGGTCCGGTGTCTGGGCCCTTTCCACCCGCAACCACACGCAGAGGAAGCGCTGGAATTCGAAGCCTGTCCAGTTGGCTTTGCTGAAAGCGAGGAGTTCGTCCTTTCGCGTCTGGCTGATGGGAATCGGCGGCCGCATATTGTCACCCGGTTCTCTATCGATGGTTAAAAAGTCGGCCCTGAAAAACCCTAGAAATCCAGATTTGATGAGGATTTGCGGGAACCTATCGCATATCTGGTACACCAGAAAGTAGGCCAGAACCCTTCAGAATCCGGTGTACCGATGAAGCCAATCTCAAAGCCGAAGACCCAAGCGCAGCCCATGATTGGATGGAGCCTGGAGATGGTGCTGGACCAGAGCCAGGAGCTCTACCGGCTGGCCCAGGTCCTGGACTGGTCGGCACTGGAGCAGGAATTCGGTGCCCTCTATTGCGCCGACAACGGCAGGCCCGGCGTTCCCATCCGCCTGATGGCTGGCCTTCATCTCCTCAAGCACACCTACGGGGTTTCGGACGAACAGGTGGTGGCCCAGTGGGTGCTGAACCCCTACTGGCAGTTCTTCTGCGGGGAGGAGTATTTCCAGCACCAGCTTCCCATCCATCCCAGCCAGATGACTCGATGGCGCAAGCGAATCGGCGAGGCAGGCATGGAGAGGTTGCTCCAGATCACCATCGAGGCCGGGAAGCGGACGAAGACCATCACC
This sequence comes from Holophagaceae bacterium, assembly GCA_017859955.1. GTDB lineage: Bacteria > Acidobacteriota > Holophagae > Holophagales > Holophagaceae > Holophaga. Next base: position 9,531 of record JAFNAB010000124.1, read on the forward strand.
GAGCGCAGCTTCGAGAAGGTCATCGTGGACACCACGGTCCAGCCCAAGGCAGTCCAGCACCCCACGGACGCCCGGCTGTATCGGAAGATCCATGCAGCCATGCTCCTCCAGAGGCCTTCGAGACCCACAAAGGAACGATGATCCTGGCTGAGCTTGCCCTGGAGCAGAAGCGGAAGACCAAACACAAGGTCTACAGCCTGCATGCCTCGGAGACAGAGTGCATTGGCAAGGGGAAGGCCCATCGTCCCTACGAGTTCGGCGTGAAGATCAGCTTGGCTGTGACCCACAAGGAAGGCTTCGTGGTGGGCATCCAGAGCTGTCCAGGGAACCCCTTTGACGGACACACCCTGGACGGGCAACTCGACCAAGTGGCACGCCTGGTGGGCAAGCTGCCCAAGCAGACCTTCGTGGACAAGGGATACAAAGGCCACGGCGTAGAGCCCGAGAAGAGCCGGGTGCTGATCAGCGGAACCCGAAAGCTCCCCTACCGCCTGAAGCGTGACCTGCGGCGACGATCAGCCATCGAGCCGGAGATCGGCCACATGAAATCCGAGGGCCTGCTCGGGCGGAACTTCCTCAAGGGAGTGCTGGGAGATGCCGCCAACGCCCTGCTTTGTGGGGCCGGACACAATCTGAGGAAGATCCTGGCCCGCCTTAGGGCGCTTTTGTACCTGCTTACAGGCCATGCCAGGAAGGCCCTGGAAGCTCTCCTTGCCCAGTTGGAGACTCTCAGTCTCTCCCAACCAGCCCTGATGCCCTCCTAAATCACCACAAGGGGTTGTTCAGGGCCGACTAA
>JAFNAB010000125.1 GCA_017859955.1 Holophagaceae bacterium
CCCTGAAAACCCTCCCCAAGCGGGCCGTCACGGCCCCCTCGAGGCAGCTGGAAACCTTTGCCAGCCCCCGGCCCGGCCGCCCCTTCGAGATCGTCTTCGAGACGGAGGAGTTCACCTGCCTCTGCCCCATGACGGGCCAGCCGGACTTCGCCAAGCTCAAGATCACCTATATGCCTGACCAGCTCTGCGTGGAGAGCAAGAGCCTCAAGCTCTACCTCTGGAGCTTCCGCAACGAAGGCGCCTTCCATGAGGCCGTGACCAACCAGATTGCCGACGATCTGGTGAGCGCCCTCAACCCCATCTGGCTGCGGGTGGACGGCGACTTCCTCATCCGGGGCGGCATCCGCACCCTGGTGGCCGTGGAACACGGCAAGCGACCCGCCTGATGCGGGTGCTCGTGGCCCTGGGCTCCAACCTGGGGGACCGCAGGGCCAACCTGGAGGCGGGCCTGGAACTGCTCCGGGAGCTGGGCCCCCTCACGCCCTCCCCCCTGGTGATGGAGACCCCGGACGAATCCGGCACGGGTCCGGCGTACGTCAATACCGTGGCCTTGCTGGAAAGCAAGCTGCCGCTCCCAGAATTACTGGAGGAGCTGCTGCGCCGGGAGATCCGGCTAGGGAGGCAAAGGGATGGGGTCCGCAATGCTCCCCGCCCCCTGGACCTGGATCTCATCGCAGCGGAAGGTCTGAGCGGCCACTGGCACTGGCCCAGCCCCCAGGACCTGGCCTGCCTGGGCCCCGAACTCACCCTGGATCTCCCCCACCCCAGGGCCAAGGGGCGGGCCTTTGTGATGGAACCCTGGGAAGCCATGGTGGGAAGACCCACCCTGGAAGGACTTTAACCCAGCTGTTCGTCCAGGCGCTGATGGCCTTCCGCCAAGGCAACTTCCAGCAAGACCTTGGCCCGCTCCAGCATCTCCCGACAATGCCGGGTGCTTTCCTCGCGAGCGGTGAGATCCGGTACCTCCCGGAGGTTGGTGAGGGCGTTCCATAGGCCACCACGCACGCCACCATAGGCCATCTGTAGGCCCACGAGCGCGTCGGTGATGGCTGCCGGATGCCCGCAATGGATGGCGGTTGCCGCGGACTCCATGGCCTCGAAACTCGCTCGGGCGGTGCGCAGAGGCACATCGATGGCCGCCTGCAGCCCCTGAGCGATGAGACTGTCCCGAAGTCCCCGTTGGTCCGGAGTCTCTTTGGGCATCCGCTTCGCTTTGAGATAGGACCGGTAGGCTTCCGTGTCCTCATCCACCGCATGCAGCAGGGTGTCCATGGCACCATGGGCCTTCTCCGCAGCCTTGAGCAGGGCCTCGGAGTATTCCGGGGCATGGGGTTTGGACTGAGTGAGGTTGGCCACCATGGCCGCCAGGGCGGCCCCCTGGGCCCCGGCGAGGGCCGCGGCGGCCCCTCCTCCGGGGGTCGGGTTGTGCCGACTCAGCTCCGTCACGAAATCCGCCACCTTCATGGCCGTGGGGCCTTCCTCGAAAACCCGCGGAAGGCCGAGCACCTTCTTATCCACATCAAAGGGCGTGACATCCCGGAGCCCCATGGCCTTCACGGCGTATTCCAGGACATCCCGCACCGGGACATGGGGGGAACGGCCATCCCGAGAAAGGTAGAACTGACCGGCCTCAAAGAGGGCATGGAAGGGCATGAGCCCCACAATCTCCGAACCCGTCACCTTGAGCCCCCGTTGCCCAGCCAGCGCCCGGGCCGCCTCCAGGACGCGGTGGGGAGGGGTGACCAGGGGCCGGGTGAGATTGATGGAGATCTGGGCGCGCCCGTAGGCCTCCACGTACCACCCGATGGCCCGGCATTCCCGGAAGAGGCCCGCACGGTAGACCTTCTGCCCCGCCAGCCCCAGGGATGGATCGATATCGTTGAGAAGCAGGAGTTCCCGCAGTTCGTAGCCATGCGTTTCCCGGCAATGATCCTCCAGGGCCTCAAGGCTTGGCGCATCGAAGTCGCAGTTGCCACAGGGGAGGCAGCCCGGGCCGTAGACCAGCTCCTGCCCACTGAGATAGAAGGCGGTCTTCTGCCCCCGGCGGGCCACCCTGCCCCGCTCCCTCAGCTCGAAGGCGATGTCCGCCGCCTGGGCCTTGTCCCGGCTATCGAGGTTGATGTTGTAGGCGATGAGGAACTCCCGGGCACCGGTAGTGAGGGCCCCGAAGGATGGGACAAAGGTGGCGGGCCCGAAGTCAGGCGCCCATTCCGGCAGCAACAGCTTGGCAGCCAGGCCTTCATATTCCCCTCGGCGGATGAAGGCCAGATTCCTTCGTTCAGGGCGGGTTGCCGCCTCCTCGTACAGGTAGACCGGAATGCCCAGGTCGGCCCCGACCCGCCTCCCCAGACGCCTCGCCAACTCGGCGCATTCTTCCAGGGTCACGCCCTCAATGGGAACGAAGGGGCAGACATCGCAGGCCCCCAGCCGGGGGTGGCTGCCGATCTGATCCCGCATGTCGATGATCTCGGCAGCACGCATGACCCCGCGAAAGGCCGCCTCCAGCACCTGTTCGGGCTCCCCCAGGAAGGTCACCACCGTCCGGTTGGCATCAGCCCCGGAATCCACGCCGAGCAGCTGGATGCCCCCAACAGACTCGATGGCCTCCGTGATCAGGCGGATCTTGGCCGAATCCCTGCCCTCGGAGAAGTTGGGCACGCATTCCACTAGCCTTTGTACCCCCGTTGCCCTGAGCATGTTGGCCTCCAAAGGTCTGACGCTCCCAGAGTGGGGCCTGTGACGCACCCGGGCCAGCCCAGATGCGTGGGCGCCCACATTTTTGTATCCCCGAGATGGATTCCTACAAATTTGAAGACAAGCAGAGGCACCCGATTACCGAAAATTGCCGAAATTCCTGCATCTACGGAATGGACCAATTCTTGCTCCGCCCGGCCATGGACATGCACGCATTGATCGACCAGCTTGGCGACCTCCTGGAAAAGAACGACCGTATTGACCCTGATCTCTACTCGAAATACCGGGTGATGCGGGGATTGCGGGACGAGGCGGGCACCGGCGTCCTCGTGGGTCTCACCGAGATCGGGGACGTCCGGGCTTACATCTTCGACGAAGAAGAGAAGGTGCCGGTGGAGGGCAAGCTCTTCTACCGCGGCATCGAGATCAATGACCTGGTGAACGGATTCCAGGGTGAGGGTCGCCTCGGTTTTGAGGAGTGCTGCTACCTCCTCCTGGTGGGAGATTTGCCGGACCAGGGGCAACTGGAGGACTTCAAAGCGCTCCTGGGCGAGCTGCGCACCCTCCCGAAGGGTTTCACCGAGGACATGATCCTCAAGGCGCCCAGTCAGGACATCATGAATAAGCTGGCCCGCAGCGTCCTGGTCTCCTATTCCTTCGACCCCAACCCTGACGACCTCAGCCCCCGCAACGTGCTGCGCCAGTGCATCGAACTCATCGCCCGCATGCCGACCATGGCAGCCTACGGCTATCAGGCCAAAAACCACTACCACGCCAAGCGCAGTCTCTTCCTGCACCCGCCCATCAAGGAACTGGGCATCGCCGAGAACATCCTCCACATGATCCGGGCGGACAGCCAATATTCGCGACTGGAGGCGGAGATGCTGGACCTGGCCCTGGTGCTGCACGCGGAACATGGCGGGGGGAACAACTCCACCTTCGTGGCCCACGTGGTGACCTCCACCGGTACCGATACCTACTCAGCCATCGCCGCGGCCATCGGCTCCCTCAAGGGTCCCCAGCATGGCGGCGCAGCCCATAAGGTCATGGACATGATGGACGGCATCCGCCAGGGGGTTCAGGACTGGACGGACGATGACGAGATCGCGGCCTACCTTGGACAGATCCTGCGCCGGGAGGCCGGGGATGGTTCGGGCCTCATCTACGGCATCGGACACGCGGTCTATACCCTCTCCGATCCACGCACGATCCTCCTCAAGCGCAAAGCCGAACTCCTGGCCGCCGAGAAGGGACTCGAGAAGGAGCTGAATCTCTACACTGCCATCGAGCGTCTGGCACCTGAAGTCTTCGCCCAGGTCAAGGGGAGCGACAAGATCATGTGCGCCAACGTGGACTTCTACTCCGGCTTCGTCTACCGCATGCTGGGCATTCCCCGGGAGCTTTACACTCCCCTCTTCGCCATCGGCCGCATGGCCGGCTGGTGCGCCCACCGCATGGAGGAACTGGTGAACGGTGGCAAGATCATCCGCCCCGCCTACAAGAGCGTCATCCCCAAGCGAGGCTACACGCCGATGCAGGAGCGATCCCGCCCCCATTAGGAGGGCATTTCCCCAAACACCCCAGGGTCCCCAGGGGGACTGCCTATTCGCCCTTCACCACCAGGAAATGCATCTCGTCCGGTTTCAGCCATGCCTCCAGGAGGGTCTTGACCTGAGCCAGCCGAAGCTCTCCAGCCCCTTCAGCCTTGGCGAGGCGGTTCCGTTCAAGGCAGTCCTCCACCAGCTTCCGGGGATGCAAGGCCAACATGGATTTATCCCGCCGCAGCGCTTCCTGGGCGCGGTCCAGTTCAGCCTGAGTGAGGCCCTGGCGCACCACGGCCCCCAATCGCTCCTTCAGTTCCGCCAAGGAGGTGCCCCTGGCAAGGATCACTCCCGAAAGCCGATCTCCCCGCACCCATTCCAGGCGTAAGGATTCGACCCCGGCGGCATTTCGCAGGGCGAAGACCTCAGCCAGCAGATCGAAGGCTGCCCAGCCGCCCCCAGTGGAGAGCTCTAATCGACGAGCCCCCCAGGCCTCAGCGGGAAGGCCGCGGACCTCAGACAAGGGGGGAGGCCCCTGGTGGTCAGCAACGACAGGGGATGAAGGGGGTGTCCAGGTCCCAAAGGCCTGAAGCATCACTTGGCGGGCCAAGGCAGGTGTCAAGTCTCCCTGGATCACGACCAGGGCCCTGCGTGGGTCGGCCAGCCCCCGGCGGAAAGCGAGAAGCTCTTGCAGGGTGATGCGACGAAGGTCTGTCTCGGAGGGAAGCCTGCCTCCCGCCGGGTGCCCCAGGGCCCCCAGGAAGCGATCCATGGCGGCCTCTCGAGGGGAGCGTTCCTGGACCTGTCTCAACACCCTGGCCCGGATGCGCTCTACCCGCGAGGCCTCATAAGTGGCTCGAAAGACGGCATGGCCCAGAAGCTCCATCGCCCCCTCAAGTTCGGAACTGCCCACCTGTAATCGCCACTCCAGGGTCCCGGGACGCCAAGTGGACTGTAGCCATGCCCCCCGCTCTTCAAGGGTGTGGGCGAAGGCTGCGGCGTTAAAAGGGCCTGCTCCAGCACCGTCCAGCAGGGCCCCGGTGAAGGAAACCAAGCACCCCTGAGCTTCGAAGTCCTGGGCCAGATGCACCCGCACCTGGGGCAGTGTGTGATCCTCCAGCAGCACCACCCTCAACCCATTCGGCAGGGTGAAGCGTTGTTCCAGGGCAGGAGCGGCCATCAGGGCTGGGCCGAGAAGGAGTGCCGGCATAAGGCGTTTCATGGCTTCACCTGTGATTCGAGAAGCTTGAGGGTCTTCAGGCGTTCCGCGGGAGGCAGCATCCGCACCTGCTGAAGCACGTCGCGGATGATGGCATTCACCCGGGAGGTGTCCTGGGTCCGTCGCTTGGCCAGTTGTTCCAGAATCCGGACCAGTTGGGTTTCCATGGCATCCCTGGGGGAGCTGAGAGCATCGGGCTCCAGGGTGACGGTCAGACTTTGGGTCGGAGCGAGATAGCGGCGGATGACATCCTGCACGGTCTCCTGTCGCAGTTCAGCGCCCAGTCGGATCGGCGGGAATGCGCTCCGCCAATCTCCGGTCTGGACCTTCGCCACGCCAAGGGCTTGAACCAGGTCCCCCGCATCTTCCTGGAGGCCCTGCGCCAGGCCTTCAGCCTGCCGCATAGCCCGCTGAAGCTCGCCGTCCCTCATGGGCTCAGCGTAGAGACGGTACATTTCGGAACGAATGGCCTGTTCGAGTTCCTCTAGCCCCTTGCCCTCGGCGGGATCTGCTTCCACAACAAACAGATTCGTCTCACGACCACCGGGCACCCCCATGCGCACCGTCACCCGGGCTGCCAGTCCCTGCTCCTCCTTCAAGGCCTTTATGAGGCGGGAACCGTTACCGGAGGCCAGCATCTGACAGAGAAGCTGGAGCGCCGGGGCATCTGGATGGGAAAGGGGTGGGACCCGCCAAGCGACGAATACCCGTCTATCCCTGGGCACAGTAGCCTTCAGCTGGCGGGCCCCCTCCCAGGGAGTGATGCCCGCGGCCCAGGGTTCATCCCGACCCACCTGGGATCCCTTTTGCAGCCTGCCGAGAGAGCTTTCCAGAAGGGGCGCCAAATTACCGGCCGACACATCTCCCACCAGCACCAGGGTCATGCCTTCAGGGACCAGGACCCTTTTCGCGTACGCCCGCATTTCAGACCAGCGGAGGCTTTCCAAGGCCCCTGGGGTCCGCTCGGCCAAGCGCCCATAGGCCCCGGGGAGGGCGGCCGCCCCCAGAAGGATGCTGGGGGCCAGGGACTCCTGATCCTGCAGGCCAAGGAGACGCTCCCGCTCTTCAGGTAGCCTCGCCAGGCGGGCCTGAGACAGGAGGCTCCCCAGGGCACTCATCACGGATGGGAGCTTGGCCGAGGGCAGATCCGCCTGCCAGGAGGCGTAATCTGCCTCCACCCGGACCTGGGATTGGACCGCCCCCAGTTCAGTCAGCACATCCCCGGCCCCGGTCCTGGCCCGAAGGGTGGTCATCAGACGTTCGTGGGCCTGGGCCAACCCCTGGGTCTCCGCCACGAGGGGCGCTCCCTTGAGGCGCAAGCCTTCAAAGAGCCCTTCTTCCTCCTTCAGCAGAGTCTCAAGCCCTCCGTCCACCTGGAGGTCCGCCTGGGAAACCCTGCGGAAGAGGCTCTGTCCCAGGAGATCCGCTGCACACGGCGGAAGGTTTCCTGTCGCGCTCCTCCCTCCCTTGATGAAGAGACCGGCATGGAGCACCCCAGTACCTGGACGTTCCACACAAAGCACTTCCAGGCCGTTGGAGAGCCGGACCCCCCGGACCTCCGGCATCACCCGGTTCTGCCCCAACAGCACAACTGGGGCAAGGACCAGCATGAAGGCAGCGGGAAAAAGGGTGTGGCTTCGCATTCAAGCAGATTACCGCAACCCACCCCCAGGAAGACCCCTGGAGCTGGGCTCGCCCAGGCGGGGTGGTATGGTGGATGCTTTGGAGCCCCTTTGACCGTCTTCCTCCACTCCGCTGCCCGCACACCCTATGGGGCCTTCGGTGGCGTCTTTCGGCGGATTGGGATAGAGCATCTGACAGCAGCCGCGATCCGGAAAGCCCTGGAAGAGGCGGGCCTCGCCGATCATCAGGCCGAGGCCTTGATCCTGGGCCAAGCCTTCCGCTACGGTCGGGGCGCCAACCCGGCGCGACTGGCGGCTCAGGCCGCAGGTTTGACGGCCTGCCCTGCCTGGGTCGCAGATCAGGGATCCGCCTCGGGGCTTCGGGCCGTCGTAGCCGGTATCCATGCCGTGGAGGCAGGGGCCCACGGCACCCTTGTGGTTGCTGGGGCCGACAGCCCTTCCAGCGTGCCCTATCTTCTGCCGGCTGGCCGTTGGGGCCACCGCCTTGGTCTTTCCACAGCCCTGGACCCTCTTCTGCTGGACGCCCCGGAACGGGATGAGAACCACCAGCGGGCCATGGAAAAGCAACGGAATAGGCTGGAAATAAATTCCAATTCTTTAATATCATGGGCCATCCAAAGCCGGGAAAGAGCTCTGACCAGCCCCGGCGGAGTCTTTCCCGTAAGCTTTCCCGGCCGTAAGGGCCCCTCACGGGTCGAAGTTGACGAGCTCCTTTCTCAATCGCCACAGTCCGCCGAACCCGGTTGGCTGCTCCCACCCCTGGCTGACGGCGCCGCGGCTCTGGTGTTGAGTTGCCATGCACCCCAGGGCTCAACCATCCGAATTGCGGCTTATCGGGAGACCTGGTCCGAGGTCCCGACGGAGGCTCTCCGAAACGCTGTCCATGGGCTCCTTCAGGATGCCGACCTGAAGCCGGAAAACCTGGACCAGGTGGAGGTGGACGAGACCCTCCTCCTGTCGCCCCTGAGCCTTTTGCAGGCCGTGCCAGGTCTGGAACCCCAACGCCTGAATCCTTTTGGCGGCGCCTTCGCCACAGGCCTGGCCCACGGAGCCGAGGGACTGCGACTGCTGGTCTCCCTGTTCCAAGGCCTGGAACGGACCCAGGGACGATTCGGACTCGCGGCCATGGAAACGGCCGACGGATCGGGCATGGCCCTTCTCTTGGAAAGGACACCGGCATGAAGATCTCCATCCACACCCTGCCCCACGCCGAGGGGTTGCCTCTCCCCACCTATGCGACCCCCCACGCCGCGGCCATGGATCTTCGGGCCGCCATCCCCGCAGGCGAAGCCTGGACCCTGGCTCCCGGAGAGAGGCGGCTCGTCCCGACGGGGCTGAGCATGGCCATCCCCGAGGGCTTCGAGGGACAGGTCAGGCCCCGTTCCGGCCTAGCCCTGCGCCACGGCGTCACCGTGCTCAACGCCCCGGGCACCATCGATGCGGATTACCGGGGAGAGGTCATGGTTGTCCTCATCAACCACGGCGAGCAACCCTTCGAGATCCGTCGGGAAGAGCGCATCGCCCAACTCCTGGTGGCGCCGGTCTGCCGCTGGGAATGGGCGCCCGAAAGTGAACTCGCCGCCCTCGGGGAAACCGAGCGCGGCGAGGGGGGTTACGGGTCGACGGGTAGAGGCTGAACTACTTCTTGACCGGAGCCTTGCCGGACTTGGGGGCCACCGGGGCCGCAGGAGCCTTGGGGGCACCCTCTCCGGGGTACTTGGCGTCGTAGCGCTTGATGACTTCGTTGGAGAAGCTGGTGAGCCAGGCTTCCTCGAAGTAGGCCATCAGCCCCTCGTTGTAGTTGAGGACCATCTGAAGGTTCCGCTCCTTGGCAAGCTCGTTCACGATGGGGCGCACTTCCTGCTGGTAGACCAGGCTCACCTTCTCCCGGGCCTGGTTGAACTCCTTCTGAGCATCCTCCTCAGCGCGCTTCATGGCGATCTCGCCATCCTGAAGGTCACGCTGAACCTTGGCTCGGCCTTCATCGGAAAGGCCGGGGGACTTGAGCTGCTGGGCCAGCTTCTGGAGGTCTTCACTCTTCAGACGCATACGCTCGTCCAGGGACTTGCGCAGTTCGACAAATTCGGTGGTGACCTTCTTGCCCCGGACGCTGTTTCCCAGGATGTAGTCGGGGATGACGACCGCGAACTTCGGCGCGGGCGCGTCCTGGGCCAGGACGGGAAGGGCCGCACTGAGGGCCAAGAGGCTGAGAATCTTACGCATGTTTGCTCCGTTTTACTCAATTAGAACAGATCTGAAGCGCCCCTAGAAGGTGGTGCCGATGCTGAACTGGAAGTCGTTGCGGCTTTCCGTATCGGTGGAGTAGGGGTTGAGCTTGCGAGCCCAGATCAAGCGCATGGGGGCCGGGCTGATGGGCAGGAAGAAGCGGACCTCGAATCCAGCACTCCTGCGGAGGGGCTC
>JAFNAB010000126.1 GCA_017859955.1 Holophagaceae bacterium
GGTCATGCATCCCCTGGGCTGGGACTCCTTCGGCATGCCCGCCGAGAATGCCGCCATCAAGCACGGCATCCACCCCGCCGTCTGGACCCGGGCCAACATCCAGGAGATGAAGGGCCAGATCCAGAAGATGGGCATCAGCTACGACTGGGATCGCGAGATCGCCACTTTCCAGGAGGACTACTACCGCTGGAACCAGTGGCTCTTTCTCAAGATGTGGGAGCGGGGGGATGTCTTCCGGGCCCACCGCAACGTGAACTGGTGCGAGGAACTGGGCACGGTGCTGGCCAACGAGCAGGTGGTGGACGGCAAGGATGAGCGCACGGGCTTCCCCGTGGTGCAGAAGCCCATGGAACAGTATTTCTACGCCATCTCCAAATACTCCCAGGAACTCCTGGACGGTCATGACCAGCTGGACTGGCCCGAGAACGTCAAGGCCATGCAGCGCCACTGGATCGGCCGCAGCGAGGGCGCCCGCCTGAGCTTCGATCTCGCCACCGGGGAGCAGATCCAGGTCTTCACCACTCGTCTCGACACCCTCTTCGGAGTGAGCTTCATGGCCCTCTCCACCGAGCATCCGGTCATCGAAGAGGCCGCCAAGGCCGATCCGGGCCTCAAGGCCTTCTGCGACCAAGTGGCGGGCATGAGCCGGGAAGACCGCCTGATGTCTGACATCAAGCTGGGCTACCGTTCGACCGTCGAGGCCGTCCACCCCTTCACCGGGGAGAAGGTGCCAGTCTTCGCCGCCAACTATGTCCTGATGGACTACGGCACCGGCGCGGTCATGGGTGTCCCCGCCCACGATGAGCGCGATCATGCCTTCGCCAAGAAGTATGGCGTCTCCATCACCCAGGTCATCGCCCCGGTGGATGGCCATGAGGTGAAGGCCGAGGATTGTTTCGCGGATGAGGGGATCCTCATCAACAGCGGCGAGTTCACGGGCCTGAGTTCGGAAGCCGCCGTGGATGCCATGGTGGCCAAGCTGGGCGATCGCGCCGAGAAGGCCATCACCTTCAAGCTCAAGGACTGGGGCCTCTCCCGCCAGCGCTACTGGGGCACCCCCATCCCCACCATCCACTGCCCCACCTGCGGCGTGGTGCCCGAGAAGGCCGAGAACCTGCCGGTCCGCCTTCCCGAAGATGTGGAATTCCACGGCCGGGGCGCCAGCCCCCTGACCACCTCCCGGGCCTTCCTGGACTGCACCTGTCCCGCCTGCGGCGCTGCCGCCACCCGCGAGACTGACACCATGGACACCTTCGTGGATTCCTCCTGGTACTGGATGCGATACCTGGACCCCAAGAACGACCAGGCCCCCTTCGCCAAGGCCGAATCCGACGCCTGGATGCCCGTGGACCTGTACATCGGCGGCATCGAGCACGCCACCATGCACCTGATCTACGCCCGCTACTTCTACAAGGTCCTGCGGGACCTGGGGATGGTGAGCGGGGACGAGCCCTTCAAGAAGCTGATCTGCCAGGGCATGGTGCTCAAGGACGGCTTCAAGATGTCCAAGTCCAAGGGCAACATCGTGGACCCCGACGAGGTCATCGCCCGGTACGGCGCGGACGCCCTGCGCCTCTTCATGATCTTCGCGGCCCCCATCGAGAAGGAGATCGATTGGACCGGCTTCGAGGGCATCGAGGGCGCCACCCGCTTCCTGAAGCGGGTCACCCGCATGGTGGATGAGCATGTCGTCTGTGGCGAGGAGCTTCCGGCCAAGGACCAGCTCTCCAAGGAAGAGAAGGAGCTGCTCCGCAAGCTGCACCTCATGATCCACCGCATCACCGATGACCTGGAGACCCGCTACTCCTTCAACACCCTGGTTTCGGGACTGATGGAGCTGGCCAACGCCCTGGGCGACCTGCCGGCCGATGCTCCCCACCGTGGGCCTGTGATGCAGCACGCCCTCAGCGCCTTCGTGCGCATGCTCTCCACCGCTGCGCCCCATCTGGCGGAACAGCTCTGGGAGCAGCTCGGCGGCCAGGGCTTCGTCATGCACGCCACCTGGCCCGAAGCCCAGGAGGCCTACATGAGCGCCGAAGAGGTCACGGTCGTGGTGCAGGTCAACGGCAAGGTCCGGGGTCGGGTCACCCTGAGCCCCAGCGCCACCGAGGACGAGCGCCGCGCCGCCGCCCTCGCCTGCCCCGAGGCCCAGGCCCATCTGGCGGGCAAGGAGATCGTGAAGGTCGTGATCCCCCCCGGGGGCAAGCTCATCAGCGTGGTCGTCAAGAACCCTTGAGTCCCAGAGGGGGCGCATCACATGGGAGCAATTCAACCACATGCGAAGGCGCTACCCCCTGCCATCGCCCATCGCCGTTCACTCCAAGTACCGCCACCCAGTGAATCCGTGATCCCAAGAGCCGCGTACGGTAGTCCCGCAGGCCCGGATCTGTGGGGGGCCCGAGGGGGTAATTCCCTGGGCCTACCCAACTCTGGGGCACGCCCCGGCGAAGCTGTACACGAAGTTGACTTTGGGCAGGTGCGGAGAGACGATGGGCCATAGATTTCGAGTCCAAAGGTCAAGACCGAACGCTCACAAGGCCCCCTTCTGGGCTCAAGGATCCTTCCCAACACCCTCTCGCTACCCAAGGCCAACCCGGTTTGGGGCGTTTGAATGCCCCATCCACCCGGGAGCCGCCACCATGAGTCCGCTCGTTAGCCTCCGCCCAGCCATCCTCCTGATGGCCCTCGCCCCCGGCGCCGAGGCTGGCCCGGCGGACTGGACGCCCCAGCAGCTGCAGGCCCTGTGGGTGGAGGCCTGCTACACATTCAACGGGTTCTCCTACACCTGCAACCTGGCCTACTTCCCGGACAAACCCCGGGCAGAGGCCTACCGGAAGGCGCCCTTCCTGTCGGCGAACGCCCCGGCAGCAAAGGCCCGACTCTCCCAGCGTTACAACGAATTCCCACCGGAGATCCGCAGCCAGCTGAGCATCCTGCAGGAATCCGAGTATTCTGACCCGTTCTTCCACGCGGCGAAGCAGGCTTGGGCCGTCCTGGAAGTGGAGTCCATGGAGAAGGCCACCTTCGGCAAGGAGGTGAGCCCGCGGGCTTGGCTAGATGCCTTTGCGGTGGGCGCCCTGCCTTCCCCAGAAGCCCTGGCGCAGGACCGGGCCCTGGTGCTCCGCACCCGGCTCAACCGGGCCGGCAGCCTGGCGGAACTCAAGGATGTGATCGAGGGGGTCAGCCTCCCCCCGGGGGCCTTGGACAGGCCCCTCTCAAATGGCTTCACCGTCCTTCACCGCTTTATTGCCTCCAGGGATATTGCGGCGGCGGAGTACCTCCTGGGCAAGGGGGCCAACCCCGATCAGCCATCCTTCGCCTTCCTCCCGCTGACGGCAGCCATCTACAGCGGCTCCAGGCCGATGATCGACCTCCTCCTGCGCTACCACGCCGCTCCGGGCGGAAAGGGCCCCTGGCTCCCACCCCTCATGGCCGCGTGCTCGACGGGAGATCTGGATCTTGCCCAACGGCTGCTCCGGGGGGGAGCAGACCCCCTTAAGGGGTACCTGGAGCGGGACGGTCTGGGTCGCTTGGCCTCGGTGCTGTCCTACGTCCCGAGCCGGAACCAGGAGATGTACGCCTTCATGAAGCAGGAGATCGATCGCAGACTTACCCTCAGTGGAGAGGGGGAGTGGGAGGGCTGGCTCCTCCAGAACGGCAAGCGGCACCGGCTCAGCGCAGGCGCTGATATCGCCCTGGACCGGGCCCCCTTCAAGCTGCACTTGCGCTATCGCCCAGGCGTTTCTCTGGCGGTCATCGGCCTGCGCGAAGGGACCTTCGCCGAGGCCCTCTCACAGCGGGAGTCCCGCTTGGCGCTTATCGGCATCGGGAAGACAAGTGCCATCAGTCCCAGCGCCAACTGGCTGGTCCTCAACGAGCAGCTCTACGACAAGGGCCGCAGCACGCCCATGCAGGTCTTCCAGAACCTGGGCTCATTCCCGGATTTGCCCAATGGGGTCAGACCCATCCAAGCCGGACAGGAGACCTGGTACGAGTACCCCGTGGAGAAGTTGGTGATGAATTCCAATGGGGATAGCCAAGAATGGGAGGGACTGGTCAAGGACTACCCCCAGGAGGGTTTCTCCCTCCTGCTAGGCACGCTCCAAGCCATCGGCTTGGGTCAAGACTTCTACCGCGATCCGGTCACCGTGCGGGTCCACTTCAAACGACCGTAGCCCCCCAGGGGATCTATCCACTCCGAACCCGAATTAATGACCTGGAGATCCCATGCGAAGAATGCTTCTGGCCCTCTCAATTCCTATGCTTATCCTCGCGAAGGATCCCGTAGATAACTTACCTGATTTTTCCCAGGTGCATCGCTCCACCATCCCCTCTGATGGTAATCGGAAGGTGGAGGATCACTTCCCAACAGCGGGGGCCCGGGGCCGGGAATTGGCCAAGGTGAAGGTGCCCGGGAAGGCGAGCGGATTGACCGGGACGACCCAAGCCGTGACCCATCCTCTAGGGGTGGATATCAAGGTCGGGCTCGTTCATGCCCAGACCGGCATCTTCGCCCCCATGGGCCAGGGCGGGGTCTTTGGGGCCCAGGCCGCCGTGGAGGACATCAACAAGCTGGGTGGCGTCCAGGTCGGCGACCAGAAGCTGCCTATCCAGCTGGTCGTCGTGGACAACGAGAGCGATGTCTACAAAGCGGGCTCCCTCGCGCAGGGCCTGATCAACCAGAACGGCGTCAGCTTCATCGTGAGCGGGGACGAACCTCCCCCCATGCACGTTGGGGTATCCTTCGTCTGCGAGCGCTACAAGGTGCCCTACATCACCTCCGTGGGTCCCCTGGAGTCCTGGGTGGGCATGCGCAACCTAACCCCCACCAAGTGGCAGTACACTTGGTCGACGGGCCTGATGGCCATCGCCACCCCTGCCACTGGCAACGACTTTCGCGCCGGGAGGCCCGGTTACACCGTGCTCGACACCTGGAAGGACATGCTGGACCAGTTAGGCAGCCAGACCAACAAGAAGGTCGGCCTGCTGGCCTCGGACGAACCGGATGGTCGGGGGTGGTACATGGTTTTTGGTCCGGCCCTCGCGAAGATGGGGTACACCGGGGTCGGCCTGGATCGGAACCTGGGGCTCATGCCCATGGAGACGACGGACTTCTCCTCGGTCATCACGGCCTGGAAGGATGCCGGGGTGGAGATCCTCTGGGGCAACGCCCCTGGACCCTTTTTCGGCGCCATCTGGAAGCAGTGCAAGGCGCTCGGCTTCACCCCCAAGATCGCCATGATCAGTCGCGGAGCCATCTACTACAATGACGCCAACTCATGGGGCAGTGACTTGGCAGCGGGCATCGGCTCCGAGATCTGGTGGGACCCCTCCTTCAAGGGCTGCCCGGGCATCGGCGACACGACTCCGCTTTCCCTGGCTGCGCGCTGGAAGGCTGCCAAGAACCAGCCCCTCAACCCCGCCATCGGGCCCGGCTACCGCTCGGTCCAGGTCCTGGTGGACGCCATCCAGCGAGCCGGATCCCTGGATGCCGACAAGGTCAACGCCGCCCTCAAGGACACCAACCTCCTGACCATCGGACACCGGGTAAAGTTCGACGAGAACCACTTCAGCCGCGGCCCCGTGCTCTTCGGCCAGTGGTTCAAGACGGAGGGCCCCGAGAAGTGGGAGCTCAAGGTTGTCTCCTCCAAGCACGATTTCGCGACCAAGATCGCCGATCCGGTCTTCCCCCTCCCCGTGGAGAGCGAGGAACCACTGGAGTAACGACTTCCGCGGCGGGAAGCCAGCTACACCGTGCTCGACACAATGGAAGGACATGCTGGACCAGTTCGGCTGCCAGACCAACAAGAAGGCCGACGTGCCGGTCGCGGACGTCCCGGATGGTCAGGGGTGGTACATGTTTTTTGGTCCTGCCCTCGCGAAGATGGGGTACACCGGGGTCGGCCTGGATCGGAACCTGGGGCTCATGCCCATGGAGACGATGGACTTCTCCTCGGTCATCAGGGCTTGGAGGGATGTTCTTCTGTGCACCAAGCCGCGAACCGCAAGGCCTGGAGAATGTCCTCGCGCTCCAGATAGGGGAAATCGGCCAGGAGGTCCGCAAGGGTGAGGCCCGCGCCGATCTGGCCCGCGACCCCTGAGCGGACTCAGTCCTGGGGTGCCGGCGCCTTCGCCCTCCAGGGCTTCCACACCGACAAGAGCGCCGCGAAGACAATGGTCAGCATCTGGGCCGTGCCCCAGACGGCCAACATGTCCTGGCTGTGCTGGTAAGCGCCGTTCCCCAGGGCCGCGAGGCCCTGGGTTCTCGAAATCTCCGGCAGGCTGTTGAGCCAGGGGCCCAGCCAGAAGGTGCCAAAGATGACCCCGAAGAGGTTAATGACCCATTTGACGGCGATCCAGCGGTGCTTGACCCATCCCCATTGGGTGAAGAGGGAGTAGAGGAGGCCCGTCAGCAGGCAGCCCATGGCCCCGGGGATGATGATGAGGTCATCCACGAACTTCTTGGCCAGGTTAGTGCCATAGAGGGCCTGGCCCTCCTGGGCGTGGAGGAAGAAGTTCATGAGGACCACCGTGACGGCCCCTCCCACCCAAAGGGCGGCGAAGAACAGGTGGGCGCACTTGAGCCACTTCTGGCCGTTGGGCGTCAGGGTCTTCATGCCAGCCTCCCGTTCGGAACCTGGGGATATCCTGCCCCAGCCTTGAGCCGACGTCAAAAGAGTCAACGCAGAGGGCAGCGGATGGGATTCAGTCTTCCCGGAGCGGGTAGAGCAGGTTGTCTTCGACGCGGTAGAGCATGGGGGCCACCTGCACCTTGGGGTAGCGGAGGCGGAGGCGGCGGGCTTCGGAAATCACGAAGTCAATCTCGTTGTGGATCTCGAACATGGGTGCGAAGTTCATGAAGTGGTGCTCAGCCCACTCCCGGTCCCAGCCCGCATGTTCCATGAGTCCGGTGATGAAGGCTTCCCGCTGGGACATGAGGTTGGTCATGCCGCAGTGGGTGTGCCCCAGGAGGGCCACGGTCTCGATCCCACCCACGCCGATGGCGTAGGAGACCTTGAACTCGCTGTGGCGGAGGTTGCCGCCGCCCGTACGAAGGATGTAGGCGAAGTTGTCCGGGATGTGGAGATGCTTGCGATTGTCCATGCACATCCCGATGAGGATTCGGGGCGCGGGCACGGGAATCAGGGGGGCATCCAGGTTGTGGTAGCGCAGCAGCTCTTCCAGAGGTGTGCCCCGGTATGAGTCTGGAATCTGTGAATCGTTGGCGACGGTGATCAAGCGGTCCATAGCCTTCAATGATAGCCCGGGGTCAGGCCAACCCCTTCAGTGAGTTTTCCGTTGCGCCCTCTTCTTTGTGCAGGGTAGATTAGTTGTGCGACTTAAGCATTTGATTAATCCGGAGGCCCCATGAGCCAGCGAAGCTATCTCCTCGAGGCCATCCTGGTGGTCATCCTGATGGGAGGCACCGTGCTTGGATGCGGGAAGGCAACACCTCCAACGGTCCCGACCCAGGGCCTGGTCAAATCCTTTCCCGGTGGGCCGGACGTGGAGGTGCTTTTTCGCGCCGCCCGGTCCATCACGGACCCCGTGGCCCACTTCACCGGCTTTAAACCTGGCCAGACCCTGCTCCCCAGGGGGACGGTGATCCGCAAAGGGGCCATGCCGCTGCCCTGCGATATCGTCTTTGACCGGGATGTGGCCGTGACCCTGCGGGATGGCACCGTGATCTACACCGATGTCTTCCGCCCGGCCCAGGCCCAGGGCCCCCTTCCAGCAATCGTGGCCTGGAGCCCATACGGCAAGGGGATCATGGGCGGGAACCAGCACCTGGACGAGTTTCCTGGGCGGGTTGGCGTGCCCCGGAATGCCGTTTCTGATCTCCAGAAGTGGGAGGGGCCGGATCCGGCCTACTGGTGCCTGAATGGCTATGCCATCGTGCATCCGGATGCCCGGGGCGTGCTCAAATCCCAAGGTGATGTGGCCTTTTGGGGCACCCAGGAGGGGCGTGACGGCGCCGATCTTGTCGAGTGGGTGGCAGCCCAGCCCTGGAGCAATGGGAAGGTGGGCCTCGCGGGGAACTCCTGGCTGGCCATCGCCCAATGGTTCATCGCCGCCGAGCGTCCGCCCCACCTGGCTGCCATCGCCCCCTGGGAAGGCCACGTGGACGGCTACCGCTGCGATGTCCTCCGCGGCGGCATCCCGGATATCGGATTCAACGACTCCATCACGGCCATCACCTGCGGGGAGCACCGGGTGGAGGACATGCCGGCCATGGTCCGGGCCCATCCCATGATGAACGCGTACTGGGAGGACAAGCGGGCCCGGCTGGAGCGCATCGATATTCCCGCCTACGTGGTGGCCAGCTGGAGCAACCCGGTCCATACCCCCGGGACCTTCGAGGGCTATGAGCGGATCACCTCCCGGAAGAAGTGGCTGCGGGTTCACAACACCATGGAGTGGCACGACTTCTACCTGCCGGAGCATCAGGATGACCTGCGGCGCTTCTTCGACTGCTACCTCAAGGGCAAGGACAATGGTTGGGAGCAGACGCCTCCGGTGCGGCTGGCCGTTTTTGACGGCAAGGGTGAAGACCGGGACAGCGTCGACCGCCCCGAACAGGCCTTTCCCCTGCCCCAGACCCGGTACCAGGCTCTCTATCTCGATTCGCAGGGGACCTTGGGGACTGCCACGGGACCTGAGGCCTCGCTGCGATACCGGGGAGATGATGGGAAGGGGAAGGCGGTCTTCACGATGCGCTTTGGCCAGGACACGGAGCTGACGGGTTTCATGAAACTCAAGCTCTGGGTGGAGGCTGAGGGTTCCAACGACATGGATCTCTTCGTCAAGGTCGAGAAGTTGGATGCCAGGGGGCGGGTCATGCCCAAGGCCAACATCCCCATGGAGGGGTTCAAGAAGAGCCTGACCCGCTGGCTTTTCCGGCGGGGGGTCGAGAAGGTGGCCATGGCGTACTACAGCGGCCCCAAGGGGCGCCTGAGGGTCTCTCACCGGGCTCTGGACCCCCTGCGTTCGACGCCAGAACAGCCGTATCTGACCCACGCGGGCCTTGAGCCACTGGCTCCCGGGCAGGTGGTGCCCGTGGAGATCGCCCTCAGTCCGGTTTCGTGGGTCTGGCGGAAGGGCGAGCAACTCCGGCTCACGGTGGCGGGATACAACCTCAACCCCATCCCTCTGCCGGGGATTCCGCCCATCGAGATGAAGAATCGGGGAACCCACATTCTTCGCGTCGGCGGCCCCTTTGACGCCCATCTGTTGGTTCCCGTGATCCCACAGAAATGACAGGCGCCTTGACGCGGGGGCTAGGTTGACGATCTTGGGTGGACAAGCCCAGGAGATCGGCATGCTGGCTCAGTGGAATGATTCATTCAAGACGGGGCATCACGAAGTGGATGCCCAGCACCAGCGGCTGTTCGGCCTGGTCAACGACCTCCATGAAGCCATCGTCGCGGGTCGGGGCCGGGACTTCCAGTCCACGGCCCTCAAGACCCTCGCCGAGTACTGCGCGACCGTGAACTCATGGGCCAGGCCAAGGAGATCATGGAGGGGTATGCCTCAGGTAAGACCCAGCTCCCCCTCAAACTGGGGCATTTCCTGAATAATTGGTTGACCCATCATATCGGGGATATTGATAAAACGTTTATTAAATGGTCAAAAGAACAACCCTCTAGCGCTTCCCGCTGAAGTCACCGGCTTTCACCAGCACCAGCTTGGCGGGATCCAGATACCTCCTCAGGGCGGAGCGGACCTGCTCGGGAGTGAGGGCCCTGACCTTGGCTTCCAAACTTTCGTTGTAGGCCAGGGTGCGCCCTGCCTCCAGGTGGTTGGCGAGCCTGGCGCAGAGCTCCCGGTCCTGGGCCCGGCTCACCTGCTGGGACTGGAGCCAGCCCTTGCGGGCGGCATCCAGCTCCTCCTGGGTGAACCCGTCCTTGAGAACCTTGGCCAGCTCCTCTTGGAAGGCGGCCTCCAGCCTGGTCGCATTCTGGGGGGAATAGATGGCGTAGGCGATCCAGGCTCCCGCCGAGTCCTGGGCCTGGGCCTGGAGCATGCTTCCGACCCCGTAGCTCAGGCCTTCTTTCTGGCGGATGCGGGTGGCCAGGCGGGAGTTGAGGAAGCCCCCGCCCAGCATGAAGTTGCCCATCAACAGGGCTGGGAAGTCCGGATCATTGTCCCGCAGAGCCAGGGTCTGGCCCGCCATGAAGAAGGCGTTGGCCTTGTCCGGGGTTTCCAGGCTCAGGTGGCTCCCCTGGGTGGGCTTGTGAAGCCGGGGCATGCGCTCGTATGGCCTTAGGCTCTGCCAATGTCCGAAGTATTTGGTTACAAGCAGCTGAGTGGCCTTGGGGTCCAGGTCGCCCACCAGGGAAATCTCCCCGGCCGAGGCGCCGTAGAAATCGTGATGGAAGGCCTTGAGATCCTCGAGACGGAGTTGCCGGAGTTCCGTCAGTTGCTCCTCGAGGCTGGGTACGTAGCGGGGGTGGCCCTTGGGATAGGGGCTCAGAGCGCGCTGGAAGGCCAGCTGCCCCACGGCCCGGGGTTCGGAGCGCTGCTGCTCGATGGCGCTCAGGGCCTCCTGGCGCAGGGCCTCGAACTCAGAGGCCGGGAAGGTGGGGCTCCGGAGGACTTCCACCGCCAGCTTCAGGACCTCGGGGAGCTTTTCCCGGGTCGTCTCGCCGGAGAAGGTGACCCCTTCGGCATCACCGCTCACCTGCACCTGGGCCTTGAGCTGATCAAAGCGATCGGCGATCTGGGTGCGGTTCAGGCGGGAGCAGCCCCGCATCAGCATCTCGGCGACCTGATCTCCAGCCGCATCCCGGCCCCTCAGGCTCTTTTCA
>JAFNAB010000127.1 GCA_017859955.1 Holophagaceae bacterium
GTCCTTCCGCTCGGAGTCGTCCTTTCCGGCAAGGCCCGGGTTGCGGGCATTGGCGACGGTGACCCCTTCCAGGTCAACCATCCAGATATAGAGGCTTCCTTTCCGGAAGGGGCCGTCCGGAGTATTCACGGCCTTGATGAGCCCATAGGTGCCATGGGCCTTGGCGTAGACCACAGCCTCTTTGACCAGGGCTTCCGCATCCTCGGGCCCCTGGGCTGGCAGGCCTACGGCAAGGGTCAGCCCCACCAGTGCACGGAAAACGCAGTGACCCGACATGAGACCTCCATGGGATGGTTTCAGTCTCATCATCGGGTCGATGCCGGTTTTTGATTAGCAATGTCTAGTCGTATAAAGCCTAAAAGCGCAAATCCCTCTCGCCTGACTTGATGCGCTGCAGATAGCTTTCGGTGGTTTGCCGGGCCTGGGGGTTGGGGATCGTCGCCAGTTCCTTGGCGATGGCCGCTTCCCCCAGGGCCTTCAGTTCCTCATTGCCGTAGTCCGTCAGGTACTCCTGAAGTGTGAGGAGGGCGTTGGGCTGGCAGACGTTGGCGATCTGGCCCACCTTGGCCAGGGCCATGAATCGGTCCCCGGTGCGGCCTTCCCGGTAGCAAGCGGTGCAGTAGCTGGGGATGTAGCCCGCCTTCAGGAGATCCCGCAGCATCTCCGGGGTTGAGCGGCGATCCTCGGGCTCGAACTGGGGCTTCATATCCTCGAAGCCCAGTTTGTCGGCGTGGGCGTAGCCACCGACGCCGCAGCTGGAGCCGGCGCTCACCTGGGTAATGCCCAGGGCGATGACCTCGTCCCGGTAGCCTTCGGGTTCGCGGGTCGAGAGGATCATTCCCGTGTAGGGGACGGCAAGCCGCAGGGTCGCCACGATCCGCTTGAAGTCGTCGTCGCTCACCCGGTGGGGGTAGTCGGCGGAGTGGACGCCCTCGGCCTTTCGGATGCGCGGCATGGAGATCGTATGCGGCCCGACCCCGAAGACCGCCTCCATGTGCTCAGCGTGCATGAGCATGGCCACGGTGTCGTATTTCCAGTCGTAGAGTCCGAAGAGGGCGCCGAAGCCCACATCGTCGATGCCGCCCTGCATGGCCCGGTCGTGGGCCTCGGTGTGGTACTCGTAGTTGTGCTTGGGACCGCCGGGATGGACCCGCTCGTAGGTGGGCTTGTGGTAGGTCTCCTGGAAGAGGATGTAGGTCCCGATTCCAGCATCCTTCAAGCGGGTGTAGTTCTCCACGGTGGTGGCGGCGATGTTGATGTTGGCCCGCCGGATGGCACCGTTATCGAGCTTCTGCTCGTAGATGGTCTTGATGCACTCCAGGATGTACTCGATGGGACAGTTCTTTGGGTCCTCACCGGCCTCCAGGGCCAGGCGCTTGTGGCCCATGCGCTCCAGGACCAGGACTTCCTGGATCAGCTCCTCCTGGGTCAGCCTGCGGCGGGTCGTACAGTTGTCGTGGTTGTAGCCACAGTAGGTGCAGCGGTTGACGCAGTGGTCCGAGAGGTAGAGCGGGGCGAACATGACGATGCGGCGCCCGTAGATGTGCTCCTTGACGCGCCGGGCCAGGCCGAAGGCTTCCCCCAGGATGGCGGGATCCTGGATTTCCAGCAGCACGGCGGCCTCGCGGTGGCTGAGGCCCTTGTAAGTTTCGGCCTTGGCGAGGATCGCCCGCACCTGGGCTGGGTCCTGGGCCGAGATCTTGGCGGCCTCCAGGGTGGCCAGGATCTCATCGTGATTGATGAAATCATTGGAGTCCATGGACTTGGGGTTGTAGATGGCCATCAAGCCTCCTGTGGTGAGGCGTTCTCACGGGTGAGCGCCGTCTTGACCGAAATATTGCGAACCCGTCCCAGGCGCCCGGTCATGGCGCTGATCTGGTCGTTATCCCCGTCTACGATGATGGAGATCACCGACACGTGGCGGTCCCGGTGGGGGATCCCCATGCGCCCGACGATGAGCCCGGCGAAGTCATGCAGGATGGCGTTGACCTCCGGCGCCGAGGCCAGGTCCTCCACCACAATGCCCACCACCCCCAGCCGCTTCGACATATCCATCATCCCTGGAAGGCCCGGCGCGATAAGAGAAGGCGCGGCTCCACCTGGGAGGTGGCTGGCGTCCTTCCGCTCAGGTCAGTGAGCTTTGCGGTCGGGGAAATGGTTGAAACTATCCAGCGCCGGAACGGATTCCGATGCCCGATGTCTCTACTGTAGTGCCTGGACCGGCGGAAGAGAAGCACACAGGGGCTGCGATTCGCCTCCCGCCTGTTTTCCGGGGTCGCTTTTTGGATGACTTCGGGTCCGGTTCGAACCTGGTTTCAGGCCATCATCTTGAACATCAGGATGGCCCCCGCCGCCGCGACATTCAGGGAGTCCATGCCCATGGCCATGGGGATGGCCATTGTGCGGTCGCAGCGTTGGAGCCAGGCCTCGTCCAGGCCATAGGCCTCGGGACCCAGCACCAGGGCGCAGTGGGAGGCGGGTTGCCAGAGGCGGGCGTCCTGGGCCGAGGGGGTCAGGGCCGCCCCGACGATCTCCGAGTCCGGATGTGCGGAGCGCCAAGCCTCCAGGACGGGGCCGGGGTCCTCCCGCTGGAGGACCGGCAGCTTCCAGGCGGCTCCCATGGAGACCCTCAGCGACCGGCGCTCGAAGGGGGAGGGGCCGCGTCCCGCCACCACCGCATCCATCCCCAGGGCCGCTGCGGAGCGCAGGAGCAGGCCCAGGTTTTCCACGTTGTCCACGTGGGGCAGCACCACCAGTCGGCGGGCCGCCAGGACGACTTCTTCGGCGGGTTCTGGGGGGACGGCCACACAGCAGAGCACGCCCCGGTGGAAGGCGAAGCCCAGCAGCTCGCTCAGTTCGGCCTTGCTGGCGGTGAGGAGTCGGGTGCCCTCTGGAAGCCGTGGCGCGAACTCCGCCTCCAGGTTCGCCAAGCAGAGCAGGGAGATGACGCGGAGCTTGCCTTCCCGGCCCGCCTCCAGAGCCGATTCCACCAGAAAGCGGCCCTCGCAGATGAAACAGGGGCCGAGCTCTGGGTGGAGCGCCGTCTTGGCGCCGTGAAGATGGTGATAGGGGAGGAACTCCGGATCCGACATGGGGCCAGAGTAGCAGCCTGGGTGCGGGGCTGGAGCTACAGGCCCCGGGCCCATTCGGGGCGCAACGTCACCTGCCCCTCCAGGGCCGCATCGATGGCGGCGAGGATGGAGGCCCTGTCCCGGGGCAGGCGGCCCCCGATGGGCAGGTAGTTGGAGGCGTGGTTGGACCGGAAGATGGCCGCGCTGGGGGTCGCCTCTTCGATGAACCACCTGAGTTCCTGGAGCAGTCCCCGCACATCCGGCAGCTCGAAAGCGCTCTGCCGCGCAAGGGGTGTTCCGGGAACCACGGTGAGGGTCAGGGTCGAGAGATACTTGGGATCCATGGCCGTGGCCAGCCGCCCCGAGGCTCGGGCGTGGGCTTCACTGCGGGAACGGCCCCCGATGCCCAACAGGAACATCAGGGACTGATCTATGCCTGCCGCCTGGGCACGCCGGGCTGCTTCAATATGCTCTACAGCGCTGCTTCCCTTGCCGATGCGGCGGAGGGTCTCGTCATCCCCGGACTCGGGGCCGATGTAGAGGAGGGAGAGGCCCTTTCCCCTCAAACGGTGCAGCTCCTCGGGCGTTTTCTCCAGGATGTTGCGGGCCGTGGCGTAGGCCGAGACCCGGCGCAAGCGGGGAAAGGTGACAGCCAGGGCCTCCAGGATGGGTTCCCAGTGCCCCATGGGCAGGACCAGGGCATCGCCGTCGGCCACGAAGACGTGGCGGACCTCGTCGGCGTACACCCTCGCTTCCTCGATCTCCGCAAGCAACTCCTGCAGGGGGCGCACCTGGAAAGGCCGCCCCCGGTACATCCCACAGAAGGTGCAGGTATTCCAGGAACACCCATGGGTGGCCTGGAGGATGAAGGACTCGGCCTCGGCGGGTGGGCGGAAGAGGGGTTCGAGGTAGCGCACCTTGGAAGTCTATGATGTTTGACCTGCGTTCACGCTTGAACATCCCGCAGGTCAAATCGTCATGCTCGTCTAGTCGGTAGTCATCGATGAACTTGAGGGCTGGGTGTTGCCACTTGGTGCCGGAAGGCAATGGGCGATCCGCTCTCTCTTCCTGGGAGATGGGCCGACATTCCAGGACCAGCGTGGTTTCCGATCTGCCGAGGCGAAATGCCCAGGGTTCCCGTTTGGTACAGGTTCTATTGATTGTTCAGTTCAAAAGGGGAATCGTTTGGGATGCGGACTAAGTGGCATTTCGATTTGTTGGCTCCTTTGCTTATGTTGAAATGTATTATTTAATATGTGGTGAGGACGCCCGCTGCGGAGGAACGCCATGCCTGCTGCCTACACCCACGCTTATATTGCGCACCTGATCCTCGAGAGGATCGGGGCTGGCATCCAGGAGCCCGACGGGGCCATCCGGGTGGCGCTGCCCGCCACCCGCCAGGGGGCGGCCTCGGTGCGCCTCCCCCGGGCGACCGTGGAACTCCTGCTGGGACAGCCCGCATCCTTCTGTTTCGGTGCCACCTCGCCGGACTTCTTCGCGGATGTCCTGACGGGGATCACCAGTTCCCACCAGCCCTTCCAGCGGAAGCGGAACCTAGCGCAATTCATGACCACCTTTTCCGCTTCGGTGCGCTGGGAGGATCATCACCAGGTGGCCTGGCTCCTGGGGTGGTTCTGCCACCTCTGTGCGGATGTCTTCGGACACCACTGGGTAGGGACCCAATCCGGCGGCAATTTCCTTTCCTGGTTCACCACGCCTCCCGAGGTGGTGCGCAAGCACCTCGGCATTGAGATGGTCTGGGCGGACCAGGTGCGGGAGGGTACAGGCCAGGACTTCCTTCAGGGCTACATCCTGCGGGAATTCGGACGACCCATCTCCTACGCTGCCGACACCGAGGAGGCCGAACGGGCCTTCCTGTTCCAGCGCTCCCTGGTGCTGGAGGCCATGCTCACGGATGGGGCCCCCCTCTGCGAGGACTACTACGATCTGGAGAATGTCGGGGATGCACCAGTCCAGGATCGGGCCCAGGTGATCCATCCCCTCATCCGGGTCCGGGGCTGGAGGTCCTGGCACACCAAGGAGAAGGAGAAGATCCAGAAACTGAGGGGCTGGAACAACTCCTTCCTGGGTCGGATCGCGGATTTCGACCTGCCAAGGCTTTCCCGGGCGCAGCTGGACGGAATCCATCTGGACTGCCCTCTGTGCAAGGCCCATGGCCTCCTGACCTCCACCGTCGAGGCCGCCTGTCCCACCTGCGCGGGCACAGGCTTTGTGGAGCGCGTGGCGCTGGGCCTCTGCCCCATTTGCAACAATGAAGGGCAGGCCCGGGTGGCCTGTGCCTCCTGTGAAGGCCTGCCGGACGCCCTGCGGGACCTCTGCCCCGACTGCCACGGTGAACGGGAGATGGATCTGCCCTGTCCCGGCTGCGGCCTGGTCAAGTTCGGCGCCAATGAAGTCCGCAATCGCTGTTCCCACTGCAAGGGGGCCGGCGTCATCCGGGAGCACCTGGACGAGGCCTGTCCATTCTGCAAGGGACAGCGGGCCCTGGAGGAGGTTCTGGGAGACCCCAGATTCAGCTCCCAGGACCTGGTGAACCTCATCTGCGATCGCCTGATCATCTACCACGAGGCCCGCCGACAGCGGATCGATCGCCTGGTGGATACCTACCAGGAGGCCCACGAGCGTTTGGCCCTTCTGCTTCTGAACGCCTCGGCTCCCGGAGCCCAGGCGGTGATGGACTGCTTCTCCACCTTCCTTTCCGAGGTCTCCAGTTTTGCCCTCAGCGCCCTCACCTTCAGCGATCTGGTCCCGGAATTGTCGGCCTACAAGGAGAGCGTCAAGAAAAGCATCGAAGATATTTTCGACCTGTTCCTGGACCTGGTGCCCGATGCCTGGATAGAAACCTTGGCCAGGCTGAGGCAGGAAGTGCTGGATAAGGCCTTTGGCGTGGTTTCAGACTATCTGGGCAGTCCCATGCTGACCGATGCAGAGGAGCAGGCTGTCAAGCGGGTCCTTGCTGGGTACCACTCGGGGGCCCTGGTCTGGCGTCGGCGAACCCGACGGCACCTGGGCCCAGTTATCCGGCGGGTGAGCCCGCCCCTCCTCTTTGCCCCGGTGGCCGACGCCGTCACCCTATTCCTGCTGGCCCTCCAGGGGCAGGAGCCCACCAAGGGTGGCCTTACTGCGGCCTTCCAGAAACTGGGTGACGCCGACAACATCGACGCCCAGGCCCAGCCTACACGGGTGAGCTTCTACCAGGACCTTGCCTTTCCCTGGGATGACCGTTTCCGCCTCGTGGGCCGCGATCGGGCCGGGGAGGAGGGCCTGCTGGTTGTGCAGGGCTAATCCACCAGACTCCGGGCATGGGCCAGGGCCTCGGGGCGATCGGGATGGCCCGACAGGAGGCGGGCCAGTTCCCGGACCTGGGGTTCGCGCGCCAGCCACTCCAGGCCGCTGCGGGTTCGGCCATCCCGGGTCTCCTTGGAGAGAAAGCCGTGGTGGTGGGCCTTGGCGGCCACCTGGGCCAGGTGGGTGACGGCCAGGACCTGGTGGACCCCCGCCAGTTCCTGGATGGCGGCGCCCACCGCCAGGGCGGTCTCACCGCCGAGGCCTGCGTCCACTTCGTCCAGCACCAGGGTCAGGGGCTCCTCGGTGCCCTTGCCCAGGGCGGTGCCCGCCCCCAGCAGGGCCAGCATGAGGCGGCTCAGTTCACCTCCGGAAGCGATGCGGGCCATGGGTTTGAAACCCTCGCCCACGTTGGTTTCGGCCCAGATGGCCAGGGCGGAGAATCCGGCGGTGGAAACCCGGACGGGTCGGCCCTGGTGCAGGGCCGGGCTGCCGCTCTCTTCGGCGATGGAGAGGCGGAGCTGAAGACGGGTTCCCCCCATGCCCAGCCGCTTCAGGCGGGCATGGACTTCCTTCTCCAGGCGGGGCACCAGGGCCGCCCGGCTCTGGTGGAGGGCTTCGGCTGCGGCCAGGTAGGCCTCGGCCGCCCTGGCCAGGTGCTGTTCCAGTTCCTGGATGGAACTGGAGCCCCCCAGCAGTTCCTTCTGCTCGGTCCTGAGCTCCAGCAGGCGCGGGGCCAGCTCCTCAGGCTCACAACGGTGCCTTCGGGCCAGCTTCTCGAACTGGGCCAGGCGGGTTTCCAGGGCCTCGATGCGTTCCACGCCCTCCCGGCTCCAGCGGATGGCCTGGTCCTGGCTCAGGGCCTGGAGGTCCTCGATCTCCAGAAGGGCCGAGCGCAGGCGGTCCAGGTCCTGCTGGGCGTCCGGGAGCACGGCCACCGAGCGGGCCAGGGCCCGGCTGGCGGTCTCGAGGAGGGGCAGGGCCTCCCGCAGGGTTTCCGCGGATTCGCGGAAGGCCTGTTCCAGCTGGGCGGCGTGGCGCAGGGGCTCCCGCTCGGCCCGGAGCTGGGCCCACTCGTTGGGTTTGGGGGCCAGTTTGTCCAGGTCCGCGATCTGTTCCGCCAACCACTCCAGGCGACGCTCCCGTTCCGACTCGCTGCGGCGCCGGGCCTTGAGGCGGGCCTCCGCTTCGCGGACGGCCTCGACCTCCGCCGCAAGCTCCGGCTGGATGCCGAGGACTTCATCCAGGAGGGCCAGGTGGCGTTCTTCGGACATTAATGATTGATGATCATGCTGGCTGGTCAGACGCATCCAGATGCGCCCCGCTTCCTTGAGGTCGCCCAAGCTGGTGTTGGCGCCGTTGATCCAGGCCCGGGAGCGGTTGTTGAGTCCCACCTCCCGGCGCAGGACCACGGGCTGCTCCTCCGGCAGGCCCCGTTCCCGGAGGAAGGCGGTCCAGGCGCCAAAGGAGCCTTCCACTACGGCCTCCACGGTGGCCCGTTCCGTCCCCGAGCGCACCAGATCGCCGTCCCCCCGGGCTCCCAGCAGCAGGGCCAGGGCATCCACCAGCAGCGACTTCCCGGCGCCCGTCTCGCCCGTCAGAACGGTGAAACCTCCCTCCAGTTCCAGCGAGAGATCTTCCACCAGGGCCAGGTTCTGGATGCGAAGGGATGAGAGCATGGGATCAGGCTACCGTATCCAGGCGAACAAAGGACGAAAATGCCACTTTTAATGCCGATGCTTTCCGTTAGCGTCTTTGGCACAATGGGATATGCTTAGTCAAAAGACTAACCGGAGGGATGCCATGCGGCCCATCGAATTGACGCCTGAAGAACAGGCCAAGCCCTATGCCAAGTACTTCACTCGGGTGCCTGCGGTTCCGGACCCGGCACAAGTGGCACTCATGGGCAAGCCCATGGACCCTGCCAAGGCCCTGAAGCCGGAAAACATGAACGACCTCCTGAATCCGGGCTACCACGAGGTGGAGTCCGGGTGGTGCATCATGCCCAACGGTTCCGGCTATGTGGCCAACCACACCAAGATGCCGGGGGTCACCCTGGAGATGATCAACTGGTGGTTCGCCTGGCACGCCCTGGAGGATCTCCGCTACAAGATCTGGTGGCCCGCCGGGCACTTCGCCGCCACCATTCCCGATCCAGCCGAGCGGGCACGGGTGCTGGACCCCGCCACCCCTATGGTCAAGCGCTTCCAGGGCATTACCCACCACGTGATGGAGGATGTGGGCGGTGGCCCCGAGGACATCAGGATCTCCTTCTTGAGCCCCGAGGACTTCGGTTTCGATATGGCCCGCTTCAAGGCGCCAGCGGTGGGCACCCTGGTCGCCGCCAATGGAAAGAGCCGTCCCGCAGGGGCCTTCTTCCTGCGTCCCTGGGCTCCGGCGATGATGTGCCATTTCATCCGGGAGACCGAGGATGGCATCGAGTTCCGGTCCCGCTTCTGGATGGGCTACCAGGTGGCCGACCGTAAGCCCAAGTGCAAGCTCCCCCCATTCATCAAGGTCCCGGCCGAGGCCGCCCAGGGCCTGGCCACTCACAACGTCTATGAGTACACCAACCTGGCCTCCTTCCTTCCGCAGATCTACGCAGAGATGAAGGGCGCTATCTGAGGCGATGCCGGTTTAGCACCCACAGTCGTGGATGACATGACAGTTGGCTTCCATCGGGCTCAAACAAGATTATTTAATTAAATATATATTTAATGTGTTTTATCCTGCTCATCCTGCCTATCCTGTTCAAAAAAATTGGTTCTTCACGGATCTGCGGGGTGTAACGAGGTAGGCAGCGAACTTCCTGAGATTCTGTGTTTGTCGAGAACGCAGAACGTGGAGGCTCGCTGCCTA
>JAFNAB010000128.1 GCA_017859955.1 Holophagaceae bacterium
TCTCCTTCCCGAAGCACCGGGGGCCAAGGCTTCCCGCCACTGCGGGATCTGGGCCCTGGTGCTGGTCATCATTTTCTTCCCGGCTTCGGTGGTGCTGGGGATCATTGCCATCGTCCAGAACAACAAGGCGCGGACCCTGGCCCGGAACGCCCCCCAGGCCTATCGCCAGCCCAGCAGCGCAGGGATGATCCTGGGCATCCTTTCCCTGGTGGCCATTCCCGCCTTTCTCTTTTTCTTTGGCATTGTGGCGGCCATCGCCATTCCTGCATTTATTGGGCAGAGAAACCGGGCCAGGGACAAGGCCGCCATCAGCCATCTGCTCACGGCGAGTGGAGCTCTGGTGGAGCAGTATGAGCGGGGCGCAGTGCAGGGCAAGCTGAGTCCGGAGCTCCTTCAGGACATGGAAACCCGGTTGCGGGAGACCGGAGTTCCCCTTCAGAATCCCTGGAATGTCGCCGGTCCCGCCTTTCACTACTCCATCGCCGTGGTGAATGGGTTGGAGGAGGAGGGTGTGAAGGAGACGGCCCAGAGTCAGGCCGACACCCTGGGACAGGTCACGTTCATCGTCCAGTTCCCTTCCTGGCCTGGGGAGCCCAAGCAGTCGGGTTTCCTGGCCGGAGCTGTCCGGACCCGGATGCCCCTTGAAGGGAAGCAAGTCGCCACAAGGGTCATATCGTTGGATTGACTGTAAATTCAGGATTTCGCTCTAGCATGTTGTTATCACTCCGGGATCTCCATGAGCGAATCAATCACTGATATCCATGAACGCCTCCGCCGCCTGGAGGAACAGGTCGCCTGGCTGCTGGCACAGGCACCGACCCGTCCCGTGGTTGATGAACCTTCGGCCCACGATAAGACGGACCCTGGACTGGCGCCCTTTGCGCCTCCCCTCCCCCAGGCCCCCCCTGTGGTGCCACCACCGCTGCCCAGGGTCACCCCTGCCCCGGTCCGGGCCGCGTCAAGCCCCATCCTCATCGTGGCCGCCTTCGGGGCCCTGATCTTCCTGCTGGGGGCGGTCTTCTTCCTGCACCTGGCCATCCAGCGGGGCTGGATCGGACCCGAGATGCGCTTCCTGCTCGGGCTGGTGGTGGGTTGCGGCTTGGCCCTGGCCTCGGCGCTCATGGTCCTCGGGCAGAGTCCCAAGCTGGGAAGCTGCCTCCTGCTGGCGGGCCTGGGCACCCTGATGTTCACCCTGCGCTGGGGCTCCCTCAACCAGGGCTTGATTCCGGTGGGACTGGGCTTTGCCGGTTCGGCCCTGGGGGCCCTCTTCGCGGGGGGCTTGGCCGGTCGCGCCCGCTTTGCCCCTCCCCTGGTCGTGGGGCTGCTGGCGGGTCTCCTTACGCCTCTGGTCTTCAGCCAGGGGGGGCACCATGAGATCGCCCTGACCCTTTACCTGGCGGGCCTCATGGTGGCCACTCTCCTGGTGCCCTACCTCTCGGACATGGGCGCCCGCTGGGGCTCTGCGCGATGGCTGGCGGTGGTGGGTACCTGGCTTCTGCTGGGCCTCTCTTCGGCCGAGGTGCTGAGCGCCGATGCCGGCACCCTGATGGCCCTTCTGGCGCTGCACTACGTACTCGCCGGGCTGTGGATCTGGCTGCCGGGCCAGGAGGAGCGCCCCAGTTCCCCCACCCTGCTCTGGTTCCTGGTGTCCCTGGTGACCACCAGTCTGGCTTGGGTGCTGTGGAGGAGGCTCCACCTCGCCCACGAGTGGTTCTGCGCCCCGGTGCTCCTGGTGGCCGCCATCAACCTGGGTTTGGTGAAGCCCCTTCGGCTTCGCCTGGAGGGGCATGCCGCGGATCTCGGCCAGCTGGTGCTTGCCGGGGGCCATCTGGCCCTGGCGGTCCCGGTGGCTCTGGACTGGAAGTGGGTGGGGCTGCTTTGGGGCCTCTTCGCCCTGGCGCTGGCCTGGGCGGTGGATTACGCGGATGAGCACCCGGACTGGGAAGCGGAGGAGGTGCGCTCCCTGACCCTCCTGGCGGTGGGTATGAGCCTCCTGGCCACCATCATGTGGATGATCCATGCCGCCCAGTTCTTCGAGCGTCCCAGCGTGACGCCCTTCCTCAACCGGGCCTTCGGTGAGGCCGTACTGGCCTTCCTTGCCTGGGGGCTTCTCGCCCGCCGGGGAGATGGCCTCCGGGCTTTGGGGTTCATCCTCATGGAGCTCATTGGCAATATCGCCCTGGCTCTGGAAGTGAGCCGTGGGGTGCGGTGGTCCGGCGGTACCGGTCTCGGGGCCTCCATCTCTATGACCCTGGTCTGGGCCGCTTCTGGCGCCCTGCAATGGCTCAAGAGTCTTTCCATGGACGCGGAGGGCTTGCGGCTCGCCCTGGCCATCGGGGGCTACACCTGGCTGGGCCTCGCCAGCCTCAAACTGATCCTGGTGGATATGGCAGAGGTGGATGCCATTCTCCGGGCCCTGGCCTTCCTGGGGGTGGGCGTCATCTTCCTGGTGGCGGCCCTCACCGCCAACCGTATCCGGATCGCCCGCAAGGAGGAGGAATGAGAGCCCTGACCGGCGTCCTCGGCCTGCTGCTGCTGGCGGCCTGCGGCACCACAGAGGATCGCACGGGTCTGCTGCGGCGGGCCGTGAGTCCCGCGCCCCAAAGTGGATGGGTGCGCCTGCCCCTGGATGGGGCGGCCCAGCGGGGGATGCCCGGCCTTTGGCTGGGGGATGCCCAGGGCCGCTCCGTACCCTTCCTGGTGGAACGGGAGGGCCTTTGGGAGCCCCGGCACCTGGATCTGGCGAGACTCCTCCTGGGACGGGATCCCGAGGGAAGACCCACCGCTGAGTTCAGCCTGAGCTTCCCCGAGGGGTGGCAGGTGCGGGAACGGGAGCAGCTTCGCCTGGAACTGGATCTGGAAGGCCCGGGTTCCTGGGTCTGTCCCGTGAAAGTCGAACGGCGCGGGGAGGGAAGCCCCATCGCCCTGGAGCAGGACCTGCCTCTCCAGGTCTTCCGCCTGGAGGGGGCCGAGGCCCGGCAGACGATCTCCATCCCCTGGGATGCCCGCAGCTACCGCATCACCCTTCTCTCGGCCTACGGGAAGGCCCCCTCCATCCGGGGCCTGAAGGTGAGCGCCCGCACGGAACCCGAGGGCCATGGGGGCGAATGGCTTTTACCTGCTGCTCTGGAGCGGAAGACAGAGGGCCACTGGCGTTTGAAACTGGGGGCCCAGGAGCGGGTGGTGGGCCTGGAACTCCAGATGGAAGCCCCTCTGGCGCCGGTCCGGCCCGGGGTCTTCCTGCCGCGACCGGGTGCTCCGGCTGGGGCCGATCTCGTTCAGTCCACCTCCTGCGACGGGCTGGTCTGGAACCTGCCGGCCCTGGAGACCCGCTCCAGCCGGGTTTCCATGGCGCCAGTGCTCACGGATGAACTGGAGCTGGTCTTTCCAGCAGGGGCCAACCTGGATTCCGCCCGGGTTTTGGTGCGGCGGGAAACCCTCCTCTTTCCCGCCGAAGCCGGGGCCAACTACTACCTTCATTCCGGAGGTGAGGCCAGGCGAGCGCCAGGGGATCTGGGAGCTTTGCCCGATTCCAGTCGGGTCCTCTACCAGCGGAAACCTTTGAGTCTTGGGGCCGCCGAGGCCGATCCCCAGGGGGTCCCCCATCGCGTCGCCAAGGTGGACCAGGCCGCCGAAAAATCGCGACCCTGGCTCCCCTGGATCGCGGGGGCTGTGGTGGCTGTGCTGGCTCTGGTGGGGGCGAGGCTGCTCAGGCGGCCGTGATGCTTCGGGGGCTTCCGGAAGCCCGGGTTTTCAGGGCTGAGGGAGGAGTGGGAGCCTAAAGCCACGGTATTTTCCTCCGCCCCAGCGGCTCCAGTGGCAGTCTTTAGCCTTCCTTGCTGCTAGAAAGGAGGGAGAGTACCGCCCTGCCCGCTCCTTGCCCCAGACACAAAACACCTTGGATAATCACCCCATGTCTGCTTCCAGTTCCAAAGCCCTGGCCCTTTCCCTGGGCGCCAATCTCGGTATCGCCATTTCCAAGTTCGTGGTCTTCGGGCTGACGGGCTCCGCAGCCATGCTGACGGAGGCCATCCACTCGACCGCCGATTGCGGCAACCAGGCCCTCCTCTTCCTGGGGATGAAACAGGCCCAGAAGCCCCCCACGCCCCGCCACCCGCTGGGTCATGGACAGGCCGCCTTTGTGGCCAGCTTCCTGGTGGCCCTGCTGCTGTTCAGCGTGGGGGGCATCTTCTCGGTGGTGGAGGGTATCCATAAGATCCGCCATCCCGAGGCGCCCCACGGGCTCTGGTGGGCCGTCGGGCTTCTGCTCTTCGCCATGATCCTGGAAGGGGCTTCCCTTCTGGGTGCCCTGAAGGCCTGCCGGGCGGAACGAGGCCGGAAGGGCCTTTTCCGCTACATGCAGGAGAGCAGCGCCACGGAACTGGTGGTGGTCCTGGCCGAGGACATCGCCGCCATGGCGGGACTCGCCCTTGCGCTGGCGGCGGTGCTGCTCACCCTGCTCACGGGCAACCCGGTGTGGGATGGCATCGGCAGTCTGGGCATCGGCCTGATCCTCATCGCCGTGGCGGTCTTTGTGGGGGTTGAGGTCACGAGCCTTCTGCTCAACGAGGCGGCCCCCATCCGGGTGCGCCAGGCCCTGCGCCTAGCCATCCTCGACGACCCGGAGGTGGAGGACATCCATGAGCTGGTGACGGCGGTGGTGGGCTCTGAACAGCTCCTGGTGGCCCTGAAGGTGCACTTCAAGGACCAGCCCACCGGAGATGCCCTGGTGGTTACCAGCAACGCCCTGGAGGTCCGCCTCAGGGCCAGGTTCCCCCAGATCCGCTTCCTTTTCGTGGAGCCCGATCTTTCCTGAACAGCGGGTACCCCTGGAGCACCTAAAGGCTTTCGGAGATGCGTCATGGCGGAACCCAGAGACCTCAGCTTCCACCCCGCAGTACTGGAATCCCTTCGCCGGGAATACGCCGAGGTCTATACCTACGCCTTCCGGCCCGCAGAGCCTCTGGTCTTTGAGGCTGGGCAGCATGTCCACCTATCCGCGCCGGGGGTCGAAGTCTCCAAGCCCATGGTCCGGCACATGAGCGTGGCCTCGGCCCCGGGGGACGAGCTGCTGGAATTTTCCATGGACCTGGCCACAGACTCTGCCTACAAACAGGCCTTCCGGGCGGCCCAGCCGGGCCAGATCAGCCAGATTTTCAAGATAGGCGGTGAGTTCACCCTGGAGCCCGGGGCCACCGGTCCCATCGTCTTCCTGGCCGGGGGCATCGGTATCACCCCCATCCGTTCCCTCATCCGCCACCTGGAGCAGACGGGCCG
Source organism: Holophagaceae bacterium (assembly GCA_017859955.1). Lineage (GTDB taxonomy): Bacteria > Acidobacteriota > Holophagae > Holophagales > Holophagaceae > Holophaga. The sequence goes on from JAFNAB010000128.1 coordinate 5,278, forward strand.
CCCACGGCCCTGGACCCTGCTCCACGTTTCCCGGGACGCCTTTCTTTACCGAGAGGAAATGTCCCGCCTGCCCTTCCCGCAACAAAGGGTGGGGCGGCCACAGGTGGAAGGGGCTTTGAGGCGCCTGATGTCCGAGCAGCCCCAGGCCACCTACTACCTTTGCGGTTCCCGGAACTTCCTGGACGGTATATCCCAAGCCCTACGGGATCTGGGTCTCCCCGAAGGCCAGCTCAGGACCGAGGATTTCCGCTAGGGGGGCGTCCCAGTGAAATGTGGACCGTTGGAAGCGAATCTGCCACCACGCTAGTCATACCAGATGGTTGACGCCGCACCTGCCCTGGGTTCCCATGTAGGCATTCCCGGAGGCTGTCTTGGATGCTGCGGAGATCATGCAGGGGCTTGCCCGACAGGGCTATGTCGCCGACGAGGCCACCGCCCTGGTGCTGCAGTTCTCGGTGCTGCTCCAGAAACCCCTTCTGATCGAGGGCCCCGCCGGGGCTGGGAAGACAGGCCTGGCCAAGGCCTGGAGCCAGTTCCTGGGGCGGGAGCTGATCCGCCTACAGTGCTACGAGGGGATTGACGAAGGCAAGGCCCTCTACGAATGGAACTATCAGAAGCAGCTGCTCTACATCCAGACCCAGGACCCGGATCACCGCAAGTGGACCAGTGCCCACACCAGCATCTATGGTCCCGAGTTCCTGATGGAGCGGCCCCTTCTCAAGGCCATCTCCGGGCACCAGGCCTCGGTGCTCCTCATCGATGAGGTCGACAAGAGTGACGAGGAGTTCGAGAGCTTCCTCCTGGAGGTCCTCTCGGAATGGCAGGTCTCCATCCCAGAGACCGGCACCATCGCCGCCACCACCATCCCATCGGTGATCCTCACCAGCAACAACACCCGTAACCTGAGTCAGGCCCTTCGTCGCCGCTGTCTGTACCTCTACCTGGATTACCCCAGCGAGGCCCGGGAGCTGGACATCCTGAGACTCCACTTTCCAGGCATCATGGAGTCCCTTGGACGCCAGGTGGTGACCTTCGTGCGGCGTCTGCGCCTGGAGAAGCTGAAGAAACACCCCAGCATCAGCGAGGTCATCGACTGGACCCGGGTGCTGGAGCACCTGGGCGCCGAAACCCTCAGTCCGGAACTGGCCCAGGCCACGCTCAACGTCCTGCTCAAGCATCAGGAGGACTGTCGGCGCATGACCGAAAAGCTCGCTCAGCCGGAGTGGTTCCGTGGAATTCCTGGTTCCTGACCTCGCCCGCATCCTCCGGGGCTCCGGCATTCCGGTGACACTCTGGATGTGTGGCCCAAGTTCCACGTGGAACACCTGGTGCATTAAACATTCTGACTCCGGGACGGACACTGCTTGTGCTGGCCCAAGGGAATCTGCCAGTCTGGGGCCTGAGTTCTATGGATTTCTGATCGATTAGTTGAGGCGGGGCTCTGTTTCTTGGGTGCAGGTTTGGGTAATTCCTGGAGTCAGTAGTGGATAAATTCACTCGGAATATGCGTGCAAATGCTGTAATTGTTAGTGGTTTGTGCGCCATTCTGGTCGCCTGCAGCAGCGATTCTCGTCCGCTCAGCTCCCAGAAGGAGATCACCAGCTTCGTGGTGCTCGGTCAGGCGGGCACCATCGGAACGGATTCCATCCAGGCCGTGGTACCGGCCGGGACCGCGTTGAACCATCTGGCTCCGAGCATCAATCACGGAGGAACGGGTATTTCCCCAGCCAGTGGGGCTTATCAGGACTTCAGCCTCCCTGTGGTTTACACCGTCACAGCCGAGGACTCCAGCACCAAGGCCTATGTGGCCACGATTCTTTCTGCGGTATGCGGCAATGGGGTGCAGGAACCGGGTGAAGAATGTGACGACGGGAACCTGGCGAACGGGGACGGCTGTTCCAGCACCTGTCTGCTGCCGGTCTGCGGGGATGGGCACCTGGACGCCGGAGAGCAGTGTGATGACGGGAACCTGGTGAATGGGGATGGCTGCTCCAGCACCTGCCTGCTCCCGGTTTGCGGCGACGGTCAGGTGGACCCCGGTGAGCAGTGTGACGACGGTAACCTTGTTGACGGAGATGGCTGTTCCAGCACCTGCCAATTGCCATTCTGTGGGAATGGCGTGGTGGACCCCGGCGAGCAGTGCGATGACGGGAACCTGGTGAACGGGGACGGCTGTTCCAGCGCCTGTCTGCTCCCGGTTTGCGGCGACGGCCAGGTGGACCCCGGTGAGCAGTGTGACGACGGAAACCTCGTTGATGGGGACGGCTGTTCCAGTACTTGTGTGCTCCAGGTTTGCGGGAATGGCGTGCTGGAACCCGGCGAGCAGTGTGATGACGGGAACCTTGTGGACGGAGATGGCTGCTCCCGGACATGCACGGTGGGGTCTTGATCCATTCCACGCTCAAGTCCGCCCTGCTCTTGGCCTGTCTCGGGGCTTCTGCCCAGGAAACCGGCGTTTTCCAGTTGTCTGGTGGACTCGGTTGGTCCAAACGGACAACTTGGGACCTGCCTGCCAAGCCCTTGAGCATCGTGCAGGCCAAGGATTCTCGGCGGGTATTTGTCCTCTGCGAGGATGCGAAGGTGCGCATTTTCTCGGCGAATGGCCGGAAGGAAGGCGAACTTCCTGTCGGGCCGGATATCCGCGGGATTGAAGTGACCTCCGATGGAGAATCCCTTTACCTGCTCAGTGCGCAGAACAATCGGGTCACGGTGGTGGATCTCGTCCTGGCCAAGGCCATCGACCTGGTCGGCGCCCCGGTGCTGGGTCCAGCGGATGCTCCCGTTACTCTGGTCCTGTTCTCCGACTTTGAATGCCCCTGGTGCAACAAGGAGTTCCCTGTTCTCCAGAAGCTGCTGGAGCAGAATAAAGACAAGCTACGGATCGTGTTCAAGCACTCCCCGCTGCCCTCCCATCCACACGCCGAAGCCGCCGCACTGGCCGCCATTGCCGCGCAGCTGCAGGGACGGTTCTGGCCCATGCATGATGCCCTCTTCGCGGGGCATCCCTGGACCCCGGAGACCATCCGAAGTGCCGCTCTGAAGGCCGGGCTGGAGATGGAGCTCTTCAAGCTCGACCAGGTAGGCCCCGAGGCCAAGGCCCGCCTGGCCAAGGATCGCAAGGACGCCCGCCTCGCAGGTGTCACTTCCGTCCCAGCCATCTTCATCAACGGATATCCGGCCAAGAGCCGATCCCTTGCCTCCCTGCAATCCATGGTGGATGGGATCCTGGCCGGGGGAGAGCGTCGGCCCTGAGCTCGGAACAGGCCGAGATCTCGCAGGCCCCCGTGGCGGAATGGGTGTGGACCGATACGCCCCTTCACTCCCCAAACCGTTCCACCGTGAATCGCTGGAGCCGGTAGCGATCCCTCCTGGGATCGATCCCGGCCTTGCGGCAGGCGATGCGGATCTGGTCATCGACGGAATCCACCCCCTCCAGATCCGGCAGGAGCACACCCCGGCGCCCCTCGGCGGTGGTGACGATGACGCCGAAACGGCGGGGGTCCAGTTCCTCGGGCGAACGGATATCCTCGGCCTGGGATAGGACATCCACCTTGAGTTCCAGGTAGCCCATCTCTTCCAGGGTCACGGGTGGGAAACGGTAGTCCTGGGTTCCAGCCAGGATCGCGTTCGCCAGGATCTCCTCAACCAGGCTGGGTTTGCAGGGGTTGAGGGTGCCGATGCAACCCCGCAGATCCCCGTCCACCGAATGGATGGAGACAAAGGCGCCCGCCTGCCGGCCCTTCAGAGCTTCGGCAATCTCCGGCGGAACCTGGGTGAGCGGCCGATGGAACCGCAGGTAATGCTCCAGGCTGAGGCGGGCCAAGCGTGCATGTGGACTCATGGTGATCAAAGCGTAGGCCCGCCGAAGTGGATCTCAAGGGCTGGAGGCTACAATTGGGCATGGAATCGTCCTACCGCTTCGCATTCGACAAGGCCCTTGCGGATCTCAAAGGCCAGG
>JAFNAB010000129.1 GCA_017859955.1 Holophagaceae bacterium
TGGGCGAGCTGTCCCAGAAACCCGGCTCCATCCTGGTGGCCCCGGGCGAGAGTCGGCGCATGGCCTACCAGATCGCCGTCTGGACAGATGTCTAGGCTCCTTCCGGGGCTGGATCCGCGGGCCCTTCTCTACCTTGGCGCCTTTGCGGTGGTTCTCTGGCTGTTCAACCAGGCCCGCCGATGGCTCTGGCTCTTTTCGCTTCTGGCCCTGCCTGGCACCTTCTGTCATGAACTCTGCCATTGGATCCTGGGGAAGCTGCTGAACGGCCAACCCCGGAGCTTCTCCGTGCTACCCCGCCGCGAAGGAAAGGGCATGGTGCTGGGTTCGGTCCAGTGCGCCCACCTGCGCTGGTACAACGCCTTCTTCATCGGCGTTGCGCCCCTGCTCCTGTTGCCCCTGGCCTTCCTTTTGCTCCGCTGGCGCCTGGGGCTCCAGGCTGTCCTGGACTGGCGTGAAGCGCTGGTGCTCTACCTTCTGGCGAATCTGGTCTTTGGCTCCGTGCCCTCCTGGCAGGATCTCCGGCTCGCAGCCCGCTCACCCATCGGGTGGCTTTTGCTGGGGGGCGGCGCCGCCTGGTGCTGGTTCCGGTGGAGGGGACACTTCTGATGGCCCCATGATGGGGGTGGAGGTTCTCCATGCACGTCATCGCCGGCTTCACCGTCATTGCCCTGGGGGTGGGCCTCTCGGCCTCCCCCTACGTTGCCGAGATCGAGCGCTACCTGGCCACCACGGGCCTGAACTTCGAGCTTCACGCCAACGGCACCAACATTGAGGGGGAGTGGGAAGCCGTCATGGCGGCCATCAAGGGCTGCCACGAGCGGCTTCATGCCATGGGTGTGCCCCGCATCCAGACCAGCATCCAGCTCGGCACCCGCACGGACAAGAACCAACGCATGGCCGACAAGGTGGCCAGCGTCCAGGAGAAGCTGAAGGGCTGAACCTAGTGCGACATCCCCGAAATCTCTTAAATAATTCTGGTGCTGGGGATGTCGCACTTCCATGGGGGCAAGCCCCCTATGGCGCCCGAAAAGCGGTGCTTTTCGGGCTGTCACCCCTTGGGGGCGCCATGCCGCGCCCCCCTGCTGGTCGTGGCGCTTGGTCTCCACGTTGGTGACGATGTGCCGGATTATGCCCTGACGGTCGATGATGAAGGTCCACCGCTTGGCGAGGCCGATAACCGGCATCCGGACGCCATAGGCCTCGATGATCTTCCTGTCGGGATCGGCCAGGATGCTGAAGGGTAGGTGGTACTTGGCGGCGAAGGCCTGATGGTTCTTCACATCGTCGGCGCTCACCCCCAGCACCACGGCCCCCGTGGCCTGGATCGCACTGTAACCATCCCGGAGGGAGCAGGCCTGGGCTGTGCAGCCCGGCGTGTCGTCCTTGGGATAGAAGTAGAGCACCACGACTTGCTTTCCCTTGAAATCAGCCAGCCGGATGACCTGGCCTGACTGATCCTTCGCCTCGAAGGCTGGCGCGGGCATACCCGTACCCAATTCCGCCCCGAGGAGCGAAAGGCTGACTGCGAGTGGAAACAGCATCCTGCGGAACATGTTCCCTCCTGGGGCTTTCCCATATCCCTCATTCGATGCCTACGGGAGAAGTTACGCTCATCCCGCCCAGCAAATCCGGTTCAGCGTCGTGCTTTCCCCTTCAGTGCGGTCCAGATGAAACCTTGGCCGGCTTTTTTAATCTGTCCCAGTCCCGGGAAGGCCAGGTGGCTGCCTCCGATCAGGACCTTCTCCCGAGCTGCCCGCTCCCAGAGAGCCTGACGGGTGGCGGCGGCCTTGGGGCTGTCCGTATCGAAACTGACGGTGACCTCAGGTTTCGCGAACTGGATCCTGCCGAAGTGGACCAGGTCGCCGATGGCCCAGAAGGCATGCTTCCCCTGGCCAAAGGCGTAGGAGGTGTGCCCCGGAGTATGTCCCGGGGTCGGGATGGCCTGGACGCCGGGGCAGGGGGCTTCGCCGGGGGCGAAGGGATGGTAGGCGCCCTCGCTTTGGTAGACTGCGATCATGGCCTTGAGGGCCTTGATAATGGGTCTCCGGGCCTCCGGCAGTGAGGCCTCGGTGGCGGGAGCTGTCCAGTAGTCGTGTTCGATCTGGGAGAGCCGGAGCTGGGCCCTGGGGAAGGCCCGTTTCCCCTCTGGGGTAAGCAGGCCGCCGAAGTGGTCTCCGTGGAGGTGGGTGATCAGCACGGTCTCGATGGATTCGGGCTTGATGCCAGCCTTCTGGAGGCGCTCAGCCAGATGCCCGAGGCCCCAGGAGGAGGTTCCCCCGGCATCCACCAGGATGCGGTGCTTCCCCGTGTCCACCAGGAAAGCGTTTACCGAGGTTGCCGTGGGCTCCGGGCCGCCGAGCATGGCTTCGGCCTCCTCCGGTTCCAGGCCCTTGAGCAGTTCCTTGCCCAGGGGCACCTGGCCATCCAGCAGGGCGGTCACCTTCAGGTTGCCCACCCTGATCTGGCGGATGCCCGGTTCCTGGGCCGAGAGCACCAAGGGCAGGATGGTTGCGAGAAGGGCAGTCAGGTACCGGCCGGGGCTGGGCATAGGGAACTCTCTTGGGGCAGGCAATCAGGGCCGGAGCACCTGATGGAGGGTTTTCAACAGGGTGTTCGCGGTGAAGGGCTTGGCAAGGAATGCATTGGGTTCAAAGGCCGGGTTGCCTTCGGGATTGGGTGCACGATGGATGCCGCTTGCGGCGATGATCCGGAGGGTCGGATTCAAGCGACGCAGGCCCTGGATGGTCAGGGTGCCGTCCAGGTTCGGCATCATCATATCCGTCAGGACGACGGCGACTTCCTCACCGAGACTGGCGTAGAGCTCCAGGGCCTCCTGGCCATCCGCAGCGGTTTGGACACGGTAGCCGAAGGACTCCAGGGTCTGGCAGGTGGCCTCCCGGATGAAGTTCTCGTCATCCACCACAAGCACCAGCTGGCCCTGGCCCTGGGGCAAGGGATCGTCGATGGATGCAAGGACCCGGGAATCCAGGTGTTCGGCGGCGGGCAGGAAGATGTTGAAGGTGGTGCCTCGGCCCACTTCGCTGTAGCAGGTGACGAAGCCACCGTGTCCCCGGATGATGGCGTGGACCGTCGAGAGGCCCAAGCCTGTGCCCTTGCCCACCTCCTTGGTGGTGAAGAAGGGCTCGAAGATCCGTTCGAGGGTTTCCGTAGTCATTCCGTGGCCGCTGTCCTCCACGGAGATGAGCACGTAGTGGCCCACCTTGGCGTCGAGATGGAGTCGGACGTAGTTCTCGTCCAGGGTCTGCCCCTGGACGCGCAGGGTAAGGGTACCGCCCCCGGACATGGCATCCCGGGCGTTCAGGCAGAGGTTGAGGATCAACTGATGGATCTGGGTGCTGTCCCCCAGGATCGGCCACACCTCCTGGGCCATTTCGCAATTGACCGCCACGGACTTGGGGAAGGTCTGCTGGATGATGGAAAGGGTCTCCCTTACGGTATGGCGGATGTCGATCAGGGTGCGTTCCCCGTCGGACCCCCTGGCGAAGGTCAGGATTTGCTTCACGATGTCCCTGCCCCGCTGGGCCGCACCCTCCAGGATGCTCAGCATCCTCTGGCCCTTGGGGTCAGGGCAAAGCTTGCGGAGGGTCTCCACCGAAAGCAGGATGGGGCTGAGCACGTTATTGAGGTCATGGGCCACGCCCCCGGCCAGGGTCCCGAGACTGTCCAGCCGTTGGGCTCTGAACAACTGCTTTTCGAGCTGTTTGCGTTCCGTCATATCCCGTTCGAGCTGTTCGGTCCGGGCCTGGACCATGGCCTCCAGGTGCTCCCGGTAGTGGTTGAGCTCTTCGTCCCGGTGCTCGATTTCAGCCAGCATCTCGTTGAAGTCCGCCATGAGCAGCCCCAATTCGTCGATGCCCTCCGGGCGGACCCGGAGTCCGTAGTTGTGGTTCCGGGAAACGGCTCTGGCCGTCTCGGCCAATTGCTCCATGGGACGCTCGATGACCTTCTGGAGCCGCTTGAAGACCGCGATCGCCAAGGCGAAGGACACACAGGCGATGGCCAGGACAACGGCGGCGGTCCACGCGAACTGACGCAGCAGTCCGCTCATCTGGGCGGTCAGATATAGGGTTCCTATCCTCCGGTCCTTGAGGTGGAGGGTGCGAACCATCAGGAAGTTGCCGCCCTTCAGGCTCATACGGTCCCTGCCGGGGTCGCTTGGGATGGGGACCGGCGGTGTGTCGTTGCGCTGGTAGCCCGCCAGCAGATGGCCTTTTTCGGTGAATAGAAAGGCTGAAACGATATCCGGATTGCTCTGCACTGTCTTGAGGGCGGCTTCGGCCTGCTGGGCGTCTTCGAACGCGAGGGCGGCCAGGCTGCTGGTCTCCACCATGTCTGCGATCAGCTGGATCTCCCGCAGCATCGTCCGGCGATAGGCGAAGACCTCGTAGCTCACGAAGGCGATGGAGGCGAACAGGAGGGCAATTCCTGCTGATACGACGGTCAGCCGCATCAGTTTCTGGCGTATCGAGGTTTGAGCGGAGAAGAGCAAGAGGTATTCCTGGGCCTAATTGTGGCCAATGATCCGGGCGAGCTGGAGGAAGCCCGGGTGCATCCTGAGATTGGACTCCCGGACCGGGTCGAGGTTCACCTCGAAGGTCATGCGTGCTCCCTCCCGGATGATGTTGACCATCACCCCACGCCGGGTGAAGCCCGGGGTGTCGGCGATGGTCAGGATCGGCCGCGCTTTGACCCTGGAGAGGATTGCATCCAGGGTTCCGGTCTCGGAATGGGCCACGAAGAGGAGATCGCAGGAACGGATGTCGCCGGGATCCGTGTAGTACTCGACTGACACAGGCAGGTTCTTGATGGGATGGGAGGCAAAGTAGTCCTCCAGGGCGTCACCGAAGGGGGTGCGGCCGATGACGGCCAGCCGGAAGGCTTTGCCGGGGAGGCCCCCATTGGGCCACTCGACGAAGCGGGTCAACTTCTCGATCAGGACGATCTTGGCCTGGTACTCGGACACCTGGGATTGGGCAGGACAGAACGATGTGACCATGAGAGGGGGGAAGAGGGCTGCCCAGTGCATCTTTGACGCCATGGCCGCCTCAGAATCGCAGGCCAGCGGACAGCCGGAAGGTCCTGCCATCCGAAGCCATATGGGTGATGGGGGCGTAATCGGAGGCGACCAGATCCTGGCGTTGGGCGTTGCCGATGTCCTCTAGGGTGGCCCGGACCCACCAGTGGTCCTGCTCCCAGCCGAGGCTCGCCCGGCAGACGGCGCTGCCCGGGACCCTGGTGGCGAGTTCCGGGTTCTCCCTGGGTCCCACGTAGCGGATTTCCCCGCTGGCGTTCCAGTGCTTCCAGTGGCGGGTGAGGCGGAAACCCGCCTGGATGCGGGCGGTATTGGGGAAGGTCTGATGCTCCTGCTCCCACCGATAGAGCCCCAGGCTGCTGTAGAAACTCCAGCCGGGCCAGCGGCCCTGGAGTTCCGCTTCCAGGGAGGACCCATGGAGAGTCCGCGGGCTGTTCTGGGACTGCTGGACGCCTTCTTCCAGGACAACGGGCTGGATGAGACGCCGCCATTGAGAATCGTTGAGTGAGACCTGGCTCTGGATTCCTCCTCCCCAAAGGTGCACCCAGACGCCGGAAAGGGTCCGGATCCGTTCGGGCTCGAGGGATGGGTTGGCCAGGATGCTGCCATCGTCCGAGTAGTAGCGTTCGAAGATCGTGGGGTTCCGGTATCCCCCGCCATAGAGCAGCTTGAAGATGTCCAGGGAGCTTGGCTGCCATACGGCGGCGAAGCGAGGTGTGATGCCTCGGAGTGTGGGGGTGGGATAGGGCGTGGAGACGCCATCGATGAGCGTCTGGGCCCGGGTGACGATCCAGGATGCCTGCTGAAGACCGAGGGTGAAGCCCAGGCTGTCGGTCGGCCTCCATTCGCCCTGGATGTAGGTGTTCTGCACCCGATGGCGGACCTTCGTTTCGATGATGGTTCCGCTGGAGTCGGCGACGCCATGGTAGTGCTGCTGGCTCTCCTCCCAGCCTAGTGTGAACAGAAGGCTGTCGCCGGCTTTGACCCGGGCCTGGCCTTCTCCGCCGAGGCTCCAGTTGGGGTCCGATTCGGTGTAGGGGCCTGAGCCAGCTCCTCGGGTGCCATCGTAATCGAGGTCGCATCCATATTCGCTGCGGTCGCCGAAGACCCGGAACAGGGTCTCGATGGCGCCGAAGCTGGGGGTGTAGCGCCCATCGAAATAGGCTTGGCGGTTCCTGTCCCGGTTGACAGGCGAGCCGATGGTGGACTGGAAGGGGGCGCTGGAGGCCCTCTGGGTGCGCTCCATGACGTATCCCGCCAGGTTCCATTGGCCACCCGTGAGATTCAGGTAGGCGCTCTGGCGCTCTTCCTGATCCAGTTCCGCTGGCAAGGTCTGGGAACTCAGCTCCGGAAAGCGGACCCGGGACCCGCCCCGGCCCAGGCTGCTGAAAAGGAACCGCCAGCCCACCGAGCCTTGGCGGCCGCTGATCATGGCATCTCCCTGGGCCAGGGAACGTGTGTCTCCTGTAACCGCGGCCTCCCCCGAGAATCGCTCCTGGGCTGGCCCCTTGGTCACCACGTTCACCATGCCCAGGAATGCACTGTTCCCATAGAGACTGGAGGCGGGTCCGCGCACGATTTCGACCCGGTCCACTTGGGTCAGGGGGATGCCGAAATCCGCTCCCACCTTGCTGCTGCCCACCTCGGCGGCGCTGTTCAGGGCGTGTCCATCCAGCAAGATGAGCACCCGGGTGTTCTGGTCCCCCAGGACATAGAGCCCCCGGGCACCCAGGCCCTGGTAGGTCCGATCTTCGTTGGTCCTGAAGCCCAGGACCCCTCCCAGGGCATCTCCCAGGGTCTGGTAGCCCAGGTCCATCAGGTCATGGCCCTTGAGCACCGTCATATCCGCTGCCGCTTCCTTGAGGCGCTGAACCCGCTTGCTGGCGGTCTGGACGGGCTGGTCCAGGAAAGCCTGCAGGTCCTTCAGATCCTCGGTGGAAGGTTCCTGGGCGGACAGCGGAATCGCCACTGCGGCCGAGAGGATGGTCTTCCATATGTGCATTTGGCTTCCTGGGGTGATGGATACTGTCTTGCGTTTTACTCAATTATCTCCGGCTAAGGCTCTCCGCGGAACGCATATGATGATGCTTCATTGTATGAACTATAAATAGTGCTGGCAGCAGCCGAGGGACCTATGAAAGCACGTAGGATCTGTCATAGCTGTTACTTATCAATTGGTGATTCCCCTTTTGGTGACTTCCTGGGGAGGGAGCCACTTCTCGATCACTGCGGGCAGCACTTTGAAGTCAATGGGCTTGGTCACGAAATCATCCATGCCCGCCGCCAGGCAGCGGTCCCGGTCCTCCTGGAAGGCGCTGGCTGTCAGGGCCACGATGGGCAGACGGCTCCGCCCCCCCTCCTGCTCCCACTGACGGATGTGCTGTGTGGCATCAAAGCCCCCCATGATCGGCATGTGGCAATCCATCAGCACCAGATCCGGAGGGCTTCCCTTGGTGATGGCTTCCAGGGCCAACTGGCCGTTTTCGACACTGGAGGTCTGGTAACCCCGTTTGGTCAGCAGGACCTCGATGACCTTCCGGTTGGTGGGATTGTCCTCCACGATCAAGACCCGGTGGCCATGGGAGGGGGTCTGGCGGGCTGGTGAGGAGGAAGGGCGACGTGTTTCGCGGCGTTCTTCCTCTTCCCGCACAGGATGGCAGCGGATGTGGAACCAGAAGCGGGAACCGCACTTCTCTCCCCTCTCAACTCCGACTTCTCCACCCATCAGTTGGGCGAGACTCCGGACGATGGAAAGCCCGAGTCCCGTCCCCGCATAAGGGCGCGTAACTGTGCTGTCGAGCTGGGAAAAGGGCTGGAAGAGCTGGTCAAGCTTGTCTTCGGGGACACCGATTCCGGTGTCGGTGACGGAAAAGGCCAGCAGGGCCCCCTGGCTGCCAAGCTCCAGCTCCCTGGCTTCGATCCGGACCGACCCGGTATCCGTGAACTTGATGGCATTGTTGGTCAGGTTTGACAGCATCTGCCTTATCCGCATGGGATCGCCACGATAGCAGCGGCTCTGGGGACCCTCCCAGACCGCTTCCAGGGAAAGGGCCTTTCTTGTGGCCATTTCAGAGAAAAGTGCCACCGTTTCATGGAGTACCAAAGCCGGAGAGAACACGGACAGGGCGAGTTCCACCTTTCCCGCCTCGACTTTGGACAGGTCGAGAATGTCGTTGATCAGGGTGAGGAGGGTATTGCCGGAGTTGAAAATGGTTCGCGCAAAGTCCTGGCGCTCGGCCTGGGCCAGGTCTGGCAAGAGCAGGAGTTCGGCCATGCCCAGCACGCCGTTCAGGGGCGTGCGGATCTCGTGGCTCATGGTGGCAAGGAACTGGCTTTTGGCGATGTTGGCGGCCTCGGCGGAGGCCTTTGCCTTCTCCAATTCCAACAAGTGGGAGTCCAGGAGGCGCCGGGCGCTGGAAATCTGGCGGATGTAGGTTGCGATGGCCGCCACGGAAACCACCAAGGTGGTTCCCAGGAGGGCCAGGAGAAGGAAAAGCAAGCGGCTGTCGGTATCCAGGGCAAGGACGGCGGGCACGGGTTCCACAATGCCCAAGGTGACAGCATCCGCGACCGCAGTTCTCGAGCTCATCAGCACAGGGATACCCCGGTCGTTGAAGCGCTTCAGCTGTGGATAGCTGGGATTACCCCAATCGCCGATGGGGAGGGGCTCGAAGGTCTCCCTCCGATACCGGGCCATTCGCTCCTGTGGGCTCAGCGCATACACCGTCGTATTGGCCATGGCCCGGAATTCCAGGGCCTTGGTTCTGGCCAGGATCACGATCCCGTAGCGATCCACCAGGAAGGCTTCGCCCTGGTTGATCCAGGTGGCAAGGGTGGGCAGATCGACCTTTCCGGCGATGACCCCGAGAATGCGACCGTTTTCCTCGATGGGGGCGGAGAAGAAAAGGCCGGGGATACCGGTCTTCCTTCCGACGGCGAACTGCTGACCGCTTCGACCCTCGCTTGCCTCACGGAAATAGTGCCGATCCTTGTAGTTGGTGCCTACGAAGCTGTCGATGTCCCGGGAGTTGCTGGCCGCAAGGCAGTCTCCATCAAGGTTCATCACCCAGAGGACGCTCAGGGATCGGATGTCGGCTGCCGCGCGTTCCAGGAACCGGTTGACCCGGCGGAGCCCTGGATCAGAGGTCAGGGCCAGGCTCCGCGCCGCCGCAGACTGCTGCATCTCAGGCCGGGTGCGCGGAAGGCGCTTTACCGCCTGATGGATCTCCTCGCTGCGGCCCAGGGCGGCTGGGATGCCATTCAGGGATTTCAGGTTGTTCCCGATGCCTATGGAGATGGCTGAAATCTGTTGCTCCAGGCGGTTCTGGCCCTCGTTCAGGGCAGCCGAGGCCCGCTGTTTCGCCAAGTGACGGGCGATACCCCAGGACACACCACCCCAGGCGATGATGACGCCGAGGGCCAGCAGTGCCGCCTGCCTGCCAAATCGTCCATGATTGTGCTCAATGGTGCTGATTTCCATGTTTTCACCCAGCACCCAGGCCGGAGTTGGTAGGTTGTGGCTGATCCTACGCCATGTCCGAACTGGAAGGCAAACCTCAATGGCGGGCTTCGATTCTTTGAACTCCGGACTGGTTCGGTGTTTTACCCTCTTGAAGAGCATTTCCCGAAAGGTCGGGCTGCATCGACCCTGGAGGGATCTGCTCCAAAGGAGTGGCCCTGATCTTGAGTAATTCCATACGTTGCCCCCATGTGCTCGGTCTGTTCCTGGTTTCCGCCCTGGCTGCCTCGGCATCGACCCAGGAGCCCTTTGCCACCTATCCAACCCTGCCGCCCGGCACGAGTTCCATCACGGT
>JAFNAB010000130.1 GCA_017859955.1 Holophagaceae bacterium
GCTCACCTGCTGAAGCACCGTGGCAGGATCCTGGCTCGCCGCCAGGGGCTCCACCTTCAAGGGATAGGGGCCATAGTCCATAGCTGCTTTCTTCACTGCAGGGCTCCTCCCCTTGCAATGCAGATTGAGGAGCAAGGCCAATCCAAGCGTGGTGCGGGCAAAGCATGAGGTCCAAGGAAGAGTCATTGGGGCTCCAATAATTGAATCATTCCACAATCACCCCAATCTCTCCAGACCTGTCAGCCCGGGCCTCCACCCCGCCCGGCATACAGAGTCAGCCCCAGCCGCGTTGAGGATTCACTCAGATCCAGTCAAGCGGCCAGTCTCGGGATGGGGTCCTCACATCGCCGAGGAGGCCCGCCCCTCAGGCCCTGTGAAAGCCCTCTTCCTCCAGGAAGGCCTCGGCATCCTCCCGATCGCCGAAGCGGGCGACGACTTCCACGCCCTCCCGGACGTCACCATCGGCGGCATCGAGCCGGTTGCGGCATTCCCGGATGATGCAGCCACCGCCGACCTCGTCCAGGCCCAGCTGAACCAGCTCCCATTCCACGCCGTAGTCGTCACGCCAGACCTGAACCTGCACTTCAGGCGTTCCGTTCGAAGAAGAGCACCACCATGCCGAAGCCCACCCGATCCCCGGGTTTCAACTCCCGCGCATCCCCCAGGACCAGGCGCTCGCCCTTGACGTAGGTGCCGTTGGCCACGCCGTGCTCTTCCACCATGAAGTAGCGCCCGTGCTCGCAGAGGATCCGGGCATGACGCCGGCTCACGCTGAGCTGGGGATCCTCCTCCGTGAGGTCGATATCCGGGTGGATGCCGGTGTTGGGGTCGAAGCGCCCCACCAGGGCTCCATGGGAATTGATGAAGAACTTCTTGCCCGAGATCACGGAAACCAGGCAGGCCGTCGTGGCCTGGACCTTCATCCGCTGGCTCCGTCCGGGATCCTCGACCTTGGCCGCCAGTTCGCGGTTCCGCTGGGCCAGGCGCTGCATCATCTTCACCGAAACCTCGGGGTTCTGGCGGATCATGCGAAGGAAAGTGCCCCGGCTGATGGAGATCACTTCCGTATCTTCCAGGGCCACGGCGGTGTTCATGCGGGGGATGGGCTCCAGGAGGCTCCCTTCCCCGAAGAAATCGCCCTTGGCCAGCTCTTCGGACCAGTCTCCGGAGGGTTCATCCCCCACATAGAGCCGCACCTTCCCGGAGAGCACGATGTACATCTGCTGGGCGGTCTCGCCCTTGCGGTACACCGTCTCGCCTTCGCGAAACCGGAGTTTGCTCTGCTCAATGAAGCTGGAATCGGCCATGGTCTACCTGGGACTAGCTCCACGATAACCGGGACAAGCGGAGCGTGGAACGGTGAAGGGTAATTTCTTCATGCAAGGAGGTGCTCAAGCAGGATCTTGCCCCCGATCCCCAGGAGAATGAGCCCACCGGCGATCTCGGCCCACCGCTCGAACTTGGCCCCGATCCGCTTGCCGAATTCACAGCCCACCAGGGAAACCAGGAAGGTCACGACCCCAATCAAAAGCGCCGGGAAGAGGATCGGCTTGTGCAGCACACTATATGAAAGCCCCACGGCCAGGGCGTCGAGACTGGTGGCCACGGCCAGGACCAGCAGGTTCCGCAGACTCATCACCCCTTTGTAGACCTCGATATCGCAGGTGGGATCCTTGATCTTGAATGATTCATAAATCATTTTCCCACCCACCAGGGCCAGGAGGCCAAAGGCCACCCAGTGATCGAAGCCCTCGATATAGCCCCGGAAAGCCCCCCCGAGCCCCCAGCCAATCAGGGGCATGAAGGCCTGGAAGAGCCCGAAGGCCAAGGCGGACCTCAGGGCATAGCGGGCTTTCATGTCAGGGATGCAGATGCCGCTGGAAACCGACACCACAAAGGCGTCCATCGAAAGTCCAAAGGCGATAACCAGGTAAGTCAGCATGGGGAGAAGATTAACAGAAGGCGTCATCTGGACCGGAGGCTCAAACCCCTCCATCCTGGATCCAGGGTTTCGTGAAGCATCGAGGGGTCGGCATGGAGCGTGCGGTGGATTGGGCTTTGCTTTGGCGCCAGCTCGTCGAGACCCCGAACCGCGGCATGGGCCGGATGGCGGAGGATGCCTGGGCAGGACGGGCCCAGGCCTTCAATGAGCGCGTCCGGCAGCGCTGGGACCGCGAGGACTCCAGCCGGAACTTCCTTTTGGGCCTCCTGAAGGCCCATCCAGGTTCGACGGTGCTGGACATCGGTGCAGGCGCCGGGGCCTGGGCCTGCCTGTTCTCCCCCTGGACCGCCAAGGTCACGGCCCTGGACCCTTCCCGGGCCATGATCGAGGTCATGGAAGAGAACCTCCGGGAGCGGGGGATCACCAATGTGGAGGTCCTTCAGGCCTCATGGCCCGAGGCCACGGTGGAGGATCACGATTTCTGCTTCTGTTCCCACGCCATGTACGACAGCCCGGATTTTCCGGCCTTCGTGCGGCGGATGGAGGCCGTCAGCCGGAAGGGCTGCCTGCTCCTCCTGCGGGCCCCGGCCCCCGATGGGGTCATGGCTGAGCTTGCCCGGGAGATCTGGGGCCAGCCCCATGACAGCCCCAACTTTCAGGTCGCCTACAACTGCCTGCTCCAGATGGGGATCCTGCCCAATGTCCTCGTGGAGGACTCGGGTCCCTGGAAGACCTGGAGCCACGGAAGCCTCGAGGAGGCCTTCCTGGAGGTGAAGGGACGGCTGGGGATCCTGGAGGATCCCCGCCACGACACCTTTATCCGAGAGGTTCTGGCGAGAAGGCTGAGATTCGAGAAGGGCCGCTACCTCTGGCCCTCAGGGGTGCGTTCCGCCCTGGTCTACTGGTTCAGACCAGCTGCTCCGCTTCCCTGAGCTGCACGCTCACCAGCCGCGAAATCCCCCGCTCCTCCTGGGTCACGCCGTAGAGCGTATCGGCAGCCACCATGGTGGGCTTCTGGTGGGTGATGACGATGAACTGGGTACTCTCCTTCATCTTCTGCACCATGGCGGCGAAGCGGCCCACGTTGGCCTCGTCCAGGGGGGCGTCCACTTCGTCCAGCACGCAGAAGGGGCTGGGCTTGAAGTGAAAGATGGCGAAGAGGAGGGAGATGGCCGTGAGGGCCTTCTCGCCACCCGACAAGAGGGTCAGGGCCTTGGCGGACTTGCCTGGAGGCTGGGCCGTGATCTCGATGCCGCACTCCAGCAGGTCCTTGGGATCCTGAAGGGTCAGGTGGGCGGTGCCGCCCCCGAAGACCTCCCGGAAGACCTCGGTGAAGCGCGTGTTGATGAAATCAAAGGCCTCCTTGAAGCGCTCCTCGCTGGTGGCGTTGATCTCCTTGATGGTGGACTCCAGGTTGCCGATGGCGTCCAGCACGTCCGTGCGCTGCTGGTTCATGAAGGTCAAACGCTCCTCGGCCTCCGCCAGTTCCTGGATGGCCAGGGGATTCACGCTCCCCAGATCCAGGCGTTTGGATTGGAGTTCACTGAGACGGGTCTGGTGCACCAGTTCGCCCTCTTCCCAGGCTGCCCGCTCATCCTCCGAGATGGAGGCCAGGAAGTCCGGAACCGTAAGGTTTAGGGCCAGCTCCACTTCCTTGCTGAGGGCCTCCTGGCTCCCCTGGACCTGGGCCCCCTGGATGAGGCTGTCCTGGTGGAGCTGTCGGGCGTTCTCCAGGGCCTGCTGGAGTTCCCGGGCCATGCGCTCCTGGACCCGCAGGGATTCTCCGGTCTCCTCGATCTCGGGAAGAAGGGTCCCCATCTCCTCCTGGAGTTTGTGACGCTCCGACAGGAGCCCCTGGGTCTCGGCCTCCAGTTCCTGGATGCGAGCGGCAGCGGTCTGGGCCCGGCCATCGGCCTGAGCGATGTCGGCCTCCATGCGTTTGCGCTCGGCCTCCAGATCGAAGGCGCTCCGCTGGAGCTGCTGGAGGTGGCGCTGGAGCCCATCCCGCTCCGCCCAGGCCGAGGCCCGCATCTGGGTGGCCTCCACCAGGGTTTCCCGCCGGTTTTCCAGCTCCCGCTGGGCGGTCATCTGCGTCTCTTCGGCGGCACGGATGGCCCGTTCAATCTTTTCTTCCTCGGGGTTTTCCTGGGCGGTCTCCATCTCCCGCAGGGACTTCTTCAGGGCCTCGATCTCCCCTTCCAGCTTCCCCCACTGTTCGTCAGCCCGGATCTGGGCCTCCTGGATCTCCAGGAGCTGTTTCCGGGCCGAGGTCTGGCGGGACTTGAGGTCTTCCTGGGCCCGGCGGGCCACCAGGCGATCCTCCTCCATTTCCCGGAAACGCTCCGTGGCCTCCTGCATGCGGGCGGCCTTGGTCTTGACCTCGGACTCCAGGGCCTCCGTGCGATCCAGCAGTTCCTCGCGATTCCGCTTGGCCAGATCCAGATCAGCCCGCAACTTGAGGGGCGAAGCCGTGGGTGCCGAAGCCCCCACCTGGATGGGCCCGAAGGGGAGTTTCAGAAGGCGGGGCGAGACGAAGGCTAGCCCGGGATAGGCCTGGGCAAGGGCCGGGAGTTCCTCATCGGCACAGCGAAAGGCCCGGTCCAGGAGGGATGAAAGGATCCGGGGCTTCCCGGCCTTCCATCGCAGCTTCCCAGCCAATGACTCGCAGCCCTCGGGAGCCTGGGGCACTTCAGCTTCCCCGGCCACGGCCAGGAGAAGCTGACCCGGGACTTCAGCCACCTGGTCCAGGTTCCCCAGGGCCACGGACTGGAGCCAGGTCCCCAGCAGCCGCTCCAGGTCGGGCCGCTGTTCCTCGGCGACTTCGAGCACATCGGCCATGGCCGTGGCTTCCAGGCCCCGCTCCCGGAGCCACGAAAGAGCCTTCTGCATGGCCTCGGAGCCACCAGCCTGGCGCACCAGTTCTGAGAGCTGACGCAGACGGCGCTCCTCGGCGTCCAGGGCCGATTCGCTCTCCCGCAGGGCGGCGGCGGCGACGCGATGGGCATCGGACTGTTCCTGGCGGGCCCGGGACTGGATCTGGAGGGCCTCCTCCATCTCCTCCAGTCGCGCCTCGGCGGTCTCCAGCTCGCGACCCAGGCGCTTCTCGTCTGCCTGCAGCGATTCCAGACGGGGGGCCCGCAGGGCCTCTTCATGGTTGAGGGCGTCCAGACGCCCCTCCAGCTGGGCGATCTGCTGATGGACGGCCTGGCGCTGACGCTGGATCTGCAGGGCCGCCTTCTGCACCTCGGCCCGCTTGTCCCGCAGTTCCCGGAGCTCGGACTCCGTGCGCCGTAGGGCTCCCCCCGCCAGGGCCACGGCCTCTTCTGCCTCGGCGACCAGGTCCTGCCGGGCCTCCAGGGCCGCCTCGGCCCGCTTGAGGGAGGCCTGGAGCCCTTCCAGTTCCGAACTGGAACCCTCGGTGCGGGCATCCAGTTCCAGAAGGCGGCTCCGCAGCAATTCGACCTGCTGGGCGGCCTCCTGGATGCGTTCCCCCTGGAAGCCCCGATCCTGGTCCAGCAGTCCCAGGCGCTGATCCACCCCCAGGATGGAACGGGAACGCCGGTCCTGGGCGCTTCGCAGCTCCTCCAGGCGGTAGCGGAGGTTCTCCACCTCGCTGGCCTTCTCCGAGGCCTGGGCCGTGAGGAGGGCGATCTGGCGCTCCAGAGTGTCCAGGTTCTCCAGGATGCGGTCCTTGGCGGCATCCAGCTCCACGGCCTTGCCCGCCAGCAGGATGCGCTGGGTCTCCTTGAGGGCGGCATCCAGCTCCAGGGCCCGCCGGGCCTTGGCGGCCTGCCGCTTGAGGGAGTCCTGCTGCTTGCCCAACTCGAAGAGGATGTCGTCCAGGCGCTGCAGATTGGCCTTGGTGTCATCCAGACGGCGTTCCGCGTCGGCCCGGCGGTTCTTGTACCGGGTGATGCCCGCGGCCTCCTCCAGGAGCTGACGGCGATCCTTGGGCTTGGTGGAGAGGATGAGGTCGATCTGGCCCTGCTGGATGAATGAGTAGGCCCGGGTGCCCATCCCGGTGTCCATGAGGAGATCCTGAACATCCTTCAGGCGCCCTTCCCGCCCATTGATGCGGTATTCGCTCCCCGTATCCCGGTAGAGGCGCCGGGAGATCACCACCTCCCGGGTGGCTCCCGGCAGGGCCGGGTCCGGCATCTCCAGGGTGAGCTTCACCTCGGCCATGCCCATGGGCTTGCGCTGGGAGGTGCCCGCGAAGACCACATCCGCCATTTCCGCGCCGCGCAGGGCACTGGCCCGCTGTTCCCCGAGCACCCAGGCCAGGCTGTCCGAGATGTTGGACTTGCCGCAGCCATTGGGCCCCACCACCGCCGTCATTCCCGCCGGAAAGCTGAGCTTCTGCGGGTCCGCGAAGGACTTGAAGCCGTGCAGCTCTAGGGCAATGAGACGCAATTGTTTCTCCTGGGGAACATTCAGTCCGTTCACTCCATACCATGCCAGGATGACGGATCTTTCGCAGGGGAGAACTGCGTCACACTACCAGGCCTTGGGAAAGCCGCCCTGGGGCGATAGACTTTTCCCGACCAAGCACGAATTGGAGAACCTTTTGAGCGATACCCCAGTCCCCAGGGAGATCCCATGATCGGATCATCGGGTAACCCCGTGGTATGGGTGGAACCCCACCGCCTCAAGGCCGGAGGCCAGAACAGGACCACCGAAGGATTCCCTTCACCGGACGACCTGGCCCAGGCCCTTGCTTCCCTTCCCACTGGCCCCACCCATTGGATTGTGGATGACCTCTGGGCCCCCACCCTCTTCAGCCAGGATGTCGTGGAGCTTCCCAAGGGCACCGAAGCCCGGGAGGCCTTTTTTCAGTGGCGCTATGCCCAGGGCCTTGGCCTGGAGGCACCCCAGGCGGTACAGGCCCTTCCCATCGGAAATGCCTGGCTGCTGGTGGGCATCCCCAAGGCCCTGCTGGAGCCCTGGGCCCAGGTAGCCACCAGGCTTGGTCGCCCCATTCAGGCCATGGTTCCCCGCTGGCTCTGGCTCTACAACCGACTCGCCCCCTCCCAGGAGGCCCCGGGCATCCTGCTCTCCCTGGCCGCCAGTGAGGAAGGCAGGTTCACGGGTTCCCTCGTTGCCTGGGGCAGCACCCTCAACTTGATCCGCCAGTGGCAAGAATCGGCGGATGTCGAGACCTGGATGCGGGAGCGGATCCTTCCCACCATTGCCTATCTCCAGCGGGAGGGCACCAACCCCCAGGGCATCTGGATCTGGGGAGGCCCGGTGGGGAGCGGCCATTGGCCCGCGGGCCCCGTCGCCTTCCACCTCCTGCCCCCGGAAATCCCGGCCCAGGAGGTCATCTGATGGGCCTGCCGATCCTCAAACTGAATCTGGTACCGCCGCCCTCACCCTGGCGCCGTCATCACATGGTCCTGGGCCGGGGCGCCGTGGTCATCGGGCTGCTATCGGTCCTGGCCGTCGGGGGGCTGACGTGGAGAGCCCAGCATCAGGCCCAGCAGGCTGGGCGTCAGGCCGTCATGCTGGCGGGCCAGGCCCGGGATTTCGCCAAACAGGAGACAAAGCTCATCTCGGAACTGCGGGAAATCGACGTGGAAAAGGAGGCCCCTCGCTGGAAGCTGGCGGAGCGCATTCTCACTGAACGGAGCGTGCCCTGGACCCGGATCACCTCTGAACTGGAACGCTGCCTCTCCCAGGATGTCCGCCTCAAGTCCATCCAGCGGACCCGGGGCAATGACCGCCAAGTGGAGATCAAGATCAAGGGGGAGGCCAAGGCCCGCGAAGCGGAAGTGGCCTTCATGGCGGCCCTCCAGAAGAACCCTTTCTTCGCCCAGGTGGTCCTGGAGCGGGAGGCTGAGCGCCAGGGGGGCGGCATCGATTTTGATTACACCCTGATCGCCTCCAACACCCCTCCCGCCTATGTCCCCCTGCCGATGTACGGCCCCGCCAAAAGGGAAGCCCACGTGAAAGCACCCGCTCCCCCGGCCCGAGGCTCCGTACCACCGACGCCACCGACTTCCGGGAGGCGGCCATGAACCCGAGCATGCGTTCCAGCAGCACCTGGGCTGCAGTGGGAGGGGCCTTGATCCTCCTCAGCCTCCTGGCGGGCATGGTCCTCCTGCCGGACGCCCATCGCACCCGTGGCCAGCAGCAGAAGGCCGCCCAGGAGGCCCAACGGGCTCTGGAAGCCCAACGGGAGACCCTGAAAACCTACGCCGATCTCGCCCGGAACATCCAACAGGGCCGTGAACAGCTGGAGGTCCTGGAGTCCAGGCTCCCCAAAGGCTCGGTAGGGGCCCTCCAGTGGGATCTGAGCCGGGCCCTCCACGAGGAGGCCCAGAAGGCCGGTGTTCGCCTGGCCTCCGTCAAGTTCGGGCTTCCCAGCCGCGAAGGTGCCAAGGGCACCGAACTGGAAAGCCTTGAGGTGGAGTTCACCGCCCTGGGCCTCTACCAGGCCCACAAGAAGTTCATGCTGGCCCTTGAAAAGGCGGATCTCCCCTTTGCCGTATCCAGCGCCCGCCTGGAGGAGAGCCCCGAGGGGGCACGACTCGGGGTGACCCTGCGCACCTTCCGCCGGGTGGCTCCATGACCGCGCCTCGCACCCCCCTCCAGAACCTCCTTCAGGAACTCCGCACCCGGCGATGGACCCAGGTGGCCCTGGTAGTGATGGTGCTCCTTTGCGCCTACGTCTTCTGGCCCGAGGCTCCCAAGGGCCGGGCGCGGACCGCCGGAGGCTCCCAGGCCGCCACGCGGCTGGAACCGGCCCAGCTCCAAGCCCTGCGGGGTCTGGCGGATCTTGCCAAGCTGCACCGGGCCGGGGAGCTGCCCGCAGAGGACCGGATGTACCGGGA
>JAFNAB010000131.1 GCA_017859955.1 Holophagaceae bacterium
TCCTCCACCCGGGCACTCACCAGCCCGCCACTCCTGCGGACATGGCTGCCATCTTCCCGATGGAGATCCTCAAGCAGGAGATGTCCACCGATCGCTACATCGACATCCCTGAGGAGGTCCAGGACATCTTCAAGGCCTGGCGTCCCACGCCCCTCTACCGGGCCACCCAGCTCGAGAAGGCCCTGGATACGCCGGCCAAGATCTACTACAAGTACGAGGGCGTCTCCCCTTCCGGCAGCCACAAGAGCAACACCGCTGTGGCCCAGGCCTACTACAACAAGAAGGAAGGCACCAAGTACATCACCACCGAGACCGGCGCGGGCCAGTGGGGCTCCGCCCTCTCCCTGGCCGGCAGCCTCTTCGACATCGACATCAAGGTCTTCATGGTCAAGGTGAGCTACGGGCAGAAGCCCTACCGCCGCCTGATGATGGAGACCTGGGGCGCCAAGGTCATCCCCAGCCCCAGCATGGAGACCGCCTACGGGCGCTCCCTCCTGGCCAAGGATCCCGACAACCAGGGCTCCCTGGGCATCGCCATCTCCGAAGCCGTGGAACTGGCCATGCAGCGGGACGACACCAAGTACGCCCTGGGCTCCGTGCTCAACCATGTGGCCCTGCACCAGACCATCATCGGCCTGGAGACCATCAAGCAGCTGGAGATCTTCGGCGACCAGGCTGATATCGTGATTGGCTGCCATGGCGGCGGCTCCAACTTCGCCGGCCTCTGCTTCCCCTATGTGGGCCAGAACCTGCGGGGCGAGCGCGGCCAGAACAAGGCCCGCTGCATCGCCGTGGAGCCCTACAGCTGCCCCACCCTCACCAAGGGCACCTACGCCTTCGACTTCGGCGACACCGCGGGCATGACCCCCATCATGAAGATGTACACCCTGGGTCATGACTTCATGCCCCCCGGCATCCACGCCGGTGGCCTCCGCTACCACGGCGCCTCCCCCCTGGTGAGCCAGCTCCTCCACGAAGGCCACATCGAGGCCCGCAGCGTCCACCAGATCCCCAGCTTCGAGGCGGCGGTCCTCTTCGCCCGCACCGAGGGCATCCTTCCCGCCCCCGAGTCTTCCCACGCCATCCGGGCGGCCATCGACGAAGCCCTCAAGTGCAAGGAAGAGGGCGTGTCCAAGACCATCGTCTTCAACCTCACGGGTCACGGCCACTTCGATATGAGCAGCTACGAGCGCTACCTCTCCGGCCAGCTCGAGGACTTCGAGTTCCCGGACGACGCCCTCTCGGAAACCCTCGCCAGCCTGCCTGAGATCAAGGGCTGACCAGCCCACTTTCCCTTCGCGCTGGAAGCCCCCGGGTTTCCAGCGCGAAGGCTTGATAAGGAGTTGCACATGCTGCAAGTCAACGAATACTTCAACGGCACCGTGAAATCCATCACCCTCCAGGAGAAAGAGGGCCGTGCCACCGTGGGTGTCATGGAGAAGGGTGAATTCGAATTCGGCACGGATTGTGTGGAGATCATGACCGTGGTCGCGGGTCAGCTCACCGTCAAGCTGCCGGGTGAAAGCGAGTGGCAGGACTACCTCCCAGGCTCCTCCTTCGAGGTCGCAGCCGGGGTCAAGTTCCAGCTCAAAGTGCCCGTGGATACGGCCTACCTGTGCCGCTATCGCTAATCCAGGCTTGCCATTCTGGCATTGATTTGGCACAGTTGATGGGTTAGCCACATCGCGATCTTCATCCGGTTTTCCATTTGGGGTCGCCCCATTTCCATTGCCACCATCCGCCCCTGCGCCAGCAGGGACGGGTAAACATTGATCCAATCTTTTACATCCTTCTGCTAAGCAGATCCATTCACCAAATAAGGGGGAAAATCCATGGTGCAGGCAAGTCAAGGAGTCGGTCTGATGGACCGGTTCATTTCCGGGCTTCGGTCCATCCGAGGGCTCCGCTGGGGAGTGATCCCTACCTTCCTGATGCTGCTTGCGTGCTCTGGCTGGGCCCAGGCGAGCGAAGCTGACCTCAAGATTCCAGCGCTCACCGAAAAGATCTTCTTCGGCAATATCATCTCCGGTCACAGCCTCTTCATGATCGGCTTGGTCGTCTGCCTCGCGGGCATCGCCTTCGGCCTCTGGAAGTACAAGCAGATCAAGGCCATGCAGGTCCACAAGTCCATGTCGGACATCTCCGAACTGATCTACGAAACCTGCAAGACTTACCTCGTGACCCAGGGCAAGTTCCTGTCCGTGCTGTGGCTCTTCATCGCCATCATCATGGTGGTCTACTTCGGCGCGCTCCAGCACTACACCCTGAGCAAGCTGGTCACCATCGTGATCTTCAGCATCATCGGCATCCTGGGCAGCTTCAGCGTGGCCTGGTTCGGCATCCGCATCAACACCTTCGCCAACAGCCGCACCGCCTTCGCCTCCCTGAAGGGCAAGCCCTTCCCCACCATGGCGATTCCCCTGGAAGCCGGCATGAGCATCGGCATGCTGCTCATCAGCGTTGAGCTCCTGCTCATGCTCGTCATCCTGCTCTTCATTCCTGGTGACCAGGCCGGTCCCTGCTTCATCGGCTTCGCCATCGGCGAGTCCCTGGGCGCCGCCGCCCTCCGCATCGCGGGCGGCATCTTCACCAAGATCGCCGACATCGGCTCCGACCTCATGAAGATCGTCTTCAAGATCAAGGAAGACGATGCCCGCAACCCCGGCGTGATCGCCGACTGCGTGGGCGACAACGCGGGCGATTCCGTGGGCCCCACGGCCGACGGCTTTGAGACCTACGGCGTCACCGGCGTGGCCCTGGTCACCTTCATCCTGCTGGCCGTCAACGAAGGCACCGCTGGTGCCGCCTACAAGACCATCCAGATCCAGCTTCTGGTGTGGATCTTCGTCATGCGCATCGGCATGGTGGTGACCTCCGCCATCTCCTACTGGATCAACGGCGCCATCGCCAAGGCCAAGTTCGGCAACGCTGCCAAGTTCAACTTCGAGACCCCCCTCACCACCCTGGTGTGGCTGACCTCGATCATCTGCATCGTGGCCACCTACGGCCTGTCCTACCTCCTGATCCCCAACCTGGGCGGCAGCACCAGCCTCTGGTGGAAGCTCTCCTCCATCATCACCTGCGGCACCCTCGCCGGCGCCGTGATCCCCGAACTGGTGAAGTCCTTCACCTCCACCAACTCTGCCCACGTCCGTGAAGTGGTCACCGCCTCCCGTGAGGGCGGCGCCAGCCTCAACATCCTGGGCGGCCTGGTGGCCGGTAACTTCAGCGCCTACTGGATGGGCATCGTCATCGTCATCCTCATGGGTGCCGCCTGGGCCGTTTCGACCCTGGGCCTGGGCGCTCTGATGACCGCCCCCGCCATCTTCTCCTTCGGCCTGGTGGCCTTCGGCTTCCTGGGCATGGGCCCTGTGACCATCGCCGTGGACTCCTACGGCCCCGTGACCGACAACGCCCAGTCCGTCTACGAACTCTCCACCATCGAAGCCATCCCCGGCATCGAGAAGGAGATCGAGAAGGACTTCGGCTTCAAGCCTGACTTCGACGAAGCCAAGCTCTACCTCGAAGAGAATGACGGCGCCGGCAACACCTTCAAGGCCACCGCCAAGCCCGTGCTCATCGGCACCGCCGTCGTGGGCGCCACCACCCTGATCTTCTCCATCATCCAGATGCTGAGCACCAAGTTCGGTCACGCCAACGTGGTCGAGGGGCTCTCCATCCTGAACCCCCTGTTCCTGCTGGGTCTCATCACCGGCGGCGCCGTCATCTTCTGGTTCTCCGGCGCCTCCATCCAGGCCGTGTCCACCGGTGCCTACCGCGCCGTGGAGTTCATCAAGAACAACATCAAGCTCGACTCCAACGCCACCAAGGCCTCCGTCGAGGATTCCAAGAAGGTCGTTGCCATCTGCACCCAGTACGCGCAGAAGGGCATGTTCAACATCTTCCTGGCCGTCTTCTTCAGCACCCTGGCCTTTGCCTGCGTCAACCACTTCTTCTTCATCGGCTACCTGATCTCCATCGCCATCGTCGGCCTCTACCAGGCCATCTTCATGGCGAACGCCGGCGGTGCCTGGGATAACGCCAAGAAGCTGGTGGAGACCGAGCTGAACCTGAAGGGCACCGAGCTCCACGCCGCCACCGTCGTGGGCGACACCGTGGGCGATCCCTTCAAGGACACCTCCTCCGTGGCCCTGAACCCCGTGATCAAGTTCACAACTCTCTTCGGCCTCCTGGCCGTGGAGCTGGCCATCACCCTGAACCCCATGGTCAGCCACGCTGCTGCCCTCGTGTTCTTCCTGGTCTCCACGGTCTTCGTCTGGCGTTCCTTCTACGCCATGCGCATCCCCGTTGTCGAGGAGCCCACCGAGATCGGCGGCCACAAGGCCCATGTGCCCCTGCCCGCCCATCACGTGACGGAATCGGACTTTGAAGAGGCCTGATCCAGGCGTCTGATCACCTGAAGGGGCCCGGGCAACCGGGCCCCTTTTTTCAATAAGAAGGGACCCAGACCCTTGTCAAAAGGCCCTGGATTTGTCATGGTTAAGAGACCGATGGAGGAGCGATCCCCATCAGTAGTTTCAGCGAGGGTGATGAGCCTGGTGACCTGGAGCGAAAGGGGAGGATCGCCGAAGGGCAAGCGCGTCATCAACGTCTGCTCTGGACGTCAGGGCTAACACCCGGCGGCTGTCGCAGCGCAAAATCGTTGCGGAGTGCCTGAGGACGCAAACCGGGGGCCCCATCGGGTCCAAGGGTTGGTTCTTAAGGCTTCCCTCGGTAGGAGGCACTTCGTGGAATCACCCAGCACCCAGCACCCTCTGACGGAAATGGCCATGGCCATGCTGGTGGAACTCTGTTCCCAGGACAGCACCTCCGGTCGGGAGTCTAGCATCCTGAAGGCCCTGCTCCCCATGCTGGAACGCATGGGAGCCCGGGTCGAGGTCCGGGAGCCTGTGCACGGACGGTGCAACGTGCTGGCCACCTGGGGCGAGCCCAAGGTGCTCTTCTCAACCCACCTGGACACCGTGCCCCCCTTCATCCCCCCGAGGGTGGAGGGCAACCGGGTCTATGGCCGCGGGAGCTGCGACGCCAAGGGCCAGATCGTCGCCCAGCTGCTCGCCATCCACTCTCTCCTGGCCCAGGGCAAGACCGGCTTCGCCTGGCTGGGTGTAGCCGGCGAGGAGACCGACAGCATCGGAGCCCAGGATGCCCAGCGTTGGAAAGATCGCTTCCTGAACTGCCGGGCCCTGATCAACGGCGAGCCCACTGAACTCAAGCTCGGCACCGGCCAGCGTGGCCTGGAGAGCGTCGTGATCCGCTGCAAGGGGCAGGCGGCCCACAGCGGCAGCCCGGAACTCGGACGCAGCGCCATCGCAGACCTCCTCGCCTGGATCCAGGGCATCAAGTCCCAGCCCAGCCCCGTGGACCCCCACCTGGGCCCCGAGGTCTGGAACCTGGGCATCATCCAGGGTGGCGAGGCGGTCAATGTGATTCCCGCCCAGGCCGAGGCCCGCATCCTGGCCCGGACCGTGCCGGGCACCACCTTCTGGGATCTGTTGATGGGTTACCAGCCCGAGGGCGCTTCCGTGGAGTCCATCCTTTCTGAACCCTGGGACCGCTACCCCGAGATCCCGGGATTCGACCACGCCCCCATGCCCTTCGGGTCAGATGCGCCTTCCCTGCGTAAACTGATCCCTGACCGGACTGTGGTACTGGCGGGTCCGGGCACCATCCGGGTGGCCCACACCGACGACGAACACATCGACCTTGAAGACTTGACCGCAGGCATCGAGCTCAACCTCAGACTTGCGTCGCACTTTATGGAGGACCTGCCATGAAACACCCTGGACACGCGAACCATGCTGAGGAAGCCTTGAACACCACTGCTGCTATCACCAAGCGCCCGGGCCTGCCCTCCAAGCAGGGTCTCTACGATCCCAAGTTCGAGCACGATGCCTGCGGCATGGGCATCGTGGTCAACATTGACGGCAAGAAGGACCACCGCATTGTCGAGCAGGCTCTTACGGTCCTGACCAACCTGACCCACCGCGGTGCCCGGGGCTCCGAGCCCAACTCCGGTGACGGCGCCGGCATCATGATCCAGATCCCCCACAAGTTCTTCCAGAAGAAGGCCGAAAAGAAGGGCTTCAAGCTGCCGGAGGCCGGGGAATACGGCGTGGGCGTCATCTTCATGCCCCCCGATGTGACCCACCAGCGGGCCATCGAGATCCACTTCGAGAAGATCGTCGCCGCCGAGGGTCAGAAGGTCCTGGGCTGGCTCTCCATGAGCACCGACAACTCCGATCTCGGCGAGACCGCCAAGCGCTGCGAACCCCGTCAGCGCCAGGTCTTCATCGCCCGCAACCCCCAGATCACCGATCCCATGGAGTTCGAGCGCAAGCTCTACGTCATCCGCAAGCGCGCCGAGAACGAGATCCGCTACGGCGGCAACCTCACCAGTGGCGAGTATTTCTACGTCTCCAGCCTTTCCTACAAGACCATCATCTACAAGGGCCAGTTCGTTTCCGACCAGGTGACGGGCTACTTCACCGATCTGGCGGATCCCGATGTGGAAAGCGCCATGGCCCTGGTCCACTCGCGCTTCAGCACCAACACCTTCCCCAGCTGGGAACGGGCCCACCCCTACCGCTACATCATCCACAACGGCGAGATCAACACCCTGCGCGGCAACGTCAACTGGATCCGCGCCCAGGAGAAGTCCCTGGAGTCCGACGTCTTCGGCGCCGACATGGCCAAGCTTCTCCCCATCATCCAGCCCGATGGCAGCGATTCGGCGATGTTCGACAACTGTCTCGAGTTCCTGGTGCTGGCGGGCCGCTCCCTGCCCCACGCCATGATGATGATGATCCCCGAGCCCTGGTCCCGCCACGAGACCATGGATGACGAGAAGAAGGCCTTCTACGAGTACCACGCCCACCTCATGGAGCCCTGGGACGGTCCCGCCGCCATGGGCTTCACCGACGGCACCGTCGTGGGCGCCATGCTGGACCGCAACGGCCTGCGCCCCGCCCGCTACTACGTCACCAAGGACAACCAGCTCATCCTGGCCTCCGAAGTGGGCGTCCTGCCCATCCCCCCCGAGAACGTCCAGCAGCTGGGCCGTCTCGAGCCCGGCCGCATGCTCCTGGTGGACACCGCCCAGAAGCGCATCATCAGCGACGAGGAGATCAAGCACCAGATCGCCTCCGAGCACCCCTACCGCGACTGGCTGAACAAGTACCAGGTGCGTCTGGAAGACCTGCCGGTCGCCAAGGCCGATCAGCTTCCCAAGACGGATTATGAAACAATCATGAAGCGTCAGCGCGCCTTCGGCTACACCGACGAAGACCTGCGCCTCATCCTGGCCCCCATGGCCGAGAACGCCATCGAGGCCATCGGCGCCATGGGCACCGACACCCCCCTGGCGGTCTTCTCCAACAAGCCCAAGCTGCTCTACAACTACTTCAAGCAGCTCTTTGCCCAGGTCACCAATCCCCCCATCGACGCCATCCGTGAAGAGTTGATCATCGCCACGGAAGTCATGGTGGGCGCTGACAGCGACCTCCTGAAGCCCAGCCCCCAGAACTGCCACCAGCTGCGCCTGGACTACCCCATCCTCACCAACGAGGAACTGGCCCAGATCCGCTCCACCAAGATCCCGGGCTTCGTCACCACCACCCTGCCCTTCCTCTACAAGGCCGGGTCCGGTGCCAAGGGCATGGCCCAGGGCATGGAGGAGCTCTTCGCCGCCGCCGATGCCGCCATCGCCCGGGGCATCAACCTCATCGTCCTCTCGGACCGTGACCTGGACGCCACCAACGCCCCCATCCCCGCCCTCCTGGCGGTGGCGGGTCTGCACCACCACCTGGTCAAGAACGGCACCCGCACCCGCATCGGCCTCATCGTCGAGAGCGGCGAGCCCCGGGAAGTCCACCACTTCGCGGCCCTCATCGGCTACGGCGCCACCGCCGTCTGCCCCTACCTCGCCTACGAGTCCATCGACAACATGGTCATGATGGGCCAGATCATGACGGTGGACCGCGAGAAGGGCTACAAGAACTACGTCAAGGCCGCCATCAAGGGCGTGGTCAAGACCCTCTCCAAGATGGGCATCTCCACGGTGCAAAGCTACTGCGGCGCCCAGATCTTCGAGGCCGTGGGCATCCACCAGAGCGTCATCGACAAGTACTTCACCTACACCCCCTCCCGTATCGGCGGCGTGGACCTGGGCGTCATCGCCCAGGAAGCCCAGATGCGCCATGAGGCTGGCTTCCCCACCCACCCCACCAATGCCGAGCAGACCCTGGTCATCGGCGGCGAGTATCAGTGGCGCAAGGAGGGTGAGTACCACCTCTGGAACCCCGAGACCATCTACACCCTCCAGCAGGCCTGCTGGAACGGCGACTACAGCACCTTCAAGCAGTACAGCCAGGCCATCAATGAGCAGGACACGAGCCTGAAGACCATCCGCGGCCTCTTCGAGTTCAAGTTCGCCTCCCAGCCCATTCCCCTGGAAGAAGTCGAGCCCGTGGAGTCCATCGTCAAGCGCTTCAAGGGCGGGGCCATGAGCTTCGGCTCCATCAGCAAGGAAGCCCACGAGACCATCGCCATCGCCATGAACCGCCTGGGCGGCAAGAGCAACTCCGGCGAAGGTGGCGAGGACCCCGAGCGCTTCAAGCCCATGGCCAACGGGGACTCCAAGTGCAGCGCCATCAAGCAGGTGGCTTCGGGCCGCTTCGGCGTCACCAGCGACTACCTCATGAGCGCCAAGGAGATCCAGATCAAGCTCGCCCAGGGCGCCAAGCCCGGCGA
>JAFNAB010000132.1 GCA_017859955.1 Holophagaceae bacterium
AAGATCAAGGTCCTGAAGCGCACAGCATATGGCTATCGAGATGACGCCTACTTCTTCCTCAAGATCAGATCAGCCTTCCCCGGAATTCCGTGAAGAACCCTAAAAAAGAAGCGGGCCGAAGCCCGCTTCCCGATCAGATTGTGAATCTGGCTTACTTGGCGGCAGGAGCAGCGGGAGCGGCTTCGGCCTTCTTGGCAGCCTTCTTGGCCTTCTTGGCCTTCTTCTCGGCCTTGGGGGCGGCGGGAGCGGCCTCAGCCTTCTTCTCTTCGGCGGTCATGGCCTTCTTCTCGGCGGCGGGAGCGGCCTCGGCCTTCTTGGCAGCCTTCTTGGCCTTGGCCTTCTTCTCAGCCTTGGGAGCGGCCTCAGCCTTCTTCTCCTCGGCGGTCATGGCGTTCTTCTTCTCGTCCTTCTTCTCGACCTTCTTGGCATCGGTCTTCTTGGTCTCGACCTTGGCAGCCTCGGCCTTCTTGGTCTCAGGCTTCTTGGCCTCTTCGGCGAAGGCAGGGCTGATGAGGGCGGCGGCCACGAGCAGGGCGGCAAGCTTGTTCATTGTATTTCTCCTGTTGACCGGCACGGCCGGGATCTGGGCAACCAGAAGCACAATGTGGGCCAAAACCAGAACAACTGAGAATCAAGGGATCTGACCCCAAAGCGTGCAGCGCCGCAACGTTGCATCCCGCAACGTGATGCAAATTGCAGCACCCCAGGTCACCCCATTTCCTCCGAGCCATCCCCGAGTCCCAGGTCCTTGAGCTTGCGATAAAGGGTGGTCCGATCCTTCCCCAGGATTTCAGCGACCCTGCTTTTCCGGGTTTCGTGCTTCAAGAGCACCTGGATGTAGCGCCGCTCAAGTTCTTCGAGGGTGGGCAGATGATCCCAGGAGTCGATCAATTCCAGAAGGGGCGCAAGGGCATCCGGCAGGACCGGGGCCTTGTTGGCCACGTCCTCGCGGATCTTTTCCGGAAGATCCTCGGGCGTGATCTCCCGCCCGCGACTCAGCTGGGTCAGATGCTCGATGACATTGCCCATCTCCCGCACATTGCCCGGCCAGCTGTATCGTTCCAGCATCCTGCGGGCATCGGGGCGGATGCTGTAAGTCTGTCCATCCTTGCTGTTGATTTCCGCCAGGAAATGATCCAACAGAAGAGGCGCGTCGGAGATGATCTTGCCGGTGTGCTCATCGCGGGAGTGACGCTCCCGCACAGCAGGCATGCGGATCTCCACCACGCTCAGCCGGTAGTACAGATCCTCACGAAACTTGCCGGTCTTGACCATCTGGCTCAGATCTCGATTGGTGGCGGCGATGACCCGGACATCCACCGGGATGACCCGGGATCCCCCGACCCTGCGGATCTCGTGCTCCTGGAGCACCCGAAGGAGGCGCACCTGGAAACTGGGGGAAGTCTCGCCGATTTCATCCAGGAAGATCGTCCCGCCGCTGGCCTCCTCGAACAAACCTTTCTTGTCCGAAATGGCGCCCGTGAAGGACCCCTTTTCGTGTCCGAAGAGTTCCGATTCCAGGAGACTTTCGGTGAGCGCCCCGCAGTTGATGGCCACGAAGGGACGGTCCTTGCGGTCACTGCTCTGGTGGATATTCCGCGCCACCAGTTCCTTGCCGGTGCCGCTCTCCCCCGAGATCAGCACCGTCGAGCGGCTGTTCTGCAAAGAGGCGATGGTGCGGTAGACCTCCATCATCTTCGGACTGGAACCGATCATGAGGCTCTTCTGCAGGGGCGGAACCCGACCGCCCCGCTTGCCCCCTCCCTGATTCTCACGGCGAACCACGGCCCGCTTGACCAGGGCCTTCAGCTCTTCGTTGTTCCAAGGCTTGGAAATGAAGTCGAAGGCCCCCTCCTTCACAGCCTCCAGGGCTTTCTCCAGCGTACCAAAGCCGGTGAGGAGGATCGTCTCCACGCCCAAGGGCTTGGCCGCCCGCAGCAGGTCAAGGCCGTCGAGGTTGGCCTCCAGGTTGATATCCGAAAGCATCACCTCAAAGGGGCGCGTCTTCAGGAGTTCAAGGGCATCCTCGGGACGGGTGGCCTTCACGACCTCCAAGTCCATACCCTCACCGCCCTGCCCCAGGAGAAGCTCCAGCAGATCGCATGTCTCCCGGCTGTCATCCACCACCAAAACTCTCGCCATACCGCCCCCGCCTAAGCCTACGCTGGACATGTTCATGATTGAGGGTAACCTTGCTGAACCATTTCCGGAGAAAGCCATGAAACGACTTGCATCCTTTGTTGCGGCCTTGTTGTTTTCCGCCATCTCACTCTGTGCTACAGACCTGACCATAGCATTCAAGGTTGAAGGAAAGGGTTTGCTGGGTGCCAAGAGCAGCACGGAAACCCATTACTACACCTCCAGCTTCCAGATGATCCGCAACGACGCCTCCAAGACCGACAACCTGGTGGACTACGCCAAGGCCACCACCTACACCATCAACCATGAGAAGAAGAAGATCTCCATGATGCGGATGGATGACGCCCTGGCGGCCATGGAGTCCATGGACAAGCAGAATCCGGGAGCTGTGAGTGGCGTGATGGGTGCCATGTTCGGCGATGCAAGCAAGTGCACGGTTGAAAAGATCGGAACCGAGTCGGTGGCGGGCCGCAACTGCACCATTCACAAGATCACGGTGGGCAAGCTGGTCATGACCCTGAGCGCCGACCCCAGCCTCAGCGCCCCAGTGCCTGCCGCCAGCTATACCCGGATGATGAAGGCCCGGGCGGCCACCATGGCCAAGGCTGGACCTAGCGCCGCATCATTCAAGCGGCTCTACGAGGAGATGGCCAAGATCAAGGGCATCCCGCTCAAGACCGCCATGACCGGATTCATGGGCATGAACTCGGCCACCGAAGCCACCCAAATCAAGACGGGTCCCATCCCCAGCAGCCTCTTCGCCCTGCCGGCCTACCCCATTGAGGATCTGGGCAAGGAACTGCGGGAGGAGATGGCGAAGGGAAAAGCGAAGCAGGACTGAGGCCCCTCAGGTGAAGTTCAACCGCTCGCTCGGGCTCAACTGGGGCTTGGCCTCCAGGAAGCCCAGCGCTGCGGCCCGGACTCCTTCCACATCCCGGGCTCCCTGGATCCGCTTGAACATCTCGTGACCGAAGAAGAAGTTCTTGGCGAAATAGAAGCTGAACTCCTTCATCCGTCCATAGGCGCGATCCGGGGGCATGTCCTCCAGGGTGTAGCGGTAGAGACGGTCCCAGACCTCGGCGTGATCGATCTCCATCTTCGGCAGCCCAGCAAAGTCCCTGAAGATCCATGGTTTCACGGCAACAATGCGCCCCAGCATGATCCCCGCCAGGGGCTCGAACAGGGCCCGATTGTTCTCCACATCCCTGGGCGAGCAGATGTCTCCGTTGCCAATCACCGGGATGGGGGTCTGGGCGGCAACCCACGGGAATTCAGTCCAGCGGGCGATACGTTTCAGCTTTTCCCCGGAGAAGCGGGGATGCACGGTGATGGCCTGGACGTCAGCATCCTCGAAGAGCCGCAGACGGTCCAGGAAGGGTCCCCGCCAGTTCTCCGGATCGTCCCCAAGGCGGATCTTTACCGTCAGGGGCCCCTTATAGCAGCGCCGAATTCGGGTCAGAACCCCCTTGAGCCGCTCAAAATCCCGGAAGAGCGCGGCCCCGGAGGCCTGGCACTGGATCTTAGGAGCCGGGCAGCCGAGGTTCAGATCGATGGCGGTGAAATCCAGACCGGCCATCTTTTCCACGACCGCCTCCAGGTTCTCCTCGCCGGAGGTCCGGAACTGGTAGATGACCGCCCCTTCGCAGGCCCTGCGCCTGCTGAAGGGGGACTGCTCCAGGCTCTCATGCAGGAAGGCCGAGGCCGAGAGCATCTCGGTGAAAAGGGCGCCGTAGCCCCCAAAGTCTGAGAGCAGGCGGCGGAAGGCCGAATGCGTCACCCCTGCCATGGGGGCCAGCAGAAGCGGGGGCGAAAGGAGGGTGTCGGAAAGGCGGAGGGATTCAAGCATCAGGCATCCAGGATAGGATACTGGGCTCGGGTCATTGCCCTGGAGCCACAGGAAACATGCAGGAAGTTCGCCCCCAAAGCCCTCTGGCGCCCATGGCGTCCCGTGCCTTCCTGGCCATCTGGATCGCCTCCATGGCCTCCAATATCGGCACCCAGGTCCAGAGCGTCGGCGAGAAGTGGCAGATGGCCCACCTGACCTCCTCACCCCTGCTCATCGCCCTCATCGAAACCGGCACCACCCTCCCGGTCCTGGGTCTGGGCCTCGCCGCTGGAGCCCTGGCTGACATCCTGGATCGCCGCCATCTGCTCATCGTGACCCAGGTGTTCATGATGCTGGTGGCAGGCGCCCTGGCCGCCCTGACCTTCATGGGGCAGATCACCCCGATGGTGCTGCTGGGCATGTCCCTCCTCATCGGCATCGGTTCGGCCCTGAGCATGCCGGCCTTCCAGGCCATTGTGCCGGAACTCCTACCCCGCCGGGATCTGGGGGCCGGCGTGGCCCTCAACAGCGCCGGATTCAACGCCAGTCGGGCCCTGGGGCCTGCCCTGGGGGGATTTGTCGTGGGACTTCTGGGGGCGGGTTGGGCCTTCATGCTCAACGCGGTCTCCTTTCTCGCCGTAGTGACCGTCATGGCCCGATGGAAACGTCCGGTACCCACCCAGGACCTTCCTTCCGAGCGATTCCTCGGGGCCATGAAGGTGGGTTTCCGCTACGCCCGGCACAGTCGCCCCCTCCAGGTCATTCTTCTGAGAGCCCTGGGTTACACCTGGTTCGCCGCTGTGATCTTCTCCCTGTTGCCGGTTCTGGCCATCCACCACCTGCATCTCGGCTCCACGTCCTTCGGCCTCCTGATGGGATGCATCGGCGCCGGTGCCGTGGGCGTCACGCCCTTCCTTCCGGCCCTTCGGAACCGTTTTTCGGCAAACCAGCTTCTCGCTGCCTTCTCGCTCCTCGCAGCGGCGGCCCAGTTCACCATCGCCTTTGTGCCACACACCCCCACGGTGGCCTTCTGCCTCTTCTGCACCGGGATGGGATGGATCGCCGTGCTTTCCACCATCAACACGGCCATCCAACTATCGGTGCCCTCCTGGGTCAAGGCCCGGGCCTTTGGGGCCTACCAGATGGTCTGGGGAGGATCCATGGCCCTGGGAGCCGCGTTCTGGGGGACCGTTGCCCA
The DNA here is from genome assembly GCA_017859955.1 of Holophagaceae bacterium. Classification (GTDB taxonomy): domain Bacteria; phylum Acidobacteriota; class Holophagae; order Holophagales; family Holophagaceae; genus Holophaga. Next base: position 5,163 of record JAFNAB010000132.1, read on the forward strand.
GCACCTCGGACTTCGCTCAGCCTTTGCGCTTTCCGCCGCAGGTCTTGGCCTGACCTTGGTCTTCGTCGGCAAGAGGCGGATCCAGGCCTTCGATGAGGAACCGGACATGAGTCCTCACCGGGAGGCTCCCCACAGTCCCAGTCCCATCCCCTTGGATGCCGGTCCAATCCTGGTCCAACTGGAATACCGGATCCCACAGGAGGCCCGGGAGGAATTCCTGACCGCCATGACGGAGGTCAGGCGCCTCCGTTTGAGGGATGGCGCCCTCCGCTGGGCCCTCTTCGAAGAGCCAGAAATCAATACGGAATCACTTATCCATTTCATCGAATCCTATCTCAGTTCCAGCATGGGCGAACACCTGCGGCAGCACCACCGCAACACCCAAGCCGATCGGGAAACCCTAGGCCAAGCCTACCGCTTCGACCCCCAGGGGCACCCGACTGCCCGCCATCTGGTGGCCGTCAACGACCAGACGCCTTCCCTGATACAGAAAATCTGGCACTAGCCCATATTTATAATCCATTTATCGCGATTAATAAATCCACAGCGGGCAGCGGCAAATTCCATACAACTCATGCCCAACATTCCACTTCAACGAAGGCAGCACCAAATCCGCAGAGGCCTATATTCCTTTTGGATACCCCTAGGAAAGCCGCAGGCCATTCTTCATATCAAGACAATCTCTGGCCGAAACGCCACCATATGAGCACCCGTTCTCTTCAAGAAAATCAAGGCAGTAAAGCTTTCTTCCGACCCGCCCCACTGGCTACTTGAGGCGCCCCATGAAGTCCTGCAACTTCCTGCTCCTCCCGGTTGCGTTCCTGTCGCTTCATGCCTGGGGACAGGAAGTGAGCTTCAATAGCAGCACCCTGCTCCAGTATTGGCGGCAGGGGACTCCTGGTTTCGAAACCAGCACCTATTCCCCCGCCACCCAGTTCCTGGAGGTGGACGCCACAGGACTGGGCCAGGAAGCCATCTCCTTCCATTTCTATGGGTGGGGGCGCAGCGATCTCGCGGAACAGACGCGGGTCACGGGCAAGAACACCAGCGATATGGTCTACGGCTATGTGAGCTACCGGGCCCCCAAGGGCAATCTTGAAGCCCAGGTGGGCCGCATTGCCGTGAATCAGGGAGTGGCCATCGAGCAGGTGGACGGAGGCACCTTCCTCGCCGACCTCATTGGTGGGTTCACCTTTTCTGCCTTTGCGGGCGTTCCAGTCCACTACCGGATCTTCGATGAAAGCGTTCAGCACGACTATGAATACCAGCGGGACCTGATCGCTGGAGGACGCCTGGGAAAGCGCTTCGATCGCTTCGCCGAGTTGGGTCTCTCCTTTGTCCAGGACGGCACCTATCCAGGAAAGAAGCTGAACGGGTACAACACCTATGACTTCACCCGCCGCCAGATGGCCGTGGACATCCGCGTTACGCCCAACACACTCCTGAACATGAGTGGACGCACAGTCTTTGACATCGCCGATCGGATGGATCTCCCAGCAGACACCCAGGCCAATAACGCGAGAGTCGCCGAACATGATTACAACCTGGCCCTCCGCCTCAACCCACAGCTGGGCGCCAGCCTGACTTACACGGAGCGGAACTTCCGAGCCTTCTACAGCGGCACAACCCTCCCCTCCCTCTTCAACCCCCAGGAGCCCGGCACCTTCCGCTCCCAGGGCGTGGCCTTCTTCATTGGCGCGCCAACCTCCCGATTCCAGGGCGTCGTGGACCTCAAGAAGACCCACCGGGATAGCTACGGGGACTCGCTACGGTACGGCGGCGAACTTCGAGGGTCCGTGGCCCCGGCCAATCTGAAATACGGAGTTGGCCTCCACCGGGTAAACGCCGACGCCGCCAACTACTCCGGCATCGTCGCCACTTTCTACGGTCTGGCCCACACCGAACTGCAGGGCTGGGTGACCTATGAAAAGGACCGCATGACCGCCGCCTTCAACGCCATACACCACCATTTCGACGACCCGGCCAACCCCAGCCTCTACGGAAAAGGCTCCCTCTCGGAAATCGTGGGCGCTCTTGGCTATCAGGCCACCCCGGACCTCAAGGTCTCCTGCGATGTCATCCGGGGGGTCAGCTCCCTGATGCAGGCCGAGACCCTTTTCGTGATGCGGGCTGACTACCACTTCGGTTGGGCTCGGAAGGAAGGTGTGAAATGATCCGCCTGCTGAGGAACGCTCTCCTGGGTCTGGGGCTGCTGGGCGGCCTGGCCTGCGGCTTGCTGTCCCCGGAGAAAAGCTTCCCGAACCCCCATCCATCGACCCTGGGCATGGGCCAGCCCGTCTGCACCGACTGCCACGAAGAAGGCCTGAAGGAAGGCAGTTCCATGCTGTATTCCTCCTTCAACCATTCCCCTGCCTTCGCCCGGGATCACAAGCTCCCGGCCAACCGGGACAGCGCAACCTGCGCCACCTGCCACCCCCAATCCTTCTGCGCAGATTGCCATACCGGAAAGGGTGTGGTCAGCCCGGCTTTGAAGCTGGCGGACCGGCCCGACCGCATCTCCCCCCACCGAGGGGGCTACATGACCCTTCACCGCATCGACGGAAAGATGGACCCGACCAGCTGCTACAAGTGCCATGGCCGGTCCAACAACCAGACCTGCATCGCCTGTCACAGGTAGTGTTCCGCCGCCGGGAGAATCACCATGCAGATGTCACACCGAGCTGAAGGACATACCGGACAGGTCTTCCGGGCCTGTCTCGCGGTGCTGATGGGCCTGCTCCTCTGGGCCTGCTCGGGCGGCTCTGGTGGCCCCTCGGTGAATCAGACCGGAGAACATCCCACGGGCTGGTTGAACAGCCACTGGAGCGCTTACGCCAAGAACCCGGACCAGTGTTCCAGCTGCCACGGTTCGCTCACCGATTCCGCCGCTGCCGGAGGCATAACCAAGGTGAGCTGCTTCACCTGCCACCCGAACGGTCCGGGCCACCCGGAGGGTTGGGCTTCCGGGCTGCAGCACGGGCGTACTGGAGCTGAGGGAGTGGCCGGCGAGTGGACTGGCCAGGCATCTTGCACCAAATGCCACGGCAGCGATTACGCGGGCGGAATCGTGGCTGTTTCCTGTACGCAATGCCACACCGCGGCTCCCCACCCAGAGGCCCCCTGGCTCAGCTCCACCCCCAACTCCCATGCCAGCCATAACGCGACCGACGTAAGCAACGCGCCAGAGTGCTGGAGGTGCCATGCCGATGGGGCCCGCCTGACAACTCCCACAGCTCCGGCACCGGCAGGCATAGTGCCAGGTTGCTACAACAGCACCATGTGCCACGGGACCCCTTAGTCTTTGCGTCCGCGATCCTCCCGGTCAGTCACAAGCAATGACCCAACATTCTTGCCAGCAGGAGAAGCCAGTATGTCAATACAAAGCGTTTACAGCCTGGTCAGGTGCATCTTCTCCACAGCGTTTCTTATCCTTCTTATGGCCTGCAACGGTGGCGGAAAGGGCGATACCGGCCCAGCTGGCCCCACAGGGCCCACCCCAACTC
>JAFNAB010000133.1 GCA_017859955.1 Holophagaceae bacterium
TCGCGATCCTTTCTGCCCAGTGCTTTCGAATCGGAAGTCGAGGCGCAGGAGGGCCCGGGCCTCCTTCTTCCAGAGCGCGTTGGCCCCGTAAGCGAAGTCCGCGCTCACCCCCAGGCCGGCGGAAGGCCGGTAGCCGAGGGAACCCAGGAACTCATAGGCGGTACTCTGCCCGTTCAGGTTCGGGTTCTCTGTGTCATCGTAGAGGTGCACCAATGCATCCAGGCTGCAGGCAAAGGCCCCCTGCTCCTTCATGACCCAGGCCCGGAATTCATGGTGGGAAAGTCCGAAGGCTGGGTTGGCCCCGCCGAAATAGATGGCGTCATCCGCCACGAACCGGTGGTATTCCACACCGGTGAGGAGGTTCCTGGGCGCGTGGGACCAGCGGAGATTTCCGCCGAAGCGGCTCGAGAACCCATAGGTCTCGCGGCGCGTGTGGCGATAGTCCAGGGTGATGGAGAGGGGTCGGGAGGTGCCCCAGGTGAAGATGCTCTCGTAGACCTTCACCTTGTCTGGATCCAGGGGGTTGAAAAGGGTCGGCAGGGTGCTGCCGGCAAAGCAGGCCTGGTAGTCCCGACTGACGTAGCGTCCCACCAGGCTCGTCTCAGCGTCGATGCGCCACGTCACAGCGTAGTTCTGCTCTGAGATGCCTGAGGTGGCGCGGGCCTGGGGCACACCACTTGCGAAATCCTGGCGATCCCGCAGGTTCAAGATGGTGCGGCCCGACAGGTCGAAGGCGGCCACTGGCGTGAGGCGGAGATCTCCTGTCAGGAGGCGGCGGGAGTAGTCCATCTGCGAGACCAGGAGGGGGTCCGCCACCGGGGAGCGGCCATCCTGGAGGTAGGAGATGCCGAGGTCCAGGACCCGGGGGGCCTGCCAACCCAGGCGCCCGCCCGCGAGGAGGTTTCGCTGGTGGCGGTAGTCATCGTAGGCCGGTCCGGTCAGGGTCGAGTAGGTCACGGGTTTGCCCGCGAAAAAAGCGAGGTTGAATCCTCCCCGTAGATCCGCCCGGCCGCTGAGGCCATCCATCGCTTCCCATGTGGGACCCACCGAGAGGGCTTGGCGACCGAGTTTCAAATCGGCGTTGGCCCGTGGGAACCGATACTGGGCGTAGGCCGATATCAGGTCCCCGCCGCCCTTGCCATCGATGCGGCTCTGGTCCGCCAGGTCGCGGTAACCCCAGCCCGAAAGGTGCATGGAAAAGCCCTCGTCGCCCAGATTGCTGGCGTGAAGGTCCAGATACTGGAGCACCGAGGCGTAGTTCGCGCTTTCGAAGCCCTGAATGGACTGCCTCCGGAACTGGCCGAGGGTGGTACCCTGGATATCGACATCCGCGGCGTTGAGGGGCATTAAGCCTATACAGAGTAGCCATTTTTTAAGCATAGATGGCTCGATGTATGAACGTATAATGAAGTAGGCCTGATCGAAGGACTTTACCGCCCAATACTAGGGCTGTCAGGGAGGGGAGGCAATTGGATTTTTCAACCATTGTGCTTGAGACACGACGATCCCCGCTTCAACGGGTCGGGCGAGGGCCATTCCTGCCGAATCGGTATCATCGCCAGTACATGGGCAAGGGGCTTCAAAGAGGCCTTCACCAATGCTGGCCATTACCCGGTGCAGACCCAGGTGTCCAAGCACCCACCTTTGGAGTTGGAGCTGATCCACAGGTAGTGCCACACCTAGCCTCAAGCCCTTTGGGGATTTCCCGATAGGTAGCCTATGCATCATCCGATTGGCAGGGCCCATCCATCCGCAATAAGGATCGTGGCGCGGGTGCTGGGGGCAACCCCAAGGGTGAGCCTGAGGGTTACGATGTGGACGTAGTGCGGGCTGTCGCACGGGTAATGGGTCTGCAGGTGCGTTTCCAGGCCGCTCCCTTTTTGCAGGTGCGCGAGGACCTGAAGCACGGCCGGATCCACATGGTGGCCGGCATGCTCAAGACTGAGGAAAGGCAGCGATACGCCGATTTCTCCCAGCCTATCCACAAAATCCATTATTCGATTTTTATCCGAAGGGACAGCCCTGCTCACGACACCGTGGAAACCCTGAGGGGCTGCCAGGTTCTGGTGGAGCGTGGTAGCATGATTCATGAATATTTTCAGGGGCTGGGGTTCCGGGATGAACTCCGACCCGTGGCTTCAGGTCCGGAGGCGATGCGCCTGCTGGCTTCGGGCATCGGGGATGCCGCCGTTGTCACCCATTTCCAGGGCTTGACCCTGTTGCGATCTGCGGGGATCCAGAATGTCCGGGTCGTTGGGGCACCGGTGCTGACTCGGGAGCTGTGCCTGGCCACCGGCAAGGGCCAGGGTGACTTGCTGGCGAAACTGGATACGGGCCTCGCGATCCTGAATCGGACTGGAGAATCTGAGGCGATCTACCGCCGATGGTTCGGAGAGCTGGAAACCAAGAGATTCCCGGCCCGCCAACTTCTTTGGGGGGCGCTGGCGGTGCTGGGGCCGATCCTGGCGGCCCTGGTCGGCTTCCTGTTCTGGAACCGCAGCCTGCGGCGCCAGGTTATGGAGCGGACCTGGGAGTTGACCCGCACCCTGGGTGAACTCCGGCGCAGCCAGGGGAACCTGGTCGAGGCACAGCGGCTCGCGCGATTGGGTAGCCTGGAGGTGGACCCTGGCAATCGGGAGGCCTATTGGTCGGATGAGCTCTATCGCCTGCTCGGGTATGGAGCCGGCGATGTCCCACCCCTCTTTGAGACCATTCTTGAGCGGGTACATCCGGACGATCGGCCCAGGGTCCAGGAGACCGTAGGCCGAGTGTTCCTCTCCGGTGAACCCCAGGAGCTGGAGCATCGCATTCGGCTCTCGGATGGGACCGAGCGGATTCTCCTGACCCACCTGAGCCGTACCTTCCCCGAAGGGAGCGCCAGCCCCAAGCTCATCGGCACCTGCCAGGACATCACGGAGCGTCGGCGGGAGGAAGAGTCCCTCCGGCAGACCCAGCGGCTGGAGAGCCTCGGGGTGTTGGCCGGAGGCATTGCCCATGACTTCAACAACCTCCTGGCGGGTATCCAGGGGAACCTGAACCTGGCCCAGGGCCTCCTTTCCGCCGATCATCCGGCCCATGCCTATCTGAGCACCTCCGAGGACACCATTCAGCGGGCGGCCAACCTGGCGAGGCAAATGCTGGCCTATTCGGGGCGCGGGACGACCCTGGTCCGTCCGATCCAGCTCAACGTCCTGATCCAGGAAATGACAGAACTACTGAAGGTCACCCTCTCCAAGAACGTGGAGATCCGTTTCTCCCTGGCTCAGGATCTACCCTGGGTCGAGGCTGACGAAAACCAGATGCAGCAGGTAGTCATGAACCTCGTCACCAATGCCGCCGAGGCCATAGGAGATCGGGAAGGCACCATCACCTTGAGTACCCGCAGGGCGCGACTGGATTCCGGGGCTCTCCGGGAGATGCACCTGGATCGGCCTATGCCGGAAGGTCTTTACGTGATCTTCGAGGTCGTGGACACCGGGTGTGGCATGGATGCCGCAACCCAGGCCAGCATGTTCGACCCCTTCTTCACCACCAAGTTCTCCGGGCGCGGTCTGGGACTCTCGGCCATCAAGGGGATCCTCCAGGGGCATGGGGCTGGGATCCGTATCCAGAGTGTGCCAGGGCAGGGCACCCAGTTCTGCCTCTGCTTCCCCGCCGCGGATCGAGTGGCTCCTCTGGAGCCTGCCGCTTCTAGCGCCTCGATGCCGGTACACCGGAGCACCGTGCTCCTGGCGGAAGATGATGTCACGGTCCGAGAGGCCACCAGGGAGCTGCTGGAAAGCCTTGGGTGTTCGGTCCTGGAGGCGGCGGATGGCGAGGAGGCGGTGGCGCTATTCCGCGAGATGTCCTCCCGGATCTCCGTGGTCATCCTGGATCTCACCATGCCCAGGATGGATGGAAGGCAAGCCTTGCAGGAGATCCACAGCCTCTGTCCAGGGGCGAGGGTGATTCTTACCAGCGGACATCATGAAGAGGAGGCTGTCGGGGAAAGCGAAGCTGCCTGGATTGTGGGATTTCTCGCAAAACCCTATCGCTTCCATCAACTGGAAGCTCTCCTGGGGCAGGCCTTGGCCTCCTGATTCCGTCAGAATGAGGTTATGCAGTCCGCCGCCCTCCCTCCCTCCCGGTTCACCGAGCAGCTTCTGGCCCGCAATGCGCTGGATGCTTCCCGGTTCCGGGCCTGGGCCCTGGCGCCGGGTATGGGCCTGGGGCAGCGGGAGACCTGGTGGGGAAACCTCAAGCCCCGGCCGCTGCTTCACGAAGGCGTGGACCTTTGCTGTTACTTTTCCCCCGGGGGGGACCTCCATCTTCTACCGGAAAGGCTCCAGGTTCCGGCTATCTATGGCGGGACGGTGGTCAAGCTGCTGCCTGACTACCTTGGGACTTCGGTCTTTCTGGAACACAGGATGGCAGAGGGGGTAATCCTGACGATCTTCGGGCACACCCTGCCGCGACAGGGGCTGGCGCTGGGGCAGACGCTCAAGGCCGGAGAGGTCTTCTGTGCCATGGCCCCCAGGCGGGCCTCCAGAACCTCCCCTCACGCCCACCTGCACCTGAGCTTGGCCTGGAGCCCGGACCCCGTGGCCTATGAAGGCCTGGACTGGTCGAACATGGGGGATGGGCAACGGGTCCGCCTCCTGGACCCCCTCCCCTTTCTGGGGGCTCCCTGGGAGGAAACGTCCCTGGCGGCCCTATCCTCAGTGTGAATCCGGGAGAGCTTGCTCTTTGAGATTCTGAAATCCGTGGACGGAATCGTGGCTGGATGTGAAAATAACGATTAATATGTGTACCCTGTTGCTGGAGGATTTGATTTGTTTGGTGAACGTAAATCCCTTTTTGTCCGCGAGCAGGCCTCGCTTCTGAAGCTTCGTGACACCTATGACCTGTTGGATGCGGAAACCCAGGTCTCCCTTGGTCAGGCCAAGGATGAACCCGCCGCCTGGGCCAAATGGCTGCGGCTCCTGGTGAAGAAGGCCATGCTTCCCACCACCCTCAATGTCTATGCCGGAGGCAAGCCCGAGCCGATCCTGAGCATCCACAAGCGTCCGGCTCTGTTCCGCACCCGGTTGGAGATCCGGGATGGCTTCGGGAGACCGATCGCGGGCCTTCAGAGCCGAGTCTTCACCCTCGGGGGGGCCTTCCGGATTCTGGACCCTTCCGGTCAGGACATGGGTGAGCTCAAGGGCGACTGGAAGGGGTGGGATTACTCCGCAAGCCTGCGGGGGGAGGCCATTGGCATCGTCACCAAGAAATGGGCTGGGGTTCTCAAAGAGGTCTTCACCAACGCGGATCAATATCTGGTGCAGGCCGACCGTCCCGAGAACCTGCCCCTGATGCTGGGGATGGCTTTGTCCATCGATCTGGTCTACAAGGAACGACAGGGCTAGAGTGTTGGTCCGGTATAACTGGAACCAGCGCTAACAGGCCACCACACTAGCCGATTTCGGAGGGATTCAGCAGCCTGCGGGTGATGCGCTCCTTGAGGATGTCCGGCACGAAGCCGCTGATGTCGCCGCCCATGGAGCCCACCTCCCGCACCAAGCGGCTGGAGATGATGCTGTACTCCTCCTTCGGCATGAGGAAGAGAGTCTCCAGCTCGGTGTGGAGCTTGCGGTTCATGAGGGCCATCTGGAATTCGTATTCGAAGTCACTGAAGGCCCGGACTCCCCGGATGATGCACTGGGCGTTCTGCTGACGCGCCAGGTCCACCAGCAGGCCGTTGAAGGTGATGACCTCCACCTTGGGATAGGCCGTCGTGATCTCCCGGAGGAAGCCCGCGCGTTCGGCGACGCTGAAGGTGGGCTGCTTGGCGGGGTTGTGAAGCACGGCCACCACAAGATGATCCACCAGCTTCTCGGCGCGCTGGATGAGATCCCAGTGGCCCATGGTCACGGGGTCGAAGGAGCCTGGATAGATGGCCTTGAGCACGGGGTCTCCGATTCGGTTCGATGGCCCAGGATACCGCACTTATGAAGATGCAGCCCCCATGCGGTTTCCCACCGGGTAATCTTGAAGAGCCATTTGTGCGTGATGAAGGAACCGCCATGTCCCAGCGTCTCACTGTCGGTCTGCTGTTCGGGGGCGAAAGCCCGGAACACGAAGTGTCCATCGTTTCGGCCCGCAGCATTGCCAAACACCTCGACCCCGAGCGCTACGACGTGAAGCCCATGGGCATCGCCCGGAACGGCGTGTGGACGGTCCTGGGGGATCCCTTTGCCCGCCTGGCCGCCGGTGAGTCCCCGGAGCGGGGGACCAGCGCTTTCCTGCCCCTGGAGGCCGGGGCTGAGCAGATGCCTCTGCCGGATGTCTTTTTCAACGCCATTCATGGGGCCGGCGGAGAGGACGGTCAGTTGCAGGGCTATCTGGAACTCCTGCATCGCCCCTACACCGGCGCGGGCTTGCTGGCTATGGCCGCTGGCATGGACAAGTGGATCACCAAGCGCATCTGGGAGTCCGAGGGGCTCCCCATCGGTCCCTATGTTGGGCTGACGGAAGAGGGCTGGCGCAAGGACCCGGAAGCGATCCTGCGCTCCATCCGGGCCCTGGGGCTGCCGGTCTTCGTCAAGCCCGCCAACACCGGGAGCAGCATCGGTATTCAGAAGATCAAGTCGCTGGAGGCCCTGGCGGATGCCATTGAGGACGCCCTGCGCTTCGATCGCCGCATCCTGATTGAGAAAGGTCTGGATATCCGGGAGATCGAGGTGGCGATCCTTGGCGGTGATGATCCATTTATAAGTGTGCCGGGGGAAATCCTGGTGGCCGGGGAGTTCTATGATTTCCAGGACAAGTACCTGGACGGCAAGAGCAGCTGCCAGATCCCTGTGGACCTGCCCGGGAGTCTCGCCAGTCGGATCCAGGGCTATGCCCGGGCGGCCTTCCGGAGTCTGGATGCCTATGGCATGGCCCGCATGGACTTCTTCCTGGAGCGCGGTACCAATCGGATCTATCTGAACGAGATCAACATGATTCCGGGCTTCACGAGCATTTCCATGTATCCCAAGCTGATGGAGGCTTCAGGGATTCCATACGGGGAGCTGCTGGCCCGCCTCATTGAGCTGGCCCAGGCCCGCCACGCTCAGATGGCTGGGAAGCAGAAGTCCTTCCAGAGCGGCAGCGACTGGTACGCCTAATACAATTCAGGGGGGACCGCCCGGCCGCGCTGCGGCGTTGTGGATGCTGACGTGCTGACGGGCGCGTCCTCTGCGTCCCCCCTGACCCCCGCTTTCGGGTCGGGCCAAGCCCGCCCCGCAAGCCTGTGACGCCGTGAACCCGGGGACCGCCCGGTTGCGCCGCCGGGGTGTGGATGCTGATGGGCTGACGGGCGCGTCCTCTGCGTCCCCCCTGACCCCCGCTTTCGGGTCGGGCCAAGCCCGCCCCGCAAGCCTGTGACGGTGCGAATTGGCGACATTGTTATGTTGCTGTGAGCTTCAAGAAAAGCTGCCTGGCCCCCTGTCCTGGAACGGGAAGCGATCGATACTTGTTTTGGAGATTCCGTCCATGGATCACCGAAAAGCTTTTCCTGGGCAGAGGCGCTTTGTGGCGCTTTCCAGTTCTGTGGAAGGGCAGATCACGGATCTGGAGTCGCTCGGGTTGAATCTGGAGCCCGACCGGGATCCGGTGGTTCTGGTGGTGGATGATGTCTCTACGAGTCAGCATTTACTGGCTTCTATCCTGAGGGACCGGGGCTATCAGGTGGTGGTGGCCAACAATGGGCCTGAAGCCCTGGAGCGGGTGCGGGCCACCCCACCGGACCTCGTCCTGTTGGATATTGAGATGCCGGGCATGGATGGCTATGAGGTCTGCCTCCGCCTGAAGGCTGAGGAGGCCACCCGGGATGTGCCGGTGGTCTTCATCACCTCGAAGGCCGGGACCGAGGATGTCATCCGGGGCTTCCGTTGTGGCGGCATGGACTACGTCACCAAGCCCTTTCATCCCCTGGAACTCCTGGCCCGGGTGCACACCCATGTCACCCTCAAGCGCACCCGGGATCGGGAACGGGAACTTTTTGCGGCTCTGCGGGAGAGTCAGGGCCGGGTGGATGCTCTCAGCGACCTCCTGCCCATCTGCGCCAAGTGCCGACGTGTCCGGAGTGATGGCGGATACTGGCAGAGCGTGGAGGACTTCCTTCAGGAACACGCCGAGGTGAGGCTGGCCCATGGTTTGTGTCCAGATTGCATCGGAAAGGGGAGCGATCATCCCTGATGGTGGTAATGGTGGTCACGCAAGGCCATCCCTCCTGGCATCCTTTAGGGATGTCCCAGGCAACCGTCCGTCTCAAGCTTCCCTCCATGTCCGCTGTGCTGCTCTTCGGTTTCGCATCGGGCCTGCCCCTTGCTCTGACCGGATCGACGCTTCAGGCCTGGCTCAAGGGGGCAGGGGTGGATATCCGCCTGATCGGCCTCCTTTCCCTGGTGGGGCTGCCCTACAACCTGAAGTTCATCTGGAGCCCCCTGCTGGATCGTTTCCCCCTTCCCTTCGGGGGGCGCCGTCGGGGCTGGATCGCCCTTTCCCAATTGGCCCTCGGGTGCGCTCTGGCTTCCATGGCCTATGCTGATCCCGGCCGGAGTCTGGGGGGGCTCTGTCTCCTGGCCCTCGCCGTGGCCTTTTTCAGCGCCAGCGCCGATATCGTCATTGACGCCTACCGCACGGAGCTTCTGGACGAGAAGGAAGCGGGCCTCGGGGCCAGCTTTCATGTGGGGGCCTACCGCTGCGCCATGCTCGTGGCGGGCGCCTTTGCGCTGTGGCTGTCGGACCATGCCTCCTGGAAGGCCGTGTATATGCTCATGGCCGCCCTCACCCTGCCAGGCTTCTTCCTGGCCTTCCTGGCTCCGGAACCCCGTCGGGGAGGCTCACCCCGCTCCCTGCGCCAGGCCGTGGTGGAGCCCTTCCGGGAATTGCTGTTGCGGCGGGGGGCAGGGGAAGTCCTGGTCTTCGTGGCCATCTTCAAGCTGGGGGACATGTTCGCCACGGCGCTGACGGTGCCCTTCCTCAAGGATCTTGGCTTCACGAACACTCAGATCGGTCTCGCCACCAAGGGGGTCGGGCTCATCAGCCTCATCGTGGGCGGTGTCCTGGGGGGCCTGCTGATGCGCTGCTGGACCCTGCGGCGGGCCCTGATCACCTTCGGCCTGGTGCAGGCGGCCGCCAATCTCCTGCCCCTGGCCCTTTCGCTGGCGGGATACAACCAGTTCCTGATGCTGGGGGTGCTGGGAGCCGAGAACTTCTGCTGGGGGCTGGGGACCACGGCCTACACGGCCTTGCTCATGCGCCTCTGCGACCTTCGCAACACCGCCACCCAGTACGCGGTGCTGTCGAGCCTCATGGCCCTCTCCCGCACGGTGCTGGTGGCTCCGGCGGGATGGGTCAAGGCGTCTGCCGGATGGCCCGGCTACTTCATTTTCGCGGCCTGCCTGGCCATCCCCGGGCTGCTCCTGCTGCTCCGCTTCGATCGGTGGCAATTGCCGGACCAGGCGTAGCGCGACATCCTCGAAATCTCTTCAATAATTCTGGTGCCAGGGATGTCGCACTTCCATGGGGGCAACCCTCCTATGGCGCCATGCCGCGCCCCAGGCGGGTATGCCCCCAAACCCCCGGCAACTGGCGCGTCAGGACGTGCGACTTTATTCAAGGGACTTCCACGCGCCACTAGCGCCGTCGTAAGCGTTCAGGCCCCCGCCATCGCATAGGATCGATAAAAAGCAGAATCAGCCGCGGATAAATTGGATAAACGCGGATAAATGAAATGGTCCATGGGCGGGACACCTGGGCCTGCCCCGCGGCGCGGGGGCGGACGGCAAAGCCGCCCGCGTTGAGCAAGGGATAGAGAGGCGGAGGCAAGCGAGCTTGCCATAGCCTCCCTATCCCTTGCTCAACCAGCCCCAGGTGCCCTGGTCTGCGTGTCTGAGCCTGAAATGGGAAGGTAAAGCTTCGCAACGCCGATAACTGGCGCGTCCTTCATCCGCGTGCATCCAATTTATCCGCGGCCAACATGCTTTTCTCCTCGGAGAAGGCGCGATTCTTGGCCCCCGAACTCCACCGAACTGAACGGCTACGCGCCGTCTTCATCCTCCTGGGGTACGCAGCCGATGAGGGGAACATCGGAGGAAGGCCATGTTCGAATCCGCAGAGCTGGGGCATCGCGTCGACAAGGCGACCTGGGACAAGGAGGTGCCGATCCTCC
>JAFNAB010000134.1 GCA_017859955.1 Holophagaceae bacterium
GGCGGGAAGGGCACTGGCCCAGAACGCCATGGCAGAGCGGACCCCGCCCTTCTCCCTGGTCGGGGGAGTGGAGCGAGACACCGGATCCGGCCTGGGTGGCCCTGCTGCGGCATGGGTCCCCCCGGGCGGAAGCCGAGAGAAGGGGGCAGCGGGAGGGGGAGCTGGAGGCCTGGTGCTGGGCCGAGCTCCTGCAGGGGAGAACGGAGGCCTGGTGGGCCCAGGCCACCCTTCTCCTGAGCCTGGAGGAACGGATCCGCTGGATTACCTGGCTGGGGGCAGTGGATGAGGCGGGGAGGCTCCATCTGCCACCCTACCTGTCCCCCCTGGTGCCCGGCCCGATCCATTGCCTGCCCCAAGGCTGGTGGGAGACTCTATTGAAGGATCTGGACGCCACGGGCCACCTCCTCCCCGTGGGTTCCCTGCCCCAAGGACCACCCTGGGAACTCCTCACGGCCCAGGATGCCCGCTGCCTCCATCCGCTGATCCTGGAGCCCCTGCCATCCCCCCTGTTGCCCTTCCAGGGAGAACCCTGGCTCCACCCCCTGCCGGGAAAGGCCTGGATGATCGATCCCAGGATCCGCGCATGGGGGCGGGGAGACGGGCTTCCCGAGCCCCCACGGGGCCTGGCCTTCGGGGCTCCTCCCGGGCCCGCCGTCGCCGCCATTCTGATGGGCAAGACTCCCCAACATCCCTGGGCCGGGCCCATCCGGGAGGACCTGGAGGCCCGTCCCCTTAACGATTTGCCCTCCCCATGTGGAGAGCCGACCCTCGACCGCCTGCGCATGCGCTGGGGCGGTGAAGCCCCTCCCCCGACGGAGGGCTATCCGGCCTGGGGCACTGGCGCCCATCCCTGTGCGGACCCCTTCCACTGGATGGCCGAAGGTCGGCGCTCCTTCCTCGCTCAAGACCTCGAGACAGCTCTGAGGGCTTTTACCCTCGCCCACGCCCATTTCCAGCGCCTGGGCAGCCCCCTGTGGGCCTCCCGGGCCGCAGCCAATGCAAGCAGTTCCGCCCTTTTCTGGGGGGACCTCCAAGGGCTTCGCTCCTGGAAGAAGACCACGGGGCCCCAGCCTTCCCCCTATGCCGAGCACGATGAGGCCCTTCTGAAGGCCTGTTCCGGTCAATGGCAGGAAGCCCTGCCCCTTTTGCGCAGGCTGACGGTCACTCATCCCGATTTCGAAGCTCCCTGGGTGCTCCTCGCCCTCCATGGGTTGAAGGAGGACTCCCCAAGGGAAGTGGCCGAATGCCTGCCTCACCTCTCCGCCAGCGCTCTCCTCTCCTTGCTGCAGGGCTACCTGAAGGGTGACTTCAGCGGCGCTCTGCCCGACCTTGGGGCGGAAGAGCAGCTTCAATGGGAATTCCTGAGGATCCGGCATGGCCAGGACTCCCTTCCCGCCTTCTGGTCAGCCTGGGACCGCTGTTCCAATCACCTCCTCCGTCTGGAGACTGGACTGCTGGTCCTGGAAGCGAGGGCCGAGGAGCGATCTTCGGGCAAGCTCCTTCAACTCGAAGCCATCACCAAGCGGACCTGTACTGCCCAGCACCGGGACCGTTTGCAAGCCCTCTGGCCCACCCCGGTCCAAGAGGCTCCCAGGCCCGCACCTGAGCTCCTGGCGGACTGGCTGGACTCCCTGGGGCTTCCGGCCTGGATGCTCTGGGAGGGTGGCCAGATGGGCTGTGGCCAGGCCCCTCCGGAAGCCCTTGTTGCCCGACTTCAAAGGGAGGGGCAGATACCCCCATGCGAAGTGGGTGATCGGGTCTGGATGGGCCTTCCCCTCTGCTGGGAAGGAAGCCGCGTGGGCTCCGCCCTGGTGGGCCTTTCGCGGGAAGATCCCCCGGGCAGGGCTCAGGTGGTGGAAATGGCCGCCCCCTGGGTGGCCCAACTCCTCTCCCGCCCGAGCCTCACGGTTCCCCTGCATACCGAGGCGCTCCTGGCCGACGGTTCCGAGCCCATGGCCTCGGTCCTGAAGGAGATGGCGAGGGTCGCCCCCACCGGGCTCCCGGTCCTCATCCTGGGCCCCAGCGGATCGGGCAAGGAACTGGTGGCCTCGGAGCTCCATCGTCTCTCCGGCCGATCGGGCCCCCTGGTGCCTGTGAATTGCGCGGCCTTCGCCGAAAGCCTCCTGGAATCTGAGCTCTTCGGCCATGTAAAGGGTGCCTTTACCGGCGCCGACCGGCCCCACACCGGGGCCATCGAGCAGGCCCATGGTGGAACCCTGTTCCTGGATGAGATTGCCGACCTGTCGCCCCGGCTCCAGTCCCTCTTCCTGAGGGTGCTCCAGGAGAAGGAACTGCGCCGGGTGGGCGGCAATCGAGAAATCAAGGTGGATGTCCGTTTCGTGGCTGCCACCCACCGGAACCTGGAGACCCTGGTCGCCGGGGGGAGCTTCCGGGCGGATCTGCTCTACCGCCTCCAAGGCACCGTGCTCCACCTCCCGAGCCTGGATGCGAGGCGCCACGAGTTCCCCTACCTGGTCCCCAGACTGGTGGCCCGCATCGCCCAGGAAAACCGGCAGGGTTCGCCGCCCCTGGCCCCAGGCCTTCCCCAGGCCTTGGCAAGGCATCCGTGGCCTGGCAACTTCCGGGAGCTTCGCCATGCCCTGGCAAGGGCCATGTTGCGCTGCGGCCCCGGCCCCCTCAAGGCCGAGCATTTCCCGGAACTGGGTAAAGGTCCGAACCCGGCCAGGCAGTCCTGGGTCGAATCAACCCAGCATTTCCAGCGCCAGCTCCTCCGGGAGAACCTCCACCGATACGGCTTTCATGTCAGCGAGACCGCGGCCTCCCTGGGCCTCACCCGGCCTGCCCTGTATGCGGCCGCCAAGCGCGTCGGCCTGGACCTGGTGGCCGAAAAGCAGCGCTGGCAGAAGCCTAAGTTCTAAACTGGCTGACCAGGGCCAGGAGGCCATCGGCCGTCCGGGCTAGCTGTTCGGAGGTCTTGGTGTTGTCCTCCACCGTGGTGCTCAGCTCCAGACTAGCGGAGGCGTTCTCGGCGGCCTTCTGGGCCCCCAGCTCGACCTGCTGGGCCACTTCCGCGCTGGCCCGGGCCTGTTCCTCGGCGGCGGCCCCGATCTCCATGGAGACGGCGGTCACCTGGGTGATGTTTTCCCGAATGCGCCCCAAAGCCTGGACGGCCTCCTGGACCGTGTCCTTGCCCCGGGCCACGGCCTGGTTGCTGTCCTCAATGAGCTGGGCGATCTCCTTGGCGGCCATGCCGCTGCGTTCCGCCAGCTTCCGGACCTCGTCGGCCACCACGGCGAAGCCCTTGCCGTGCTGCCCGGCCTTGGCGGCCTCGATGGCCGCGTTCAGGGAAAGCAGATTGGTCTGGCGGGCAATGTCCTGGATCACCCGGACGGCCCGGACCACCTGCTCCGTGGCCTCTTCCACCCGCGCCATGGCGGCCATGGCGGCCTCCCCGGCCTGGTCCCCCTCGACGGTGGCCTTGGCGGCCTCCTGGGCCTGGGACTGGCTGGCGGTGACGTTGCGACTCACCTCCCTGATGGAGGCGGAAAGCTCAGTGATGGCCGAGGCCATGCGCTCCACTGAAGCCTGCTGGGAATCGGCGTTCCGGGCCAGTTCGTGACTCGTATTGGCGATCTCATGGGTCGCCTTGGCAAAGGTGCCAGCGTCTCGGTCGACCCGGCCAGCGTCGAAGCGGATGCGATTGATCATGCCCTTCAGACGGGACTGCATGTGGCGCAGAGAGCCCATCAGACTGCTGGTATCCCCGATGGCCGTGACGATCTCCCGCTGGATATCGCCAGCGGCGATCTGATGAACCGCCTCGATGGCGTCCTTCGGGTCACCGCCCAGCTGGATCCGCAGGGACCTGAAGGAGAGGGCGGCCATGCCCTGGGCCACCAGGATGCCGATCAGACCCCCAAGGGCCAGGGCGCCCCCGCGATCAGCCAGGCCGGGCACCGACAGGTAGAGTCCCAGCAGCACCAGGAGGAAGAAGGCAGACACTACGCCATAGCCCAGGTGGAGCCGACTTCCGAAGCTCATATTGGGGAACAGAGTCCAGGGCTGATAGCGGGTGGCCTCCTCCAGGGACTTTCCCTGATTCAGAAGCGCGTACACGAACTCGGCCTCGGCAATCTGGGAGCGGGTGGGCTTGCTGCGGATGCTGACGTAGCCGACGATCCGCCCCTCCTCCTCCACCGGGGTGATATTGGCGTCCACCCAGTAGAAGTCCCCGTTCTTGCACCGGTTCTTCACGAGCCCGTGCCAAGGCTGGCCTGATTGGATCGTAGACCAAAGATGGGCGAAAGCCGCGGCGGGCATGGTCGGGTGACGCAGGATGTTCTGGGGCTGCCCTATCAGTTCGGATTCGGAATAGCCGCTCACCCGGATGAACTCGTCGTTGGCATAGACGATGGTGCCCCGGGGGTCGGTCATGGAGACGATGAAAGCCCCGTCGTTGATATGGACTTCATTCAGAGTGACCGGCTGGTTGTTGCGCATGAAATGATTCTCCAGGTGATCTCTGCCCTATCGGCAGAGTTTACCCGCCAATGAGATTCAACTATGTCCTAATGCGATGATATAGGCCCGAACGCCGTTCCAGACAATCTGTACACCGAGGGCGAGCAGGACGAAGGCGCTGATCTGCTTGATCGTGGCTTCGCCCGTGCGACTGAGGCGACGGATGAAGGGGCCGGAGAAGCGGTAGAAGAGAAAGACCGTCAGGGCCGCCAGGAAGATGCCGCAAGCCCGGGCCAGGTAGGTCAGGATCGTCTCCGGGGCCAGGAAGTGGCCCTCGGGGACCATGGAGAGGGTCACAGCGATGGAACCGGGCCCGGCGGTCATGGGGAGGGTGAGGGGGAAGAAGGCCTTGTCCAGCATGCTGTCCTGGTATTCCGAGGCATCCACCCGGACATCCCGGTTCAGCATCTGCCAGGCGGAATGGAAGAGCAGGAGCCCACCGGCTATGGAGATGGGCGGCACCGAGATCCCCAGGAGCTTGAGGGTCCAGCCGCCGAGAAAGAGGAGACAGGTCAGGAGCACAAAGGTGTAGAGGCCCACCTGGAAGGCCAGGCGATGCTGCTGCCGCACCGGGATGCCCGAGGTGAGCTGGTGGAAGATGGGCGCCATGGTTGGGGGACTGAGGATGGGAAAGAGCGCCAGGAAAGCGTAAAGCATGGTCTGAAGGAATACCGCCACGGGAACCTCACTGGGAGACAGTGTAGGTTTCAGGAGAGCCATCATGGCCACATCGATGAAAAATGGTGCCTAGCGCAAACCGACGTGCAGGGCCACGATCCCGCCACTGAGACTGGTCCAGCGCACCCCCTGGAAGCCAGCAGCCCTGAGTTCGGCCGCCAGCGCTGCCTGGTCCGGGAAGGCGCGGATGCTCTCCGGCAGATAGGTGTAGGCCCCGGCATCCCCGCTGATCCAGCCGCCGATCCGGGGCAGGAGTCTCAGGCTGTACCAGTTGTAGAGGCCCCGAAGCCAGGCCCAGCGGGGTCGACTGAATTCCAGGATGGTCAACTGCCCCCCGGGCCGGAGCACCCGCAGGAATTCGGCGTAGGCCCGATCCCGGTGTTCCACATTCCGGATGCCGTAGCAGATCGTCAGACCATCGAAGGCCCCATCCTGGAAAGGCAGACACTGGGCGTCGGCGCCCACGCTGGCCCAAACCAAGCGATTCAGGCCCTTCCGCCGGAACTTGGCGGGCCCCAGGCGGAGCATCGCCTGGGTGAAGTCTGTACTCACCACCTCGGCCCCCCGCCGTGCCAGGGCCAGACTGGAGTCACCGGTGCCCGCCGCCACGTCCAGGTAGCGCCGCCCGGGACCCGCCCCAGAAACCCGCGCCATGCGCCACCACCAGTAGAAATCGATGCCCAGGGAGAGCAGATGGTTCAGCACGTCGTAGCGCCCGGCAATGCCGGAGAACATCTGCTGGACTCTCTTCCCTTCAGGCATGCAGGAACCTCGATCGTCCATGATGCCTGGAACTGCCGTCTCCCGGCGAATCCTCCAGTTAAAGTAGAATTACCCTTTGCCGTCATTTCATCTGTTCGGAGGCTCCATGGATGCAAGCACCATCGAAAAGATCTTCGGAGGCAGCTTCCTGCTGGCCCCCATCGGTTCCCAGCCCCAGTTCACCCCAGAGGAACTGAGCGAGGAAGCCCGGGCCATCGGAAAGGTCGCCCGGAGTTTCATTGAGGGCGAGGTGCTGCCCAAGGATGCCGAGATCGACGAACTGAACCTGGAACTCACCCGCAAGCTCCTCCGCAAGGGCGGCGACCTGGGCCTCCTGGGCCTGGAGATCCCTGAGGCCTACGACGGCCTCGACCTCGACAAGATCACCGGCCTGCTGGTGCTGGAGGAACTGGGTCGCCAGGCCTCCTTCTCTGTGAGCTACGGCGCCCATACGGGCATCGGCACCCTCCCCATCGTCTATTTCGGCAATGAGGAGCAGAAGGCCAAGTACCTCCCGAAGCTGGCCAGCGGCGAATGGCTCGCTGCCTACGCCCTCACGGAACCCGGTGCCGGTAGCGATGCCATGAACTCCAAGACCGTTGCCAAGCTGGACGGTGACCACTGGGTGCTCAACGGCTCCAAGATGTGGATCACCAACGCCGGGTTTGCCGATGTCTTCGTGGTCTTCGCCAAGGTCGACGGCCGCAAGTTCAGCGCCTTCATCGTCGAGAAGGGGGATCCCGGCTTCGCCGTCGAAGCCGAGGAGCACAAGCTCGGCATCAAGGGCTCCTCCACCCGGGCCATGAACTTTGACAACTGCCGCATCCCCAAGGACCGTCTCCTCGGTGAGATCGGCCGGGGCCACCGCATCGCCTTCGGCATCCTGGCCATCGGCCGCTTCAAGCTGGGCGCTGGTTGCAACGGCATCGCCAAGGAGGCCCTGAAGTTCACCCTCCGCTACACCGGTGAGCGGGCCCAGTTCGGCAAGACCATCAACCACTTCGGCCTGATCCGCAAGTACCTGGCCATGATCACTACCCGCATCTTCGTGGCCGAAAGCATGAACTTCCGCACCATCGGCTACATCAACGAGGGCATGCATTCCATCCACTGGGACCAGCCCGATGCGGCCAAGGCCAAGCTCGAGATGATGGACGAGTTCCAGATGGAAGCCTCCATGATGAAGATCTGGGACAGCGAGGCCCTGGGCCAGATCGCTGACGAGTCCGTGCAGTGTTTCGGTGGCTACGGATTCTCCGCCGAATACCCCCCCGAGAAGCTCTACCGCGACAACCGCATCAACCGGCTCTTTGAAGGCACCAACGAGATCAACCGCATGATCATCGCGAGCCAGATCTTCAAGAAGTCCAGCAATGCCTCCCTGCCCCTGCGCAAGGATACGGCGGACCTGCCCCAGCTCGGCAGCGGTCCCCTGGCGAAGGCCAAGCTGGCGGTTGAACTGGCCAAGCGCCAGCTCCATTACTCCGTAGCCACCGCCCTGGAGGTCTGCGGCCAGAAGCTCATTGAAAACCAGGAGGGCGCTGCCAGGGCCGCCGAGATGGCCACCGAGATCTACGCCATGGAGTCCGCCGTGGTGCGTGCCGAGAAGATGGCCGCAGCCTCCCACCGTTGGGCCGAACTTGCCCTGGATCTCGCCAAGCTCTTCGTGAACGAGACCGCTCCCCGGATCCTCACCAACGCCAGGCTCCTGGTGGGCGAGGTGCTGGAAGGCGAGGCCCTGGACCAGGCCATGAACGACCTGAAGGCCTTCGACAGCTACGCCCCGGAATCCGGTTCCAAGCTCTCGGATCGCATCGCCACCCAGATCATCACCAAGGGCGGCTACCCGATCGAATACCTTTGATCAGCGGTGCCCCTGGCGACTCTGTTGCTTGATCCACTCCTGCAAGCGCTGATGGTAGCGCTCGGGATGCTCAAGATCCTCCCGGGAAAGGCGGGGAAACTCCTCCGCCTCCCGGGTCCGCTCTTTTCGGCTTTCCTCAAGACGATGGAGCCAACCGGACTTCGAGTCTTCTGGGGATCGGTTCCCCATGGCACATCTCCTTGAAACATAGGAAAAGATAGGCTTTTTTTTTCGGATGCCAAGAGGGGGGAAGGCAGCACGGAGGTGTGTTCGAGACCTCGGCCCGGGATCAGCAGTGATTTTGATTAAATATTTACATACTGTAAGCCTCCCCCTATTGACTGAAATACGAAACTCCTGCGACAAAAGGCTGCTAAATATCGCCTGCCTCTCAAAAATTTGAATTATTAATATAGTAAATATTTATTTAACTCGCCCGCTGTTCATAGCTCCGGGGAAGCATCCGAATCTCCGAGCAGCGACGCGATCTTTCCACCTGAGGGTCGAGCCCTGACACACTGATCCCATGGCACGCATTCGGCAGACTTCCGTTCCCGCCCTCTTCCC